>JBICIE010000209.1:0-17613 GCA_043101635.1 Phycisphaerales bacterium JB039 | reverse complement strand
TCCGATCTGCAAGATCCGGCGTACATCGACCTTGATGAGCTGGCATTAGGCGCTATCGATTTAGGTGGTACGGTCACGTCGGTACTCGAAAGCATCGTGACTGACTACTCGACAATCTCTCCTATGACGTCGAATGGGCCGTAGATTGGGGTGCCGACGATCAGTGGCACAGTCGCAACGACAACCGGTGGATCGACTTGGCGATCCTAAAGGGACTTGCGGCACATTTCGGCGTTTACGGTCTAGAGAGCCTTGCCTATGGGCCGGATGGCCTAGAGTGGGGCAAGAGATACAACCCGATTCGCCGGCAGGGCGACCCGGGCGAGTCGATGATCGAATCGAATGGGCTACTACCGGGGCGCCAGGAACAGCGGCGTTTACGCGGGAATCCCAGGGTGGGCTCGAGGGAGGTTCTACGACGGGATAACAGTTGTTGGGAAGACACGGATCGCCAACGAGGTTAAGACCGGCTCCCAACGGCTCTCGCGACGACTGGATCGACAGTTGCGAAAGGACTTGGATGCTGTAAATCAAGGTATTTATGATAAGATTGTGTGGACGTTCTACAAGCCGCGAGACATTGACCCTGCGTTGACTGCTCGCATAAAACAGTATCGGCGTCGATCTGGCGGCAGGATCACATTCGAGTATGTCTATTAATGCGCCTGGAATACACTCAGCATCCGGTCCTGGAGCTCGCGGAAAGCCCTGATCGCGTTCATAGGTGGTCTGGCGATGAGTCCAAACGCAGGTTCGAGGAGTTCTTGCGCTACATCCCATCGCGCATGACGCAGTTGCAACGTATCGTGATAGTCGATTCAGCTTGTGCAGCGTGGACCGCTGATTTCTCTCGCAGCTCACTTGATGGCCTTATGAAGTGGTTCTGTCGACGCTTGTGCATTGACGCGACACAGCAGAGAATCGACTTTGTTCCTGTCGGCCCCGTGCCCGAGGGCGGGTTGTGGTTTGAGCGGACGGCAGTCTGCCGTTTCTCGCGTCGCATGGAGTCTGTTGCAATCGACATGGGTACTTACTGGGGTGAGTGCCTGCGGGTTACTGATCGTGAGTTTGTCTGGCAACGTGTCCACCGGTCGAAGAGCAACCTGAACTACAACTACCCAGTCATTACTGGTTCCAGGCTGGGCTTTCAATACGTTCCGTGGCATAACTTCAGCACATGGGTCATTCGGTACTGCCGAGGCGATCCGGATGCGGACCCGATGTGGTGGCCGCGTTTGTTCGACGAGATCCTCGCGGGACCGCGCATCGGAGAACCGGGCAAGGAACATGAACCTTCCCACGACGAGTAGACATGGTTGCGAGAAGAGGGGCCTCGGGAGACGCGGTAGCCCCACCGCGGAGTTGATGATGTGAACGCGCAACTGGATCTCGAAGAACCCGATCAAGTGGTGAACTGATGGCCAGTGAACGCATCCCAACCAACATGATCGTGCTCAAGCCATCGAGGCGAAAGCCCAAGTCAGGCGATCTCTTTGTGTGCAACATGCGCGGCGAACGGTGGATCGCTGGCCGGGTGATTCACAATCGCTGCAAGATGATGAGCGGGACGGGTAACGAGTTCCTGCTGTACTTCTACCGCATGCAGGTGTCCGACCCAGTCATGTTGCGGCCCCCTTTCAAACCTGACCTTCTCATCCCACCGATCATCACGAATGCGCTCGGATGGCGAATTGGCCTGTTCGAGACGCTTGGCAACTACCCGCTGCAGCCGGAGGAAGTTCTTGGAAAGCACTACTTCTCCAGCATCTGGGTTGATCCAAAGTACTGCGATGAGTTTGGTGACGCTTCACCCCCTCCGGGCCCAGGCGATTATCTCGGTGAGGGAGGTCTGAGCGGATACGCCAACGTCGATACGGACCTCAGCAAGGCTCTGGGTATGGAACTCGCGTGGGACCCCTGGGAAGAGCTGAAGCGGCCGCAGACCGATCTCGTGCTCGAGGGCGCGTCGGTCGTCATCTACATCGCCGCGCCGGAAGACGACCCGCAGTTCGGCCTGGACGAGATCGAGGATCCACTGGCTGAGGCTTTGGAGCGCGCTGGCGTTGGGACAATCGAAGGCCACGGCTTCGATCTCGTCCGCGGCCTCGCCGTTGTCCGCCTCATCGGTCAGAGCGCGGAGAAGATCCGCGACGTTGTGCGACCCGTGCTGAAGCGGCTCAACCCCCCGCATGGCTCGTTCATGGTTGTCGGTGGCAAGCGTCCGGAGCGCATCGACTTGTAGCCCATCTGCTCTGATCGAAGCCCGGTCCGTTGCGGCAGCGCCGCACTCCATCTCGCATGCCGAGTTGCAGGTAATCCGCGTATCAATCCCGTCGTCCGCACCGACGAGTGGTCGCTGGACCTGCTGGGCAACTGGGTGGGCGGCGCCGCGGCGGGGACGACGGGCCGCCGGAGGGTCGGCTGATCGCGGGCAACCTGGACTGGGATGGCTACAGCCCGGCCCGCGGCGTGCCGTTCGCTCCGGACGCCACGACCGACACGTTCCGGTACATGCAGCTCGTCAATCCGCGCAACGAGATCACGCAGCTCGATGTGGATCTCGACACCGGGGCGATGAGCCCGATCCAGACCGAGTACGACGCGGCCGGCAATCTCACGTTCGACGGGCAGTACTTCTACCAGTACGACGCGTGCAGGCTGGTAGTGGATAAACCAGATCCGGCGGGATGCGCGGCGGGTCGCCCCCGGGTGGGTCAGCCGGATGGCGCAAGAAGAGCAGCGGGTCTCCGGATCACCGGGCGACGATATCCTCCAGCGAGCGCAGCGCCGGCGGCTGCTGGTCGGATTCGATCTCAGCTATGAGCGCGGGAATGCCCAGCGCTTCGATCGCTTCGGGCGCCCAGCGCTGTGCGCGCAGATCGTCTTCCAACTGGCGCAGCCGCGGGATCGCGGACCTGGCGGCGCCCCCGTAGAGGCGAAGAGCCGCCAGGCAGCGGTTGATCCGGTTGGCAAGGCCCCAGCGACCCGGATCGATGAGCGCGACAGAAAGGGGGACGCCTTCCTTGATCCGATGCTGCGCGAGGATCTCAAGGCCGCTGAGTCGGATGCCATCGGCGAACATGATGCCGCTGGGGGCCGGCTCGAGGGTGGCCTGGTAGATCGCGGGCAGCAGAGGCTCGATCTCGTCGTATGAGAGGTTTCGGTAGACAGAGCCGATGCTGCCGCGGGCCCGCCCGTCCTCGTTCCGAAGGCCAGCCCGCACCGCCGCGTAGAGTGACTCGCGATCCACGCCATCCAGCGAGCGACCCAGCATCCCGTCGCGCTGATCGAACAGCGCAAAGCAGAGAAAGCGCTGCTGCATGCCGCGCGGGTCGGTCTCGGCGTCGTAGGCAACGATCATCGTGAGCAGGTCCGGCAGCGTGGACATGGCCGGTTCCCCGATCTTCGCGAGCGCCTGGGCGGCACGGATGCGCAGCCACAGGTCATCCGCCCGCAGCGTGTCCCGCAGGGCCGGGACCGCGGGCGCTGCTCGCCGCTCGAGGGCGATCAGGGCCCGGCAGGCGCCGAGCTGCGCGTGCAGGTCGTCCTCGCCGAGCATCGCGATCAGCCGCGGCGTCGGGTCACCGTCGCGCCGGGCGAGTTCGGTTGCGGAGCGATCGCGAACGACCGGTGACCAGCTCTTGAGCCCGGCGAAGAGCTGCGCATCGGTCCGCCGGGCATAGGCGGCGAGCTTGAGGCGGGGGCTCCAGTCGCGCCCGTCAGCGACGAGGCTCTCGGCCGTGGCGCCATCGATCTGCTCGAGCAGGCCCTGCTTCCGGCCGGTCAGATAGAGCGTCCGGCGTGGCTGGGCGTAGGCGAGCAGGCAGGCGCCGGTGCTGTCCCAGCCGGAGTAGCTGTCCGGCGTGCTGGCGGGTGGCCCCTGGTGGATGAAGGTTCCGTCCCAGCGACGCGCCAGGTCGTAGTACCAGCCGAATTCGCCCATCCAGGCGCCGGTCGCGTGGGGGCCGGACAGTGCGACGCCGGGCATGGCCCAGAGCATGTTGAAGAAGTTGCCCGTGTGACCGGTATCCCGTTCGGCGCCGTGCGAGGCGACGCTCATGTGCGAGAAGTACTCGGCGGCCTCGGCGTCGTCGAGCATGTTGAACATGACCGCGGCGATTCCGTTCTTGCCGTTGTCATCGTGCGTCTCGATCCACGGGTGGTGGTCGCCGTAGGGAATGCTCCCCTTGCCGACGTAGAAGCGAAGCAGTCGCGCGCTCTTCCCGATCGCGGCATCCAGCTCGGGATCATCGACCCCGGCCTCCCGCGCCAGGATGAGTGAGACGGTCAGGGGCAGGCCGGGCGCGTTCATCATGCCGTAGCCGGCGAGGCGGCCGCTGGCCTGCACGAAGCGGTGACCCCAGGAGCCGACCTCGCTCTGGCCGCGGACGATCTCCATGGTGATGCGCTCGAGGTCAGCCATGAAGCTCCGGTCCCCGGTGGCGAGGGTGTACTCGGCCAGCAGGATGTTCACCGGCCCGTACCACCAGGAATGCAACTGGCGCCGCTGCGGATCGGAGTAGTGCGAGGCCCATTCGACCTGTCTGCGCACGAGCGGCAGGTACTCCGGCCGGCCGCTTGCCAGCAGGGCCAGCGCGTTGAGTGATCGTTCAATCGGGTTTCCGGCGTCCGGGTCCGCCGCCATCTTCTGCGCCAGGGCCTCGCAGCCCGCTTCGAAGATGCGCTGCGACTTGGGGCAGTCGAACGGCGCGGTCGGCCCATAGGCGCCGAGGCGCTGCAGTTGCACGGCGACCGTGGCCGTCCGGCCATCTCGCCAGCGGATCAGCGCCAGGCTGCCATCGGTCGCTTCGGCTGCGCCGATGGCCCGGCCGAGTTCGGTTCTCGGGTCATGGGAAAACGGCCGGCCGGCGGCGCCGAGCAGAACATCGCCCGGTTCGAGAACGCCATCGGCGGGTGATCCCGCATCGACTCGGGTGATGAGGACCTGTCGCGCTTCGGTCGTCTCCATCGCGTTGCTGTACATCCAGCCGCGGGCGCCGGTGGGCCCGAGATTCCAGTCGTGCGTCGCCGCTTCCGGCCGCTGCTCGCCTTGCGTGAAGTCCGGGTTTGCGGCGGCGGCAGGAGGCTCGATGGCCGGCGCCGGCGCTGCGAGGAGGAGGAACAGCGCCGCTGCAAAGGCTGCCTGCCACTGCCGGAGGACGGTGGCGGGCCCGCCGGTGGAGCGGTGCGGACTGATGACGCTCATTGCCGGCCCCTCTGCTCGATCATTGCCACCATCGTCTCCGCGAAGGCCTTGCCGATCCGCGCCACGATTCTGGCCGAGCCCATGTAGTGGAAGTCGAAGTTGGAAGTGCTCTCGCGCAGGAGCATGAGTTCTCGCGCTGTAAACTCATTCTCGTAGAGCCTGGAAAGCATCGCCTCACCATCCTCCCGGCTCAGCGCGCCATCCTTGATCCTGCTTTCGAGCGCCTCGATCTGCGGCTTGATGCGGTCCTCCCGCGCCCGCAGCGCAACGACCTCCATGTCCCAGTATTCGGCAGTTGAGACGGCGGCGACGCTGCCTTCGAACTCGGGCAGCGCGGCCGGCGCCGCCATGGCCAGGCGGAAGTTCCGGTGAACTTCCTTATATCGCTGCGCTTCCGGCGGATAGTCGTCGATCGGACCCCCAACGCCCATGACGCCGATGAGGAAGAGCATGTCCGGCGCGGCAAGATCGCGGCGCACATCGCGAATGAACTGCGTCAGCAGCGTGCTGTAGGTGTCATAGCCGCCCGGCCGGTCCCGGTTGGGGTAGGCGCCGCTGTCAACCATGTCATTCCAGCCCTGGAACCAGACGAAGCCAGTCAGTTCGTAGCCCTGCTGGGGCCGGTAGCCGGGATACACGCGCTGGATATCGGACAGGACCATCTTGATGTGGTCGATCATCAGGCGGTAGGAGCGGCCCGACGCCGCTGCCGCGTCGGCCCGGAGGGTGTCGACATCATTGCCCTGTTCTCTGAATTGCTGCAGTTGCTGCTCGTTGAACTGGTATGGCCCGGCGCCCGGTGGCCGGAAGTCGGTATGCAGACTCTTGCCGCCCCAGGCGACCTTGATGATCAGGATGGGCTCATCGAGCAGCTTCTGCGTGTACAGGCCGAAGGTGAACTCCGGGCCGATCTTGGGGCCGCCGGCCTCGGCCCCGAAGCCGGCGGTCAGCCGGCCGATCCGCTCGTCGCTCGCCGAGCCGAGCGAGGAGATCCAGATGTCCTCGCACACCCGCGGGGCGCCATCGGCAGTGCGCATCTCCTTGAGGATGGCGGCGGTTCCCGGGTCCAGGTCCATGGCGTCCAACGTCCGCACGTGCGCGTGTCCCTGCATGTTGGACTGCCCGGCGAGGATGAACACCTTCAGCGGTCCGGAGCCGCTTCCGCCCCCGCCGGACGCGGGCGGTGGATCGGAGGCCGCCGCCGCGATCGCGGGCAGCCCCAGGATCGCCACCATCAGCACCGCCAGCGACCACAGGAGCGCGCGCGCAGACGAGGTCAGCATCAGGTTCGTCCTATTCCGGCGCCGCTCGACGTCGACCGCAGAGATGGCCGGGGTCCAGAAACACACATCTCCAGCCGATGCCGCAGGACATCAGGCCGCTGCGAGACAACGATCGTATGCCGCCATCCCCGGCGGCCCGCCGGTCGCTCAGAGTACCCGGATCAGGAAAGAGGCAGTCCGCGTGCGGCGGTACAGATGAAGCGGAGACACGTCCATGGGTGAGCAGTACCCGCCGGCCGGCGAGCCGGCGAGGGTCCCGGCGCTGCAGAAGATCGCCTTCGGCGTCGGCATGCTGGGGAACCAGATGTTTCCCGCGGCGCTCGGGATCTTCATGGTGGTGCTGGTGCAGGGGCTGGGGATGGACCCGGTGCTCTGGGGTGTCCTGGCGTTCCTGCCGCGCCTGTCCGATGCGCTGACCGACCCGATCATGGGGTTCATCTCCGACAACACCAGGTCCCGCTGGGGGCGGCGCCGGCCGTACATCTTCGTCGGCTCGATCATCGCGGGCGTCTCGTACATCTTCATGTGGCAGTTGAGCCCGGAGAACAGCCAGTCGTACAACTTCTGGTACTTCCTGCTGCTCGCGTTCGTCTTCTATCTCGGATTGACCATCTTCGCGACGCCGTATGTCGCGATGGGCTACGAGATGAGCACCGACTTTCACGAGCGGACGCGCCTGATGGCGGTGGCCCAGTGGATCGGGCAGTGGGCGTGGGTGATCGTGCCCTGGTTCTGGGTGATCATCTACGACCCGGAGATCTACGCCGACGCCGCGGCGGGCGCCCGCAGCCTGGCGGTCTGGGTCGGGCTCGGCTGCATGCTCATGGCCATGGCGCCGGCGCTGCTGTGCAGGACGCGGCCGGTGGATCCGGCGACACTGGAGGAACTCTCCCCCAGGAATCTCAAGAAGAACCTGGCCAGCCTGCTGAAGGGCTTCGGCGCGACCTTCCGGTGCCGTCCGTTCCGGCAGATCTGCCTGGCGACCTTCTTCGTGTTCAACGCCTTCAACACGGTTGCGGCGTTCTCGTTCTTCATCATCGTTCACTACATGTTCGGTGGCGACGCGGGGGCCGCCGGCACCTGGCCGTCGCTGTTCGGGTCGGTCGGGGCTCTGGCGACGTGCTTCCTGGCCATCCCGATCGTGACGCTGCTCTCACAGAAGCTAGGAAAAAGGAACGCGTTTCTGATCTCTCAGGGCATCTCGATCATCGGATACATCAGCTTCTGGTGGTGTTTCAGCCCGACCAACGCCTGGCTGCTGTTCGTACCGCTGCCGCTGTTCTGCTTCGGGATCGGCGGCCTGTTCACGATCATGATGTCCATGACCGCGGACATCTGCGATCTGGATGAATTGAACACGGGTGAGCGACGGGAGGGGGCCTTCGGAGCGGTCTACTGGTGGATGGTGAAGTTCGGCTTTGCGGTCGCCGCTCTCGTCGGGGGCCTGATCATGAAGCTTGTCGGGTTCGATCAGTCGCTGCCGGTGCAGACGCCGGAGGCGATGACCGGCATGCGACTGGCCTACATCATCGTCCCGGTGACAGGGACGGTGATCGCGATGGCCGTGATGTGGCGGTACGACCTCACGGAGGAGCGCAGCCGCGAGATCCGCCGGCAGATCGACGAGCGGAAGCGGGCCCGACGGGCGATGGAGCAGAACACCGACAGTGCGGCGCCGGATGAATAGCCGATCGATATACCCGTCGCGACAGCCGCATCCGCAGCGGCTGTGGTCTCGAACGCTCCAGGGCAGAGTTTCTGAGTCGCGCCAGACATAGACTGTCCCTTCGACGCGGAGTCCATCTGTGGACCGCCGCACCTGAGCCCGCAACCGGATGCCGGCGGAAGCAGTTGAGGATGAACATGCCGTGACATCATCAGCCTCGTTTGCCGGTCCAACCCGATCCGCCGAGGGGCGCTTTCTGCAGACCGACGGTCGCTGGCTCTACGAGATCCGGCGCCTCGACTCGATGGCGCCATTCCTGCTGACTCTGGTGGGCGACACCGACCTCTGGATGTTCCTGTCATCATCCGGAGCGCTCACCGCCGGCCGGGTCGATGTGGATCGCCGCCTGTTTCCCTACGAGACGGATGATCGCCTGCATGAGATGGCTGGCCTTGCAGGCCCGGTCACGATGGTGCGATTCGAGGATGGAAGGCTCTGGCGGCCGCTTCAGCCGCGGCGGCCCGGCGCCGGCGTCATCCGCGCGATGCGGCGTTCGCTGACGGCTGACTCCGTCGAGTTCGAGGAGACCGATGCGCGCAGCGGCCTGACGTTCTGCGCCGAGCTGGGGCTCTCCGATGCGCTGGGGGTGGTGCGCCGGTGCGAGCTTCGCGCATCGCCCGGCGCAGCGCCGATCCAGTGCGAACTCATCGACGGCTATGTCAACGTGCAGCCGGCGGGCGTGCCGCTCGGGCTGCAGCAGTCCATGAGCACGCTGGTGGACGGCTACAAGCGGTCGGAGCGCATCGCCGAGCGGGGCCCTGCGATCTACGCCCTGGAGTCAATGATCTCGGATCGCCCGGAGGCGATCGAGTCGCTCCGCGCCAATGCGATCTGGCATGTCGGGCTGGATGGGGCGGCGGTATCGCTCAGCGAGAGCGCCCTGGAGGCCTTCGAGCAGGGCGAGCCGCCCGGCCCCGAAGATCCGGCGCTCGGGCAGCGTGGCGCCTATCTGTGCCGAACCGTGCTCGATCTTGCGCCGGGCGCGCGCCAGCGATGGTACATCGTCGGCGATGTGCACCTGGATCACAGCGCGATCGTCCGGATCCGTCGCATGCTCGAGTCCGGCGCCGACCTGTTCGAACTGGTCGACCGCTCCCTCGAGCAGGACCGCGAGCGGCTCGACCGTCTGCTGGACGGCGCCGACGGCGCCCAGGCGACGGCGGACATCGCGGCGTGTGCGGCACACCGCTCCAATGTTCTGTTCAACGCCATGCGCGGCGGCGTCCCGCTGAATGATTACCAGGTGGAGCCCGAGTCATTCCGGCGGTTCGTACACGATCGCCACGCGGGCATCGGCGCCCGTCACGACGCGTTCCTTGCCGGCCTCGAGGGCGTCCTCAACGTGCAGACGCTCCCTGAGATCATCGGGGCCGCGGGCGACCCGCAACTGGTGCGCCTGGCGCATGAATACCTTCCCCTGACGTTCGGGCGTCGACACGGCGACCCCAGCCGTCCGTGGAATCGATTCCGGATCAAGGTCCGCGACGAGCGCGGCGCCCGCATCGTGGGATACGAAGGCAACTGGCGCGACATCTTTCAGAACTGGGAGGCGATGGCCAGGAGCTACCCGGGCCTCCTGCCGGGCATGATCGCCAAGTTCGTCAACGCCTCGACCGTTGATGGGCACAATCCCTACCGGATCAACGAGCGCGGCGTCGACTGGGAGGCGCCCGGGCCGGAGGATCGCTCGAACATCGGCTACTGGGGGGATCATCAGATCATCTACCTGCTGCGCCTCCTCGAGCAGTGCCGGGACACGCTGCCGCAGTGGCTCCCGGGCGTGCTGGAGCAGCCGATCTTCTCCTACGCCAACGTGCCGTATCGCATCCGCTCGTTCCAGGAGATCGCGAGGAATCCCAGGGATTCGATCCGGTTTGACGATGACCTGCACCGGGACCTCGAGGCAAGCAGCGCTGAGATCGGAGGTGACGGTCGTCTGGTGCTCGACGCCGATGGCGAGCCGGCGCTCGTCACGCTCTTGGAGAAGCTGCTGGTCACTGCGCTGGCCAAGGTGTGCAATCTCGTGCCCGGCGGCGGCGTCTGGATGAACACGATGCGCCCGGAATGGAACGACGCCAACAACGCGCTGGCCGGTTGGGGCCTGTCCATGGTGACGTTGTATCAGCTTCGGCGGTTCTGCGACTTCGCCGCGGGCCTGATCGACGAACTCGGCGACGGGGTCACGCTTGTGTCAGCGGCCGTTGCCGAGTGGCGCCAGCGGGCGGTTGCGGCCATGACGGCGCTGGCCGATCTGATGCAGCGGCGTGGCGCGGTCGATGATGCGGCGCGGCGGCGATGGCTCGCGGACGTCGGCTCGGCAGCCGAAGCTGCCCGGGAATCGCTGTACGCCGACGGGCCGGGCCAACCGGTCACGATCAGTCGCAGCGATGCCGCGGACTTCTTCAGATGCGCAAGGGATCTCTGTGACGACTCCATCCGCAACGCCAGGCGTCCCGACGGGCTCTACCAGTCGTACAACGTGCTGTCTCTCACGGAGACCGGCGCGGCGGTCGACCAGCTCGGGCTGATGCTCGAGGGTCAGGTCGCAGCCCTCTCCGGCGGGATACTCGATATGGAGGCGTCGTGCGGCGTGCTCGATGCGCTGTTTCGCAGCGAGTTGTACAGAGCGGACCAGCGGTCTTTCATGCTGTACCCGCGGGTCGACCTGCCGCGGTTCATGGATCGCAATGTGATTTGCGCGGATGCGATCGACCGGATCCCCCTGTTCCGGCGGGCCGCGGAGAGGCCGGAGGCAGGGATTCTCGCGATCGATGCGGACGGGCGAGCCCGGTTCTGCGCCGAACTCAACTCGCACGAGGCTCTGCAGAAACGGCTGACGGCGCTGGCGGGCCAGAGCGGATGGTCCGAACTCGTGCGGGCCGACGCCGCGGCAGTCCATGACGCGTTTGAGCGGACGTTCCGCCACGCGCAGTTCACCGGGCGGGCCGGGCGCATGCACAAGTACGAGGGGCTCGGCTCGGTCTACTGGCACATGGTCTCCAAGCTCCTGCTGGCGACGCAGGAGATCATCCTGCGCGCCAGCGACGAAGGCGCCGGGCCGGAACTGATTGCACGGCTGCGCGACCATTACGGCGCGATCCGTGACGGGCTCGGCTTCCGCAAGACGCCGGCCGAGTTCGGCGCTGTGCCGCACGAGCCGTACTCGCACACCCCGTGGGCTGGCGGCGCCCAGCAGCCCGGCATGACCGGGCAGGTCAAGGAAGGTGTCCTGGCCCGCTTCGCCGAGCTTGGCGTGCGCGTGCAGGCCGGGCGGGTCCGATTCGACCCGGTGCTGGTTGATCCGGCTGAGTTGCTCGATGAGCCGGCGAGGATGCGTGTCGCCGGCCAGCCGGAAAGACTGATCGATGTCCCGGCGGGCGCTGTTGGTCTGACACTCTGCGGCGTCCCGATCATTGTGCGACTCAGCGACCGAAGCCGCATTGCGGCGCACTGTCATGATGGCGCCGTGACGCAACTCGACGGGTCGGAGCTGTCGAGGGAACTGAGTTGCGAACTATTCCGGAGGACCGGCCGGATCGAGCTGATCGAGGTCGAACTCCAGCGAACTGCGTCGCCGGAGCCCTGAGAAGCCCCGGCTCTCGAGATTGTACAGGATTGCGGATGACACACGAAATCAAACGAGCTGGCGCCCGCATGCGCGCGCAGGCGGTGGCAGTGCTGCTTGCCCTGCTGCCGCAGGCCCTGCAGTGCGCCAGCGCCCAGGATGCGGCGATGCAGCAGGATCCCTCGGCTCTTCTTGGCGGGCAGTTCACGGCGGTCTGCTACTCCGGGTACCGGGCGGGGCAGCACCCGGATCGCGGCGAAGGGGCGATCAACCCGTCAGATGAGGAGATCCTGGAGGATCTCCGGATCCTGGTGCGCGACACGCCCTTCCGCCTCATCCGGCTGTACGACGCGGGGGTCAACTCCCAGACCGTTCTGCATCTAATCGAGGAGCACGGGCTGCCGCTGCGGGTCCTGCTCGGCGCGTGGCTGGCGGCTGAAGTCAGCAATCCCGGCTGTCCCTGGCGGCCGGAGCCCTACCCGGAGGAGGAGTTGGCCGCGAACAGGCGGTCCAACGCCGCCGAGGTCGGGCGCGCCATCCGCCTCGCAAGAGCGCACCCGGAAACGGTCGTGGCTGTCGCGGTTGGCAACGAGGCGCTCGTGAACTGGACGGACCACATGGTCCCGCTGGAAGCCGTGATCCAGTACGTGCGCATCGTGAAGGCTGCGATCGACCAGCCTGTGACTGTCGCCGACAACTACGAGTGGTGGGCGCAGCGGGGCGAGCAGCTTGCGGGGGAACTCGACTTCGTGTCGGTGCACAGCTACCCGATCTGGGAGGGGCGCGACATCGATCAGGGACTCGCGTACACCATCGAGAACCTGCAGCGCGTGCGCAGCGCGCTGCCGCGTGCGCCGCTGGTCATCACCGAGGCGGGCTGGGCGACCACCGCTGTTGAGTTTGGTCCGCGCGCATCGGAAGAGAAGCAGCTTCGCTACTACCGCGAACTGTCGGCATGGGCCCGCCGGGCCAGCGTCACGGTCTTCTTCTTCGAGGCGTTCGACGAGAGTTGGAAGGGAGACCCGGCGAACCGGCGGGGCGCGGAGAAGCACTGGGGGCTGTACTTCGAAGATCGCACGCCCAAGCTCACGATCAGGTCGCTCTCGGCCCAGGAGCGAACGGCGGATCCATGGCCCCGGCCCTGAAGGTTTCTTCGCGCTGCGCTACGGCAGCGGCTTGCCCCGGGCGGCGAGGTAGATTCGGTACCACGCTTCCCGGCTGAGGTCGACCGAAGCGCCGGCGACGGCGTCGGCAATGCGCTGCGGCGTGCGGCTGCCGACGATCGGGAGGATGCCGGAAGGATGCCTGAGGAGCCACGCCATCAGGATCGCGGTTCGGCTGACGCCGCAGCTCGCGGCTTCCTGATCGAGGGCCGCAGTGATGGCAGTGAGGCGCTGATCGTCCTGTCGCTCGGCAAAGAGCCGGCCACCGGCGACCGGGCCCCAGGAGGTCGGCGTGACGCCGCGCTGGTGGAGATCGTCGAGCGTGCCATCCTCGAACGGGTCAAGGCGGAGCGGGTGAATCTCGAGCTGGTTGCAGACCAGCGGGTCGTCGAGGCGTGACTGAAGCAGCGCAGTCTGTTGCGCCGTGAAGTTGCTGACGCCGAAGTGGCGGACCTTGCCCGAGGCCCGCAGACGGTCGAACACGGCGGCCACTTCGTCGGGGGCCATCAGGACATCAGGGCGGTGCAGAAGGTAGACATCGATCGTGTCGATGCCGAGCCGCCGCAGTGACCGCTCGCAGGATGTCCGGATCCATTCGGTCGAGAAGTCGTAGCGGTGGGGGGCGTTCCGGTCCGGGTCGCCGGCCCAGCGGATGCCGCACTTGGTCGTGATGATGATCCGATCGCGCAGGGCTGGATTCGCGCTGAGGAACGCGCCGAAGATGCGCTCGCATTCGCCGTGGGCGTAGATGTCCGCATGGTCGAAGTGGTTGTACCCCGCCCCGACAGCGGCCTCAAGCGCCGCGAAGGCCTCGCGCCGGCGCGATTCGTCGATCTCGGCCGGCTCCCATGTGCCGCAGATGCGCATACACCCGTAGATCAGGCGGGTGGATCGAAGTGCGGATTGGCCGAGGGGGACAGTGCGCACGACAGCCTCCGCATCAACCGTAGGTGGGGCGGGCCCGCGTCGGTCGAGCCCGTCACCGCGGCTCATCGTCCGCCGCAGGCGCAGCGGTCCCAGCAGGGCCGTTGTCCAGTGCCCCTCCGTACACGCCAAGCTCCCAGATGGAGAAGCCGTACTGCGTTGTGCGCCCTGAGCAGTGCAATCGCAGGTACCTGCCGCGGGCGTCCAGGTCGCGCAGGATGTCCCGCGCGGGGCTGTCCTTCGTCAGCGTGCGCACCGTCTTCCACTGGGCCGCATCGTCGGAGACCTGGATGGCAACGGTCCGCGGATGCGACGCTTCCCAGGCGATGTCCACTGCCCGGATGTCGCAGACCGAGCCGAAGTCGAGCATGATCCACTGCGGCTCGGCAAAGGCCGATGACCAGCGCGTGCCGGGCTGTCCGTCGATCGCACAGGCGGGCTCGAAGCCCTTCTGTTCAAAGGACGATGCCGCGGGCGGGCCCACCGGTTTCAGGCGGGCGGGGGCGTCAGGGTCCGGCTCGAAACGGGCAACCGCGTTGAGGTTCTCCTCCAGGGTCACCTTCGCGCGCGCACTGTGGCCCTTCAGGCCGCCGTCCCAGCCGGCGAATCGGTAGCCGATGTCCGGCTCGGCGACCACTTCCAGTTCGGCGCCGACCGGGAAGCAGTAGCCAGCCGGCGCCGTCCGCACCGCGCCGTTGACGGCATCCAGCCAGATGTAGCACCGCTCCGACTCGACCGGCTCGTAGATGCGCACGTAGTCGATCTCGTGCCGGACCGGGAACACGGTGGTTTCATCCGGGCTGCCCGGCCAGTTTCCGCCGACGGCGGTATTGAGAATGAGGTAGAACGGCTCGGCGGGTACGCCCTGCTCGCTGCGGAAGCGCAGTTCTCCATCGATGTACCACTCCAGCACGCCCGGCCTCCACTCGACCGCGAAGGTGTGGAAGTCCTCGTCGAACCGCGGCCCGTCGAAGTGGCCGGTGTTCCAGGCATGGTGCGGCCAGTCGCCCCAGTGATTGGACATGTGGATGCGATGCGGCTCGTGCCCGAGCATCTCCATGATGTCGATCTCGGGCGGCCACAGCCCGCTGGCGGGCAGCATCCAGTGCGCTGGCCAGACGCCCTGGCCCGAGGGCAGCCTGGCCCGCACCTCGAAGCGTCCGAACGCGCGCGCAAAGCGATCACGTGTTTCGACCATCCCGGAGGTGTACGGCCGCCGACCGCGCTGCCGCTCCCGGCTGTGCAGGATCAACAGCCCGTCGCGCAGTTCGACCTCGTCTGGAAGGTAGTACTGCTGCTCGTTGTTCTTCTCCAGCGCGGCATCCTCGGCGCGCCACTTCAGGGGGTCGAGGCTCGGGCCATCGAACTCATCCTGCCAGACGAGGCGCCACTGGACCGACTCCTGCCCGGATGCGAAGGAGGCCAGGGCCCAGAGGCACAACGCCGCTGCCAGTGCCGCTTTCATTCGATGGCTCCCTGTGGTACACCGCTGTGCGGACCCGCAACGACCAGCGGCGGCGCGCCCTCCCGCAGCAGTCCGCCGCCGGTCTGGATGATCCGCCGGTACCAGCGGGCCGAGTCCTTGAGCAGGCGCTGCTGAGATGCGAAGTCGACATGCACCAGCCCGAAGCGCTGGTGATATCCCTCGGCCCACTCGAAATTGTCCAGCAGCGACCAGTGGTAGTAGCCTTCCACCGGCACACCGTCGCGCATCGCGTCGGCCAGGGCCAGCAGGTGCCTGGCGGCGTAGTCGATCCGCTGGGTGTCGTGCACCGCGCCATCGAGCGCGATGCCGTCGTGCGTCGACAGCCCGTTCTCGGTCACCAGAATCGGCGCCTGGTATCGCTGATACAACTGGCGGCTGGCCCAGTAGAGCCCTTCCGGCTTGATCGGCCAGCCGAACGCCGTGCGCGGGGCCCCGGGCGGATCGGGAATCTCCCGCGGCTGACCATCCGGCCCGGCCTGGACCGTCGGCGCCTGGTAGTAGTTCATCCCGAAGAAATCCGGGATCTCGTGGATGGCTTCCAGGTCGCGCTCCCAGCCGGCTGGCAGCATGCTCCCGTGGGCGTCCAGACCATCTTCGGGATACCGGCCGTGAAAGACCGGATCGTTGAACCAGCTTGAACTGGACAGCGTCGGCCCGCCCGAAGCGATCGTGACCCGGCGGGCGGCCTCCAGATCGGCCTCGCGGGCCGACGCCGGGATCGCGCAGTACGCCACCGGCGCCCATCCGATCCTGCTGCCGGGCGCCCACTGACGGATCGCCCGAGCTGCGGCGCCGTGGGCGCACATGACGTGATGGGCGATGACGAGCCGGTCCGCAAGTGGGAGCTGCAGGCCCGGGGCGTGCTCGCCGCGGCCATAGCCCAGTTCGATGAAGACCTGCGGCTCGTTGATCGTGATCCAGCGGCGGACCCGATCCCCCAGACGTCTGACAACCGCCTCCGCGTAGTCTCCGAACCACTGCGGGCTGGCCTCGTGCATCCACCCGCCCCGCTTGTGCAGCGCCGCGGGATAGTCCCAGTGAAACAGCGTTACGCACGGCTCCACGCCGGCTTCCAGCAGCCCGTCGACAAGCCCGTCATAGAACCCGAGACCGGCCTCGCTGATGGGGCCGGCGCCATCGGGCATGATCCGCGGCCAGGAGATCGAGAATCGGTAGCCGCGCAGGCCGATCTGGCGCATGAGGTCGATGTCCTGGCGCCACCGATGGATGTGCTCGCAGGCGCGCTCGGCCGTGTGGCCATCGCGGATCGCCGCGGGTCGTCGGCAGAACGTATCCCACACCGATTCGCCACGCCCGTGCTCGGCGAGTCCGCCTTCGATCTGATAGGCCGATGTGCCGGCGCCCCACACGAAGTCGCGAGGGAACAGCGAATCCGCGTCGCGCATTGTCGAGTCCTTTCGTACCACGTTAGGCTGTCATGTCCCCTGCGCGCAGCAGCGCCCGGCGTCGCCCGCACGTGCGGCTCACGCTCGTCGTGCTCGAATCGATCGAGGGCGGTGAGGCTGCGGCGCTGGTGGAGACGCCTGCCGGTCCCGGCCGGGCGGCGCTGCGCTGCGCAAGCGCCAGTCGGCCGCCTCCGCTCCAGGATCGATGCTCCACCAACGCCGCAACCTCCGCACATCAGCGGCGTCGTCGACAGACGCCGAGCAATCCAAGGCCAAGCAGCGCTGCGCCGGACGGCGCCGGAATCAGGTAGGCGTTGTCGATGTGCGCGGCGCCGCCATCGAAGCCGGGCTGCAGGTACAGGAAGAACGCTTCCACCTGTACGGCGCCGGCCGGCGCGATTCCGACGATCGGATCGGCGTCGATCCACACGTCCGTCGGGCTGGTTCCATCCAGGATGGTCGCTTCGACCGCCCCGATCTCGATGTCCGCGGCGTCCTTGAACGCAAGCTTCATGACGACCCAGTTGGCGTCCGGGGCGCCGGGGCCGATCATCGGATCGCCGCTGAAGTGGCGGGAGTAGCCGTCCATCGTCCACTGCGAGCCCGGGGTGGCGGCGAACTCCTGGAACAGTCCCGAGACATTGAAGCCGCCGCTGAAGTTCCCGAACATCGAGACCAGTCCATCACCCTCCAGCGGCACGAACTGTGGCGGGTTGGCTGTCTCTGCGAACACGTTGCCGAAGGTGCTCCACCCGTCCAGGCCGCTCTCGAAGCCCGGATTGGTCAGGAGGTTCTGTCCCTGGGCGGCTCCACATGCAGCGAGCAGCCCGACGATCAAGATCGGAAGAGCGTCG
>JBICIE010000208.1:0-6789 GCA_043101635.1 Phycisphaerales bacterium JB039 | reverse complement strand
CCGACATCGCCCACAAGCACGGCGCCCGGCCCATGGCCAGCGTCGACGAACTGATCGACGCCGGGGTGGACGCCGTCAGCATCGCCGCGCCCACCACCCGCCATCGCGAGATTGCCGAGGCGCTGCTCTCCGCCGGCGTCGCCTGCCTGATCGAGAAGCCGCTGGCCGGCGATGTCCGCGACGCTGAGGCGATCAAGGAAGTCGCCGAGCGCAGCGGCGCCACGCTCATGGTCGGCCACATCGAGCGCTTCAACCCGATCATGCGGGCCATGCAGAAGGCGACGCGCAACGGCGAGGGCATCAGCCCCCGCTTCATCGAGGTCAGCCGCGTCAGCCCCATGACCTTCCGCTCCGTCGACATCGGCGTCGTCATGGACATGATGATCCACGATCTCGACGTCGTGCTGATGCTCATGGGCGGCCAGGAGCCCGATGAGATCCAGGCCGCCGGCGTCGCCGTCGTCACCGAGCACGAAGACATCTGCAACGCCCGGCTCACCTTCCGCCGCCCCGGCGGCTCGTGCGTCGCCAACATCACCTGCAGCCGGCTGGCCCTGAAGACCGAGCGGGTCACGCGCATCACCGGCGAGGACGCCTACATCAAGATCGACTACGGCGCCAAGACCGGCGTGATCATCCGGCGTCTGGCCAACGAGATCCAGATGCGCGAGATCCACGAGCAGCTCCGCGGCGGCGCCGACCTGACCGATCTCAAGTGGGATGAACTCGTCAACGTCGAGCAGCTTGTCATCGATGACGCCGAGCCGATCGTCGCCGAGATCCAGTCCTTCCTGGAGGCGGTCCGCACCGGCGCCACCCCGCCGATCGACGCTGCCGCCGGCCTGGTCAACGTTCGCACCGCTGAGCGGATCGTCGAGGCGATCCGCCAGTTCAACGCTCCCGCCCCCGAGGCGCTCGCCACCGCCGATTCCTGAACCGGGCCGCAATCCCATGACCAGCATGTCCGATCCGCAGTCGTCACCCGAGGCCCCGACCCAGTCGGCCCCGCCCGAGCCCCAGCGCACTGCGCCGGAGGGCGCCGGCGCCGGCGAAGTCGAGCGCCACACCCGGGGCGCGCCGCCGCAGCTCGACGACCAGACCGCCGCGGAGATCGACGCCGCCATGGCCGAGCTGGACGCCATGAGCGCCACCGGCGCCCGCAAGACCGAAGCGCACGCGCCCGCCCCCGGCTTTCGCGGCCCGCGCGAGGTCCGCGGGGGACGCGAGCATCGCCTCGGCGTGGTCGTCAGCGTCGGCCCCACCGACGTCTTCGTCGAGTTCGGCCCCAAGGAACTCGGCATCGTGCCGCGCGACCAGTGGAAGGAGGGCGAGGAGCTGCCCGCGCCCGGCGCCGAGGTCCAACTCGTCGTCGACCGCTACGAGGCTGGCGAGTCGCTCTACATCTGCTCCCGCCCCGGCGCGGTGCAGAAGGCCGGCTGGGAGACGCTCGAGCACGGCCAGGTGATCGAGGCCCGCTGCACCGGCGTCAACAAGGGCGGCCTCGACATGGAGCTCGCCGGCGGGCACCACGCCTTCATGCCGGCCAGCCAAGTGTCGCTGGATCACATCGACGATCTGTCCGTCTTCGTCGGCGAGAAGATGACCTGCCAGGTGCAGCGCGTTGATCGGCGCGGCAAGGGCAACGTCATCCTCTCCCGGCGCGACATCCTCAAGAAAGAGCGTGAGGAGCGGGCCGCCAGCCTCCGCGAGACGCTGCATGAGGGTCAGACCGTCGAGGGCGTCGTCCGCAAGATCATGCCCTTCGGCGCCTTCGTCGACATCGGCGGCGTCGACGGCCTGGTGCACGTCTCCGACCTCACGCACGAGCGCGTCGGCCACGGCGAGAAGGCTGTCGGGCGTTATGTGCAGGAGGGCCAGCACGTGCGGGCCCAGATCCTCAAGCTCGACTGGGACGCCGGACGCATCAGTCTCGGCATCAAGCAGCTCGAGGCCGATCCCTTCCAGACCGCCCTCGGCGACATCACCGAGGGGGCCGAGGTCAGCGGGCGCGTCACGCGCACCACCGAATTCGGCGCCTTCGTCGAGATCGCCCCCGGCGTCGAGGGCCTCGTCCACATCTCTGAGCTTGCCTGGCGGCGCGTCGGCAAGGTGGAAGACGTCGTCAGGGCCGATGAGGTCATCAAGGTCAAGGTGCTCGGCGTCGATCCCGAGAGCCGGCGCATCGGCCTGAGCGTCAAGGCCACCCAGCCCAGGCCCGAGCCCACCGGCGGCCGGCGCCCCAAGCGCGATGAGGGCCCCTCCATCGAAGAGATCATGAAGGAGACCCCCGCCCTGCGCCGCCTCCGCGAGGAGGCCAAGCGCCGCGAGAAGGAGCAGGGCGCAGGCAAGGGCAAGGGCGGAAAGAAGAAGCCCGGCGGCCTCGGCGAAGCCGGCGGCATGGGCATGGGCCTCGGCGACCTGAAGCTGTAAACCTTGAGTCAGCGCCCCTGCGCCACGCCATCGGCATGCACGCCAGTCGAACCGAACCCGCCCGCCCCGCGCACCGTCTCGTCCAGCGCCTCGACCTCGACGATCGCCACCTGCGCCACCGGCGCAATCACCATCTGCGCGATGCGCATGTGCGTGGTGATCTCCACCGGCTCAGGCCCGAGATTGATCAGCGGAATCTTCACCTCGCCGCGGTAGTCGGCGTCGATCGTGCCCGGGCTGTTGACCAGCGTCACCCCGTGGCGAGCCGCCAGCCCGGAGCGAGGGCGCACCTGCGCCTCGTACCCCGGCTCGATCGCGATCGCCAGCCCGGTGGGGACCACACGGATCTGCCCCGGCGCCAGCGTCCAGATCTCGCCCACCGGCAGCACCGCCTCCAGGTCCAGCCCCGCGGCCAGCGCGCTGTGGTACCGCGGCGGTCGAGCCCGCTCATCCAGCTTCCTGATCTTCAATGTCGGATTCATCGCCCCGAGCGTAGGGCAACGGACATCACCGGCCCGCAAGCCGCGCCAGCAGAGCCGCATCTTCCTCGCTGAACGAGGATTCAAGCTCGACGATCTGCCGGTTCAGCGTGTCGATCATCCGCTGGGTGCGGGCGATGGCGTTGTCCATCATCGAGCGGCCGGTGGCCTTCTTCATCGGGTCGCCGGTGCGCATCTCGGCCAGGCGGCGCTCCGAGTCGGCCCGGGCGCCCTTGAGCGTGCGCAGCAGCGACTCGGCGTCATCGCGCGCCAGGCTCCACTCCAGCACCATCCTGTCCTTCTCGCTGATGCCCATCTGGGATCGGTATCGTCCTGCCGGCCGGGCGGGTGAAGCCGCCCTCAGATGGGATTGTTGGGCGCGCCACAGGCCCGGTTCCACCGGCCGGCCCGTCCCAGAATCACCGCCTCCGCATCTCCGGGACGGCCCGCGCCAGCGCCTCCAGGCACCGGGCGGTGTCGCGGGCGCTCGCCGCGGCCTCAACCTCGGCGATCGCCTTCCAGACCGAGCCCTCCGGGGCCGGGGCCGAACGCAGGGCCCAGATCGAGGGCGCCCCGGAAGGGGCCAGCTCCTCGGCCTCGTAGACCAGCTCTTCGTGCAGCTTCTCGCCCGGGCGCACGCCGGTGATCCTGATGCCCATCGCTCCCGGGCCGGCGGGCTCATCGTCCTCGAGCGTCCGGGGCTCGTAGCCGTGGGCCCGCAGGAAGCGCCGGGCCAGCTCGAGAATCGACACCGGCTCGCCCATGTCCAGCACGTGGATGGCCGGGGCGCCGGCAGGCTCGATGGCGCCGGCCTGCATCACCAGGGCCGCGGCCTCGGGGATGGTCATGAAGTAGCGCGTCATGCGCGGGTCGGTCACCGTGATCGGTCCGCCCTCGGCAAGCTGGGCCGACCAGATCTCCAGCACGCTGCACGCGCTGCCCAGCACATTGCCGAAGCGCACCACGCTGCACCGCGCCGGCGCCCCCTGGGCCCGCGAGCGGGCATCCAGCGCCAGCACGCACTGCTCCGCCAGGCGCTTGGTTGCGCCCATCACCGACGACGGTTTGACGGCCTTGTCCGTCGAGATCATCACGAAGCGGGCGGCGCCGGCGGCGATCGACGCCTGCGCGATCGAGCGCGTCCCCAGCGTGTTGTTCTCGATCGCCAGCGCCGGGTGATCCTCCAGCAGCGGCACGTGCTTGTGCGCTGCGGCGTGGAACACCACATCCGGACGAAGCGACCAGACCAGGTCGGCCGTGCGATCCGGGTCCACGACATCGTGCAGCAGCGCCCGCCGGGCGACCGCCGGGAAGGCGGCGCCGAGGCGCCGGTCGATCTCGAACAGGGCGTTCTCCGACCGCTCCATCAGCAGCACCGCCTCCGGCGCTGCCGCCGCGGCCTGGCGGGACAGCTCAGACCCGATCGACCCGCCTGCCCCGGTGATCAGCACCCGCCGGCCCTGAATCAGTCGCTCGATGGCCGCCCGGTCCACCGGGCGCGGGGCGCGTCCGATCAGCGACGCCGGGTCGATCGGCGTCGGCGCCCGTGCCACCGGACCGCCGGGAGCCGCCCGGAGCAGGTCCTCCGGCGCCGGAAGCAGGCGAGTCAGCAGCCCGGCGGCGCTGGCTTCGGCCCGGGCCACCTCGTGGGACGCACGGTCGGTCTCCGGCAGGCAGATAATGGCTTCGGTGGCGCCAAGCGCCGCCGCGGCGGGTCCGAGGCCCTCCAGCGAGCCCAGCGACGGCGCCCCGGCGACCCTTCCCGGCCGCCCGGCCCAGATGACCCCCCCGATGGCCGGCCCGCCGATTGCGCTCAGCATCGCCGCCGCCGGCCCGACCGTGTGGCGCGACGCAATCAGGATCGCCACAGCGGACGCCGGGCCCCCTGCGGTGGGTGGCGGTTTGAGGGCGGGGGTTCCTGGGGGCATCGCTTGGCATATCGGCCACTGATGACACGAACCGACACTCCGCCGCCGGCGAGTCTTTCCTGATGCAAGGCGGCTTTACTTTGCCATGATCTCCCGCATCGAGGGTGTTCTGGAGGCGGTCGAGGGCCAGACCGTCCGGTTGGGTGTCGGCGGCGTTCTGTCGATCGACGCGCTCGTGCCGGCCTATCTGGCCGACCGCCTCGCCGGGGCCGAGCCCGGCCGGCGCATCCGCCTCGACACGCTGCTGACGCTGGAGGGCTCCTCGCAGGGGACCAGCTTTGCCCCGCGCCTCCTCGGCTTCGACAGCCCGCAGGCCCGCCGCTTCTTCGAGATCTTCACGACCGTCAAGGGGCTGGGCAATCGCCGGGCCCTGCGGGCCATGGCCGCCGAGCCGGGCGTCATCGCGGCCGCCATCGTCGCCGGGGATCACAAGGCTCTGGAGCGCCTTCCGGAGATCGGCAAGCGCCTGGCCCAGACCATCGTCGCCGAACTGAGCGGCAAGGTCGACGCCTTCGCCCTCGACGCCGCCTCGATCGAGTCGAAGCCCCGGCCATCCCGGCTGCCGCCGGTGGCTCGCGACGCCATCGACACGCTCATGGCCCTGGGCGAGACCGCGGCGGACGCCGAGCGCCGGATTCAGGCTGCCCTGGGCGCCCTTGACGGGGCCGAGCCGCCGTCGGCCGACCAGCTCGTCGCCGCGGCCCTGCGCGGGCGTTAAGCCCATCCCCGCTACAGTCGCCCCGTGCTCAAGCACCGCCTGCTCATGGGCCCGCTGTTGATCCTCGGAGTCCTCGCGCTCGCCTGGGGCGACGAACTGCTCGACGGGATCGAGGCGTCTGGCGCAGTCGCCGGGCCCGACGGCACGCTCCCGCCGGGACTGCTCTTCTTCGTTGCCGCCGCCATCATCAGCGTGCTGGCGGCGCGAGAGCTGGCGGTGATCCTCCGCAGCAAGGGCGTGCATGTCTCGCGCCGAGTCATGGCGATCGCCGCGATCGGCGGGCTCATCCTCACCGCGACGACCCCGGCGCACAAGGACGGGCTGTACGGTCTTGCCGTTGTCAACACGGCCGCGGGGGTGGCGCTGTTCGGCTCGCTGGCCTATTCGTCGCGCAATCGCTCGCTGGAGGGCGCCGTCGCCGCCGCCGGCGGCACGCTGCTGGCGTTCGTCTATCTGGGGCTCATGTTCGGGCTGGTGCTGGCGATCCAGCGCGATCACAGCGCCTGGATGCTGATCTGGGCCCTGCTGACCATCAAGTCCTGCGACATCGGCGCGTTCTTCACGGGGCGCGCCATCGGCCGCCACAAGATGATCGCCTGGCTGAGCCCCGGCAAGACGTGGGAGGGCTTTGCCGGGGGCGTGCTGCTGGCGGCGCTGGTCGGCGCCGCCGGTCTGGCCCTCCTGGCGCCGCAGGTCGGGCCGGAATTGCGCCCGGCGGGCGGCCTGCTGGCGGGCGGCGCCCTGGCGGGGGCCCTCTTCGGCGCTGCCGGCCAAGTCGGCGACCTCGTGGCCAGCATGTTCAAGCGGGATGCGGGGCTGAAGGACTCGGGGCGGCTGGTGCCCGGCATGGGGGGCGTGCTGGATGTCATCGATTCGGCGGTTTTCGTGGCGCCGCTGGCGTTCTGGTGGTTCCGGCTGGCCTCATGAGAAAATTTTGCGCGCATCGGGGGCCGGGTCCCGCGTAGAATCACCTTCGGGCTGGTGGTCATCGGAGCGAGGTTTCATGACGGAAACGGCGAAGCTGCTCGGCGTCTGGAAGGTGGATCGACAACTGGCGGGCCTGACCGGCCGGCTCAAGCAGGCCGAGCGATTCCTCGCCCAGCAGCAGCGCCAACTCGATGAACTGACCGGCCGGCCTCGGCGGCCAGGCGCTTGCGCTGGGTCTCGAGCTGATTGCGCCGGCCGGTCAGTTCATCGAGTTGGCGCTGCTGCTGGGCGAGGAATCGCTCGGCCT
>JBICIE010000207.1:0-2986 GCA_043101635.1 Phycisphaerales bacterium JB039 | reverse complement strand
CGCCGGGCCTTCCGGCGCCGGGCGGGCCCGCACCGGCGCCGCCAGCGCGCTCGGCGCCGGCACGCTGTGGGCGACCACGGCCCCGTTCAACCCCCTGCGGGCGCCCGCCTGCCGCGATCGCGGCGCCACGACGCCACAGTTGGCGCGGGGCCTGCTCGAAGGCCACGCCGCGGCGGCGCTCGACGCCGCCCGAACCGTCCGCTGGGCCAGGGCCGAACTCGAGCGCCCCGGAGAGGCCGCCCGCGCCGTGGCGCAGCTCCGGGCCCTCCGCTTCAGCGACCTCTCTGCTGAGGAGCGCGGCGCCTGCGCCCCGGTCCTGCTGATCGGCGACGACAGCGCCCTGACCCGCAGCGCCCTCGGATCGCTGCTCTGGCTGCTCTCCACCGATCTCGCCGTCAAGGTTCTGCTGCTCAGCGGCGCCGGCGGCCAGGCCGACAGCGACTCCGGCGTCGACGCCTTCGGCGCGTATCCCGCCGGCTCCCGCCTCGATGTCAGCCTGCTGGCCATGCTCAGCCGCAGGGCCTACGTCCTTCAGACCTCGGTGGCCGCCCCCGACCATCTCGCCGATGGCGTTCGCAGCGCCCTCCGGTTCGACGGCCCCGCCCTCATCTGCGTCCACTGCCCCAGCCCGCAGCGCCATGGCTTCCCCGCGCCCCGCACGCTCGATCAGGCCCGCCTCGCGGTCGCTTCCCGCAGCTTCCCCCTGCTGCGCTTCGATCCTGCCGGCGCCGGCGTCTTCGGCTCCTGCCTCGACCTGCGCGGCAATCCGGCCCTTGATGCGCTGCTGGCCCGCGCCGCTGACGGAAAGCCGTTGACCCCTGCCGACTGGGCCATCACCGAGTCGCGCTTCCGTCCCCGCTTCCAGCCCCTCCCCGGCGCCGGAACCCCGGTGGACAAGGTACTGACGAAAGCCGCCTCCGAGCGCGACGATGCGCCCGCCAGGGTCACAGACCCGCTCGACAAATCCGCATGGGCCGCCGATCCGGCGCTGCTGGCGTGGGCCGACGACCGCCTTCGTCTCTGGCGCACGCTCCAGGAGATCGCCGGCGTCGTCACCCCCTTCACCCAGCGCGTGCGCGAGGATGCCGAGCGCGCTGTCGCAGACGAGCACGCCCGGCAGATCGCAGACCTCAAGCGCCAGCACGAGACGGCCCTCGAGCAGCTCCGCGCAGACTTCAACGCCGAAGCTGCCACAAGGGTCCGTGACGGACTGCTGGCCCTCGCCGGATACAGCCAGCGGGAGGGCGGCGACTCGTGACAGCGCTGCGCCTCCACAACACTTTTGCCCACGGGATCCACCCCGACGATCACAAGCGGGCGACCGAAGCGCTCGCCATCGAGCGCATGCCCTTCGTCGATCGCTACACCCTGCCGCTGAGCATGCACGCCGGCGCGCCATCGAAGCCGATCGTGCGCGTCGGTGAGGTGGTCCGGCGCGGCCAGTTGCTCGCCGAACCCGTCGGCTGGGTCTCCACCGCCCTGCACAGCCCGGTCGACGGTCGCGTCGCTGCACTCGCCAAGCGCCGCCATCCGGATGGTCGCCTCGTCGACTGCGTCGAGGTCGAGATCGACCCGTACTCCAGCCAGGAACTGGCCCTCGAGCCCATCGGCGACGCGGAGGCGATGGATCTCGAAGAGTTCATCGGTCATGTTCAGCGGGCCGGCCTGGTCGGCATGGGCGGCGCAGCGTTTCCAACCCACGTCAAGTACAAGCTCCCCGAAGGCAAGCGCTGCCGTCGCCTTGTGCTCAATGGCTGCGAGTGCGAGCCCTACCTGACCTGCGACCACCGCGTCATGCTGGAGCACGCCGAGGCCGTCATCCGCGGCGTGCGCATCGTCGCCCCCAAGCTCGGCGCCGAGATCACCTCCATCGGCGTGGAGCGCAACAAGCCGGACGCCATCGAGGCGCTGCAAGCCGCCATCGAGCCCGGCGAGCCGATCGAGGTGATCCCCCTGGAGACCAAGTACCCCCAGGGCGCTGAGAAGATGCTCATCAAGGCGCTCTACGGCGAGGAAGTCCCCGCCGGCAAGCTGCCGCTGGATGTCGAGACCGTCGTCAACAACGTCGGCACCATGACCGGCATCGCTGAGTACTTCGATCAGGGCAAGCCGCTCATCGAGCGCGTCGTCACCGTCTCCGGCCCCGGCGTCGATCGCCCGGCCAACCTCATGATCCCGATCGGCACACCGATCCGCGACATCCTCCGCTACTGCGACTTGAGCGAGCGAACCTGCCAGGTGATCATGGGCGGCCCGATGATGGGCCAGCCGCTGGCTGCCTTGGACGCCCCCGTCCTCAAGGGGACCAGCGGCCTGCTGGCGTTCACCGAGACCGAGGTCCGCCACCCCAACGAGTACGCCTGCATCCGCTGCGGCCGTTGCCTGGAGGCCTGCGGCCAGTTCCTCAATCCGCAGCGCCTGGCGGCGCTCTCCCGCGCCGGCCGATACGAGGAACTCGAGAAGGCGTTCGTCATGGACTGCATGGAGTGCGGCGCCTGCACCTTCACATGCCCCTCCGGCGTGCCCATCGTGCACCTGATCCGCGTCGCCAAGAGCACCATCCGCAGCCGGCGGGCCAAACAATGACCCGAGCCGATCCCAGGCTGCTGGTCCAGTCTTCGCCCTTCCTGCGCCGCGGCCTGACCGTCCCGCGCCTGATGATCGATGTGCTGCTCGGCCTGGCGCCGGTCGTGCTGGCGTCGATCTGGTTCTTCGGCCTCAGCGCCATCTTCGTCCTCGCCGCCGCGACCGCCGGCGCCGTGCTGACCGAATGGGCGGTCGGCCCCCGCCAGAAGGGCAGGCGCACACTCGGCGACTACAGCGCCCTGCTGACCGGCGTCATTCTCGGCCTGACACTGCCCCCGGGCGTGCCCCTGTGGATCGCCTTTCTCGGCGGCGTCGTCTCCATCGGCCTCGGCAAGGCGGTCTTCGGCGGGCTCGGCCAGAACCTGTTCAACCCTGCCCTCGTGGGGCGGGCCTTCCTCCA
>JBICIE010000206.1:0-32090 GCA_043101635.1 Phycisphaerales bacterium JB039 | reverse complement strand
ACGCCGAGCAACTCCGCGGCCTGGGCGGCGCTGAGGATCGCCGGGTACTTGTCGCAGTCGATGGCGGTGCGGATCTCCTCGCTGGTCTGTTCCTTCACGGTGTGTGCTCCTGAGCGTCGCGCGACGCCGCTGGTTCTTGCTCGCTCGGGTGCAGATCAGGGGCCGTGGTCTGCGCGGACTGAATGTCGGTTCCCGAGCGACCCGGACGAAGTCGCAACTGGGCTGGCGCGGCAGAGTGGCCGTTCTGGTTGCGTCCGTGATTCGGATCGAGGCCATCTTCGTCCACGGCCGAGTCCATTGCGTCCGCGGTTCCGTCCGCGATCAACTGAATGATCCGTGGCCTGCCGCGCTGTGGCAGCGTTCTCGTCCGTATCCGTCCAGCCCGCTCCAGTTCCTTGATCAGCTGACCCAGACGCCGCTTACTGGTGATCCCGGCTAGCTCGCCTGCTTCGGTGATGTTCAGCGGCTCTTCGGCCTGCGCGACAGCTGACAGCAGTTCCCTTGCTTCCTGCGAGAGAGGACGGGTTGGAGTGTCGCTGGAGAGCAACCGCCGCGTCTCGGCGTCGCTGAACTCCCACACCTTGGACCACGGCGGCCTGATCCGGCACGCGGCTGCGCCCCAGGCCGCGTTCCAGACGATGGCCTCACCGGGCCTGAGCCGGAGGATCTTCCTGCCGTCGCCGAGGTAGTCGGCAGCGTACTCCACCTCCCGGTCGGAGTTGTGCATGAAGATCTTGGTGTTGGCGTTCTGGCGGACGGCAGCTGCGCCGTGGGAGAAGTCCCGGATGGTCTGGCTGACGATGATCACGCAGCAGCCGTACTTGCGGCTCTCGCGCATCATGCGGTCGAGGCCTGTCTCGGCCCGCTCGGCCTGGGCTCGGGCCTCCTGTCCGACGCGCTTCTTGGTGAACAGCTGAGCCTCGTCGACGACGACCAGGAGCCTGAGTCGGTCCGACTCCTCAGCGCTGATCGCGGTGAAGACCCCATCCAGGATGTCTGCCATCAGGCGGCACCGATCCGCCTCATCCAGCCCCTTCAGACTGACGATCGAGCGCACCCGCGCCAGTTGTCCCAGGTCTTGAGGCAGCGGCGCAGCCCAGTCCGAAGCAGGTGCGTGGTACGCAAGCTCGAACGACCTTGCTCGGCCGGGGTCCATGCGGAAGTCGCGGTACCGCTCCAGTATGGACGGTCGATCCTCGCGAGCGAGCAATCCCGCAGCCTGGTTGCGAGGGTCGATGACCAAGATGCCGAGCGACTCGTGGGCCGCCGCCTCCTCGATGAGCACCCTCGCGGTGTAGCTCTTGCCCGAGCCGGTGGCGCCGGAGATGTACGCGTGGGTCAGGGAGGCCAGCGGGACCACCGCTCGACATGCCTCCGAGCCGAGGCGTGTCCCGATCCACGCCGGCATCGACGCCGGGTCCGGGGCGCCAGTGAGACGCTGGGCTCCCTCTGTGTCGAGCCGCTGGACCAAGGCTGAGACGATGCGGGCGGGCACGAGCCTGGCGTGCTCCTGCGTCACCCCCTCGACGGTGATCGTCTCATCAGGCGTTACTGTGAGCGAGGCGGCCAGCTGCTGCGGCGCATTGAGCCTCTCAAGCTGGCGAGGGGGCAGGGCCCCGCCCATCCACTGCTCCAGCCAGATGAGCGTGGGATCCGTTGTCTCCTCGACCTGGATGTTCAGCTTGCCCCCGAGCTTCTGGCGGACCTGGTAGCGATGAGCGTCATCCAGCTCCTTGACCACCGACGCGATCGCGTCGCGCAGCTCGGCAGCGCTGCTGGCCAGGTGTACGCCGGAAGCCAGCGTGAAGGTCAGCGACAGCGCAGAGCCCTTGGCGAGGTACTCGCTCTGCAACTGCTCGTAGAACTGATGGTCCCGCCGCGCCTGGGCCGCTTCCTGCTCAAGGCTGCGCAGGCGTCCCTTCTCTTCCCGGGCGCTGGCGCTCAGATGCGAGCGAAGCAGGTTCGAGCCGCGATCGATGAACCGGGCTATGTCACGGTCAGCCCGGCGGCGCCGGCGGGCCTGCTGGATCAGGGCGTCAAGACGCTCAAGGGCAGCTGAGTCGGGGATGGCCCGTCCCGCTGCGCCCATGCGGCCGGCGACGTGCCGGCGGGCCAGCGACTTGGGCACATCGCGGAAGAACGACATCGAGATGTGCACTTCCGGGAAGTGGGTCTCCAGGTAGTCGTGCAACCCGCCGATGTCGCGGGCCCAGGTCTGGCCCTCTTCGGATATCGCTCGCAGGTGGTACGACTTGGTCCCCTTGACCAGGATCGCCTCGCCGAGATCCAGCGTGATCAGCGAGACCTTGGCCTGCTCGAGCCACCAAAGCCCCAACGGCAGCCCATAGCCCAGGCTCCCGATCCACCGGAAGCCACTCTCGGCGACGATCTGCTCACAGTCGCCAGCGCGCACGGATCGGCCTCCCGGTTCTGGCCCACAAGAGCCGGAGCATCGCCATGTTGTGCGCGGCCCGCGCCCTGGCGAGCTGCAGGGCCATGGCTCGCCGACGGAGGCCGCTGGCTTCCCGCATCCGCTGGCTGGCCAGAGACATCTGGGCTATCCGCATCCGGTCCTCGAACGCCTGGCGGATCGCGAGCCGCTGGCCGCACCGCAGACAGACCGAGGCGTTGATGACCCCGGCGGATCCGACCTTGCAGGCCGGGCACAGGCGCCGGGCGCACAGGCGGCAGTGCGAGGCGCAGTGCTCGCACAAGAGCCCGCGGCCGCAGGACTCGCAGCGGCCGCGCAGCTGGGTGACTTCGAGCAGGGGAACCCGGCACGTCGGGCAGCGTCCGGCCCGCTGGCGACGCACCACCCGCAGCCGGCCAAGTCCGTCGTCGAGAAGGCTCTCGGTGCTGCGGGCCAGGGTGCGGCCCCCTCCATCGGTCGTGGCCAGGTCCTGGGTGATCCGCCTCACGGGTGAGCTCCCGCTTCCTGGCGCACCGCTGCGCAGTCCGGGCACTCGGGGTCCGGGGTCATCTCCAGCGCCATCGAGGTGAACGAGAAGTGGGCCGGGCTGGCGCCCAGGCGCTCGGTGAAGGGGTCGCGGCCGTTGAGGGTGTAGCCCGGGTCGATCTTGACCTGGATCAGGTTGCGCGCCCCGAGTCCGTCGATGAGCCGGCCGAAGCGGTTGGCGGCCCCCCGGGTCAGGAGGCCGATGGCGATCTGGCCTGCGATGGCGTCGACCAGTCGCAGATCCAGGATCGTCCCGCCGACGGAACTGGCGGGTGGATGGCCCTCCTCGAAGGCCCGGTAGCGGCTGTCGCAGATGCAGCGGTAGCAGGCCAGCGTCCGCTGGCTGTCAGAGAAGACGATCTCGCCGGCACGGCCTCCGGCGTACATGCCGATCCAGATGGAGTCCAGCCCGAGTCGCAAGGCCTCCTTGTTGCCGCGGGCGGAGGCCGCGAACGAGTCGGTGGCGTTGATCAGGAGGTCCGCCGGTCCCAGGATGGCGCCCATCTCCTCCTCGCTCAGCTCGCAGAAGTCGCGGGGCAGGATGTCGACCTGGACATCCGGGTTGATGGAGCGGGCCCAGTCCCGCACGTACTCGACCTTGAGCCGACGGATCTGGGTGTGCGGGAAGTCCTGGCGGGCGGGATTGCTGGAATCGATGCGGTCGAAGTCGATCAGCGTGAGCCGGCCGAGGCCGCACCGCACCAGGTCGGTGGCCAGACCGCCGGCGCCGCCGATGATGGCCGCGTGCGAGGTCGCCATCTGCTCCACATCAATGCTCGGGCGAATGCGGCTTGTGTCATGCATGGGGCTACTCCTTAGAAGATGATCAGCCGGGCGCGGAGGGGGACCAGCGGCCAGCGCCTCGGCACGACGATGGGGCAGATCCGGCAGGCCGCCGGCAGGACGATGGGGGCAATGAACGGGTCGATGTCGTCGTTGGCCCTCAGCAGACGGTCGATGTAGGCAAGGTCGCCGGCGCTCAGGCGATCGAGCTGCCCTGGGTGGCTGTGGGCGAAGCCCTTCATGTCCAGGCCGGAGGGCAGCCACTGCGCATCCATCAGCCGCTGCAGGGTGATGTGATCCGGGCTGTAGGTGCTCCCGGTGCAGGCGCCCCCGGCGTCGAAGTGGAAGTCCGTGACGACGCTGCCGCCGATCGGGCCCAGCAGGATCCCGCCCGTCTCGGCGGGACGCAGCGCCAGCTCCATCATCTGGCGGTAGGCCCTGCGGGCGATCTCAAGACGGGGCTGCGCAACACTCGGAAGACCGGAGAGCAGCGGTAGTAATCCGCTCACGACTGGACCCTCCCGCTGCGCCGGTACTCGAGGTAGTACTCGGCCCACTGCCCGGCGAGCTGCTCGGCCCGCCCCTGGGTGCGGGGCCGGCCCCCGGCGGTGAAGCAGATGCGGCCGGAGCGGAACAGGTGCGTCTTGTGCGGGTCGCTGTCTCGGCCCATCAACGATGGATGACGCGTGCAGTAGACCTCGACGCCGCCGAAGGTGCGCTTGAAGCGGAACGTGAAGTAGTGCAGGCCGTCCTTGGAGCGATACGTCTTGATCACGCGCATCTCCTGGGTCAATCGAGCGGACCGCCCGTCAAGGCGACCCGCTCGCGGGCCGGGCCCTCCATAGCCCGGTCAAGTGAGGTGGTGATCAGTGGAAGACGCCGGGTTCGATCTCCCCGCCCTCGAACGTGCCGGGCGGGATCTCACCGGCGGCCAGCGGACCGGCCGAGGGGGCGAGAAGCGGGAACGGCTTGCTGCTGTGCATGACGATCTCCAGAGCTAGAGAACACGGTGAGCTGCGCACTGCGCGCGGCCTACACCCCTCCGGCGAGCGCCGGGTTGTTCGTCATGGATTCTGGTATTTTCGGAGGAGGCGGAACTGCTCCTCGCGCAGTTCTGCCTCACGCAGACGTTTGCGCTCTTCGGCGCGGTGGCGGCGCTCGTTGACGGCGCTTCGCGAGAGTCCCAGTTCGTCTGCGATCTGCTGCTCGCTCTTGCCATCCCGGTAGTACCGCGTGACGACCTCCCACTGGGTGTCGGTGAAGCAGTCTTGCACCCGCTCGAAGGTCGAGAAGATGTCCCGACGACGGATCCGGCTCTCGGTCATGGAGCGATCGAGGGTGGAGGCGTCAGTGTCGGGTGGATCGGCGCAGCCAAGTAACTCGCTCCCTCCAGCCGGCAGTTCATCGGACGCCTCTTCTGCGATGCCGGCCTCAGCCGCCGCGAGAGCAACCAGGCGGCCGCACGCGTCCAGAAGCCTGCGAGACGCATGCCGGACCCTCTCTCGTGCGGCAAGGAGGTCGCGGCGGTCCGCCCCGGCGTGTTCGTAGTCGCGCTGCACCACCGCCCCTCACCGCAACGGGATGATCTCAGCAACGCCGTCGGCCACGAAGTAGACCGCTTCCTGCTGCAGCCTGCAGCCCATGGCGATGGCGAGCCGGCGGACTTCGCCCACCTGCGCTGCCGACACTGCCACCTCGATCCGCAGAACCGGCTCCTCGGCCCCATGCCAGCGCCCTCGGCGCACCCCGTCCCGCACATTGCACCCTCCATATCGATCATCGAGCGCCGCCTCGATGGCGGCGATGATCCGGCGGTCGACGCGGCGACCATCGTTGCACACCAGGGGAACATCGAACAGGCACACCACTCGCACGTCTGACGGTCGCTGAGGCGCGGGGTCGGGCTCGCCCTCGACAAGCGCATCTGATGCCCAGCGTAGATCATCCGCGTCTGGCAAGGAGCGCCGTGCCCATGCTTCGCTGATCTGGAGTCGCTTCACGGGAGATCCTCCTGCCTGTACCATGGAGTGTGCCTGCGCCGGCATGCCTAAGCAACTGCCCGTTGCTTGCTCATAGATCGCATTAGCTTGCGTATAGGTGAATGCACTCACAAGCCACGAACAGGCAGGCTTAAGTACTTTGACCGCCCGCTCTGTGCATGGTCTACCTCATCTGGACTTCGAACACTTCGCTGATCTCCGTCACAAGCACATACGTGCCTGACTGGGAGCGCCTCCGAGCAGCTTGGCCCCGCCGGCCCCCGAAGCTCGCAGACTCTCCCTGGCGTAGCTGGCTGCCTCCAGATGCGGCGCTTGCCACCGTGCTGAACGCGCTCGCCGCCCGCTACATCTCAACCGGCATGACGGTCCCGGCGTATGCGCGACGGTCCTCAACGTCAATAGCGCTCGACACGTACATCGTGAAGCCGGGTCCGGCTGAAGGTGGCGATCTCGACGGCTGGTTCGATTCGCACGCTCATTCGCCTGACTACCGCGTCGTGATACACCGCCAACCACTCGGCGACCCGCAGCAGCCCATCCCGTATCTCTGGCAGCACGCCCACCGAGACCCTCGCCTGCGCCTACTCCACCCCGCAGAGTCGCCCACCGTCCTTCGGAAGCAGACCAATCCGTTCGCTAGGAGACTCTTGGGTGCACTTGAACCCGAATCTGAGCGAGAGGCGCTCCAGTCTCTGCGCCGCGACTACACCTTCGCGCGTCGCGGCTTGATCATGCTGTAATCGGCGGAACGCCGGAGCCAGAGGAAGGTCCATCCGCGATCGGGGACATCCCAGACGGCCGTCCCGCGCTTCCCAGGTGGAATGACAGCCTCGATGGGGATGCCATCGAGCCGCCGAGCAAGGCTGCTGCGCAGATGTGACACGGCCTGATGGTCCTCGAGGCCGAAGTACTCCCTCACCTTGTCGTGCTCGAGGACAGTTCCAGCGTACGTCATCGCGAGCCACAGCATGCCGCCAGCGTTGACTCGCCAGTCGGCTATGCTCATCTCAACCTGGCCATTCAGGACAACCACTTGCCGAAGTTCGTCGACGACTATCTGCGGAACGACCCCATCGAAGCTCTGTGCTACATTGCTCGCGACCTCGCCAGAGGGCTGACGTCCGTCTCGAATCCAGCTCGCCAACCCATCAGCAGCAGTCTCGGATATCACCTCATCTCCCATCGATGCGCTCTGAAGACCCTGCCATCGAATTAACGTTGTTGCGTTACGAGCAGCTCCCGAGGCCGCGGACGCGGGCAACCCGTTCGACGGCGCGCCGACTGCCCCACGCAGTAATTGACAGCACCATGCTTGCGCACGATTCCACTCTTCATCACCGAGGACATGCCGCGCGCTGCGGACGACCAGCGATGCGTTGTAGCTTCCAACGAGGGCGCTGTGGACTTGCAGGCTATCCGGCACATGGTGGTCCTCGACGAACGCGTCAGTTGCAACGCACGCTCCATCCTCAACTGCCTTGGAGAGGTGTCCGTAGATCTCACGGAGAAGCGTGCTGTGTGCCGCGCCCAAGGCGCCAAGGCTGTCGCATGTGAATCCGAGCCGGCGCACCCGCCCCGGCTCTTCGGACGACGCTGCAGCTCGCGCCAGGCGTTCGATGTCTCCGGCGTCTGCATCGGCAACGGCCGGGAATCTCAGCATCGGCAGCTTCCGAGCTAAGACGTAGTAGTAGAGTTGGTCCTCGTGCCTGACCCCTTCAAGGTCTCTGCCAAACTGCGCGATGTGCGAGTCCATCTCGGAGATCAGCCCCGACGTCAGCGGGCATCGAGCCAATACCGCTGGTTGGGTGACCGTCTCAAGGGCGACGAGGGCCGGCATCAACCGGTCAATGGAGAGCATGCTCTCCCGCAGCCGAGCAACTTCGACCTCATCCGGTGACAAGCCAAGCGCGCACTTAGTTCGGAGCCTCAACAGAGTGGGCTCATACCACTCCAGTCTGTCCGGGCCCGGACTCCAGGTCGTCCACCGAAGCAAGGACGCCACCCACGGCTCTGCGATGCCTACACCCAACATCGCCACCGCTTCGATCACGTTCGTGATCGCTATCGCCTGCGTCCCCGGGTCCAACTGGGACCAGGAGTCTACATCGACTGGGAATCTGCTCAACGCGCGGAGGGCCTCATAGACCGCAACCTCGCGTTGCGCGACCACTCCTCTAACCTTCTCGAGAACCGCCGGCGCCGGCGGGAATCGGCGCGACGCCGTCCTTGTAGCCGAGGCGCTTTTCGACATCTTCACGAATGGCCGATTCCAAGTCCGGCCACTGGTGAGCGATCTGCTGGGCGAACTTCAGGAGAAGATCGCGGTACGCCCAGACCTGGTAGTCCAAGGCCGGCGGCCTCCCCTCCTCGCGAAGCACCTCTTCACATGTCTCGAAGTCCAGCGCCGAGGGGGCGTGGTAGTTGCATCCCGAGAACTCAAAATCGACTGTAATCGTGACCTGCATCGACGGGCCTCCTAGGGCTGAGAGTTTGCGACCAGGGCGACGTGTGAACCCAGGTATTCTAGGTGCTTTGCTCAGCGGTTGAAGCCGCTCGGACCAAACGGCAGCACCATTCTGGTCTGCTTCTTCGGGGGAGCGCCCCTCTGTGGTGGCGGGCAGTCAGTAGTTAGTGCAGACTATGCTGCGTATCTGCCCCAAGCAGCCGAGAAGGAGGCGGAGCCTGAGGCTCCGCCCTCTGTCAGCACTCTTCGGCTAGCGCCTGGTCAATCTGGCGACTGGCCTCGGCCCTGTCCCACGACTCGTCAATCTTGACGTTGAGTCGTTGCAGGAACGCTCCTTGCTTTGGCGTCATCGCAGTGCCCGACTCACTCGGGTGTGAGTCCAGGCCGTTGCCGGCGTGTCGCATCATCGCTGTTCGAAGGTCTTTGCCGACCTCTTGCACGAGCGCGATTGCCACTTCGTCACTTCCAACGCGTTCCTTCACTTGCTCGAACAGTTCGAGCGTCGTTTTGACTTCGTTTTCCATCTTGCATGAGTACCTCCTTTCAATTGGGCGCCCCCGTCCTTGCGGAGCCCACCTATGGGCTCTTCGATTACTGGTTTGGGCTCGCCCTGCCGAGCGGAGCGTGGTTCATGCAATGAACCGAAGGCTTCACGTGGTTAGCCGACTATCGGAGGCGCCCGATGATGGTTTCAGTGGAGTCGAGGCTCAACTGTTTCAGTTCTTCGGAGGGTGCATCTTCTGCGCCGAGAGGTTGTGCATCAACCCGGTCGTTGGCGGTCGCCCCGCCACTCGGAGACATCCAGTCCTGCTCCGCAGCATGGGTTGTTCCCTTGTGAGCGTCAGGTCTATGCGTCCCATCGCCGTACAGAGCGCCGACTCGACGCAGTCGAGACCGAGCAGATCACGCAGTTTCTTGAGCGTGGCACCTGGATGCTGATGGAACATCCGACCCGCACTCGGGACATCTGTGATGCTCCAGCCCATCGAGACAGTACCCGCATTGCGCGCACTGGTGGGATCCCATTCGAGATGGTACGGTGACTGCTTTCAAGGAAACGACAAACGCGAACAGGAGTAGCAGAGCTGCTGCAACAATCCGCGGGTTGATGGCCAAGTACCTGTCCGCGTACCAGGCCGGTGCGCTCGTCCGAACAAAGGCGCGAAGCTGCGTGCTGAGGGGCTCCGGCACATCACCAATGTCGCACAGGCCGGTTGGGCCCTTTCCAACATACTCGACATAGCATCGCGTTTCGTACCATAACGGAGGTAGGAATGAAAACTCCGCCCTCGGCGAGGTACTCCGCGAGAATAACAGGCAGTGAGTCTCTCCGTCTCTGTCCACGAATCTCCCTGTCTGCCCGTCAAACGCGCTGTAGACAGCAGTCGGCCAATGTCCGGGCAACAGAATGACCACCAAGGCCGAGGTGACAGCAATCGCCGCTAGGACCATCAATGTCTCAATCACTTGAGGACGAGCCATCACCATCCTCGGACAGAAGTGGAAACGGTCCAATAGGATCCGGTGGATCAGGTAGAGGGTTTGGGAGCGGCGGAGGATCAAGCAGATCAGAACTCGCACAGTTCCGGATGATCTTGAACGCTTCGTCCGGGTTCTTGTCCCACCACCCACAGCACTCTGGGTCCAAGGCGCATACATTGGCCTTGGTTTTGTTGTATACACATCTTTGGAATTCTCGATGCTGCCCCCTGAGGTGGATGCAATCCACTCTTGCGTACGCACGTGCTTCCGTGCAGATCCTCTGTTCGCAAGATCCCTCGCCAGGCAAACCCCACGCGCAGCAGTCGAGTGCGTGGATCAGTTCGTGTGCTAGGGTCTGCTCGTACATCTCTGCGGGGCGTCCATTGTCACAGATGAAGATCCCTCCACTCGGCCCGCACTGCGTCCGGCCCCCTAAGCCACCCTCCTCCGGATTCCACGGGCCTAGACCGCAATCGATGCAGAGAATCCTCGGAGGACTGCACCCTCTCCGGGCCATCTCCGCAACAACGCTCTTGTAGTAATCGGATTGTTCGAATTTGTCGATAGCGCCCTGGCAGCCGGGGCTAGGATCGTATGGATCAGGGCCGAGGACGGGCGGAGGGTCGCAGCGAGTGCTATCTACGCCACCGCCCCCGCAGTGCGTGGCCAACGTGGTGCTAAACTGTGCGCCGAGCCCAAGGGGATCGAGCGATCGCAGCGACTGTGACCTCGTGTACTGGTAGAGGCTCACACCATCGATGTATCCTGCCGGATCCCTCGTGACCCACCGCCCCAGATCGATCTTGTAGACCCGGTAGCGCATGTGCGCGATGGTCGCCAGGTCTCGGTCCTGCGTGTACCCCGCGTTCCCGTACCTGCTGTTGACATCATCCGAGCTGAGCACATCCCAGCCCAGCGAGTCAGCGTCCGCGGCGGTGTCGTCGGCGTTGTCGACATCGCCATCGAGGTCGACATCCACGAACGGGTCGTTGCCGTTCCAGCCGCTGATGGCGGTCGAGTCGGTCGAGTCGTGGTCGCCGTCGAAGTCTGTATCTCCAGCCGCGTGGCCGAAGGCCAGCCCGTACGGGGCGCTACGGGCACCCCGCCGCAAACGCGCTCTGGAAGCACAGGAAGTCGAACAGGTCCAGGCGCCCGCTGTGATCGCAGTCCGCCGCGGGATCGCCCATGGCGAACGCGTTCTGGAACGCGAGAAAGTCGAAAATGTCCAGCGTCCCGTCCTGGTTGAAGTCCCCGTAGCAGTCGATCGCCAGGAAGATGCCATCGAAGATGACCGTGTCGATCCCCTCACCGTCGGCGGACGGGTGGAACTCGATGCGGTGGATGTCCGGCTGGGGCCGGAAGAAGCGCACCAGCGTCTTCACTTCCGTTCCGGTCCGCTGCTCCAGCAGCACGCCGTAGATGTCGTACGCCTCCGCTCGCCACTCGCCGCGCCCGTCGTCGACGTCCGCCACCCAGAACGAGGCCGCCGCCGTCGCGCCCGTCCGATCACCGACCATGAACTCGATGAAGATGCCCCCGTTGGGCGATGTTCCGCCGAGGTGGAGCGCCCCGTACACCCAGCGCGGCAGCGTGTCGGCCGCCTCGGGCGGATCGCCCGTGGACCACAGCCCAGCGCTCACGGCAGGCTCGATCACGCCGAAAACGACGCCCTCATGGGCGTACCGCGTCCCCGCCCAACTGACCTGCTCCGTCCCCGGGATGTCGTCGAAGTCGATCGTGGTCGGTTGGGCCGCCGCCGCCGCGGCTGCCAGCAGGCTCACCAGTGCAATGCGCATGGCCAGACCCTCCGCGCCCATGGTACCGCGCCAGTTCCGGCGCGCCAAGGCGACGTTTGGTTTCTCGAATCTCTTGTGCCGCGTGGGCCTCTTCCAGTAGACTCCCCGCAGTGCCGGTCATGACCGAACCATTCCTTCGACGACATGATCGCCTACGCCCTTGAGGCGTTCGGGCAGCGCGCAGCGGGCGTCCTCACTCGAGTCCGCGACGCTCCCGACGCCGGCCTGCTCGCCGGCGACAAGCGGCTCTCGATACGCGTTCTGCACGCGATGGCCGAGCGCGACAGCATCCGCACCATCGACCAGGCTGTTTGCAGTGTGTCTGGCGACGCAGTCCCGGCCATCGAGGAAGACTGCCTGCGGCGGCTGTCCGGCTCTATGGCGGCCGGGCACGTGGAACTCACCGAGCCCCTGCGCATCCTCTGGGCCGCCCGCGCGCTGATGCGCCTCCTCGAGAGCGACCGGCCCGGGCCCCACGCCCGCTGGATCCTGACAAGCGCACTGCCCGGTCAGTTCCTCCGCGTGGTCGCACGCGAGGGCTGCTCACGACGAGCTGTCCGGAGACTTGCGCGGGCCGCTGACAGATCCGCCACAGCCGTCGCGGCAGCGAGCATCCTCGCGCGAATCGACCGCGCCTGGCGCCCGGGACGCTGCCGGCGTCTGCCCGGAGCGGATTTCGAGGGCGTCGACTGGGCCAACGTGAGTTGCCCCGAGATCAGGCTGCAGGGCGCGAACCTCCGCGCCGCCAATCTCCGGCGCGCCGATCTTCGCAAGGCCGATCTCACCGTCGCCTCGGCCAGCAATGCGGTGTTCGCCGAGGCCCTGCTCGAGAAGGCCCGCTGCGCCTATATCAGGGCTGAGGCGGCTGACTTTGATTGCGCGCATCTCGGCGCGGCCGATCTTCTCGGCGCGCATTTGTCGCGCGCCAGGCTCTCCGGCGCACGGCTGTATCGCGCCCGCCTCAACGAGGCGAATCTGGATGGGGCCGACTGCTCCAATATCGACTGCGCCTGTGCCCAGTTCAGCAGCGCATCGCTCGATGGGACGGATCTCACCCGGGCACAGCTTCGTGAAGCGCGGCTTGAGGGGGCAGATTTCCGCAGGGCCGTAATCGACTTTGCGAGCCTCGAGCAGGCCAGCCTGATCGCCGCCAATCTCGAGGGCGTCGGCGCCACCGGGCTCATCCTCGATCATGCCAATCTCAGCAAGGCCCTGCTCACCGGCGCCTCGCTTCCCGCCGCCACCATGACTTTCGCCAACCTCGGCGGCGCCGGCCTTGCCAATGTCGAACTCGAAGGCGCCGACCTGCGCAACGCTGACTTCGCCGGCGCGTCGTTCCACCTCGGTTCCTCACGCAGCGGCCTTGTCGGCAGCGTCATCGCCGGGGAGGGCTCGCGCACCGGCTACTACACCGATGACTTCGACGACCGGTCGTTCAAGGACCCCGAGGCGATCCGCAAAGCCAACCTCTGCGGCGCTGACCTCCGCTGCGCCGCCGTCACCATGTGCGATTTCTACCTGGTCGACCTCCGCCGCGCCCGCTATGACAACGACCAGGCAGCGCACTTCAAGCGCTGCGGCGCCATTCTCTGAAGCGATCTGCTCGTTCTCTGCTCCCCCCCGCCGCCCCTCGGCGCCGATCAGAACCGCTCAAACACCGGCAGTTCGCCCACCAGCGGCGCCGCCCAGTCCAGGAACGCCTCCGAGACGCCGTGGCGCCCCTCGATGAACGCCTCCGGCATGTGACGCGTCTTCGCCGCCACTTCCTCCAGCGCAATCCGGCGCAGCTCCGAGCTGTACAGCGCCCCGCGGGCAATCGGGCTGGTCCGCACGATCGCGATCGAGCCGTCGATGTCCCCCTGCGCCGCAAGGTCGGCCCCGAAGCGCCCGGCAGCGCGGGCCTCGCGGGCGTCCACCGGCGAGGCGTCCGGGAAGCACCGCTGCACGTACCCGAACGTGTCGGCCCGCACCCGCGGCGGCTTGCCGCCCGTCGGCGTCAGCTTCTGCTTGAGCAGGTTCGACAGCGCGTCGCCCAGGGCGCCCGAGCCCGAGAGCTGCGGGTTGCCGTGGGCGTCGGTCTCGCCCTTGATGAGCATGGCGCCGATCGAGTTGCCCTCATCATCGGCGATGCCCTCGCTCACCGCGATGTGGCACCGGCCCTTGGCGTCGTAGATGTGCGCCACATCCTGCACGAACTGCTCGGTGTCGAAGGCGACCTCCGGCAGGTAGATGAGCTGCGGCCCGTCCGTGCTCGGCAGATCCGGCCCGCGGTCGCGCCGGCGGGCCAGGGCGGCCGCCGCGGTCAGGAAGCCCGCGTGCCGCCCCATGATCACGTTGATCTTGATCCCCGGCAGGCTGATGTTGTCCATGAAGTCCGCCATGCACGCCATCGCCACGAACCGCGCTGCCGATGGAAACCCCGGCGTGTGGTCCGAGCCCACCAGGTCGTTGTCCACCGTCTTGGGGATGTGGAAGCAGCGCAGCTCGTAGCGGGCCTCCTCGCTCAGTTCGTTGACGATGCGGCAGGTATCACAACTGTCGTTGCCACCGATGTAGAAGAAGTACCGGATGTCGTGCGCCTCGCACGCCTTGAAGATCCGCTCGCAGTAGGCGTGATCCGGCTTGTCCCGCGTCGAGCCGAGCCCCGCCGATGGCGTCTGGGCCAGCCGCTGCAGCCGCTCGTGATCCAGGTCGGTCAGGTCGATCAGGTCGCCCTCGACCAGCCCGCTCACCCCGTGGCGCATCCCCAGCACCTTCGTGACCGCCCCCCTGGCGACCAGCCCGTGGCGCAGCCCCTCGACCACGCCCACCAGCGACTGATTGATGACCGCCGTCGGCCCCCCCGACTGTCCGATGACCGCCGCGCCCTTCAGAAGTTCACTCATGCCGCAAGGGTAAGCCGTTGCGACGCCGCCAGAGGCGCTCTCGCCCCCCGCCGGCGGATTGCCCGGGGCGTACCCTGCGGCTCTGGAGCTTTGCATGGACATCAAATCCACCATCCTCGACGCCATCGGACCGACGCCGCTGGTCCGCCTCAACAAGGTGGTCCCGGCCGGCTCGGCCACCATCCTCGCCAAGTGCGAGTTCATGAACCCGGCCGGGTCGGTCAAGGACCGGATGGCCTTCTACATCATCGAGCAGGCGGAGAAGCAGGGGCTGCTGCGGCCCGGCGGCACCATCGTCGAGAACACCAGCGGCAACACCGGCATGGGCGTGGCGATGGCCGCGGCGGTCAAGGGGTACCGCTGCGTCTTCACCATCCCCGACAAGATGTCGCTGGAGAAGATCAACAGCCTCAAGGCCTTCGGGGCGGAGGTGATCATCACGCCGACGGATGTGCCCGGGGACTCGCCGGACCATTACGTGAACGTTGCCAAGCGCATCGCGGCGGAGACGGCGGGGGCGTACTACGTTGATCAGTACCACTCGCAGCTCAACATCGAGGCGCACGAGAAGCTGACGGCGCCGGAGGTCTGGGCCCAGACCGGGGGCAAGTTCGACGCCATCGTCGCGGGCGTGGGCACCGGCGGGACGATCAGCGGGCTGGGGCGGTTCATCAAGAAGAAGTCGCCGCAGATCAAGGTCGTCGGCGCCGATCCGCTCGGCAGCGTGCATTTCCACTACTTCCACACCGGCACGATGCCGACGCCGTACGTGTACAAGGTCGAGGGCGTCGGCGAGGACATCATCTGCGAGGCGTTCGACACCAGCGTGGTGGACGATGTCCGCCAGGTGGATGACCGGCAGAGCTTCCTCTTGGCCCGCCGGCTGGTGCGCGAGGAGGGGCTCTTCTGCGGCGGCAGCAGCGGGACGAACCTGCACGTGGCGCTGCAGGTGGCGGCGGAGCTTGGCGCCGGCAAGACGGTGGTGGTGATCCTGCCGGACTCGGGCAACCGGTACATCACCAAGTTCCTCAGCGACGCGTGGATGCAGGACCACGGCTTCCTGGAGCCGGAGCGCAAGCTGGGACTGGTGGAAGATGTGCTGCGGGCCGACCGCAAGCCGGTGATCACGGCGACGGTCGAGCAGACGGTCGGCGACGTTGTGGCCGCGATGCGCGAGCACGGCGTCTCGCAGATCCCGATCACTGCCAACGGCAAGCCGGAGGCGATCGTGCACGAGATCGATGTGCTGCGCCGACTGGAGCGCGGCGACATCGACGCCCAGACATCGGTGCGCGAGGTCGCCCACGCCATCGGCGGGCTCGTCTACCCCAAGGCCCGCGTCGAGGAGTTGTACAGCATCTTCGAGAAGGACCAGGTGGCGGTTGTGGTCGATGGCGAGGGGATACGGGGGGTGATCAGCCCGATTGATCTGATTGAGTACATGACGAGGCGGCGGGGGTGATTGGGTAGCCCCTCACTCCGTGGGGGGCGGACTTCCCTTCTGCGGCTTGGCTCCACCGCGGCGCTGGCGCTTCGCCTCTTCGCGAACCAGCACGTCGGCAAACGCTCGCCCCGTGCGGCGCGAATCGATGGCGCCGCCGGAGTTGACCGAGCCGACGATGTCTGCCAGTCGGTCGCCGAGTGTGGCGCCCGCCATTCGCTCGCAGCGTTCCGTGATCGCCCGACGAATGAAAGTTCGCGGCGTCTCGCCCGCGGCCTCGGCCGCACGTGCGACGCGCTTCCAGTCCGCTTCACTGATCTCGAAGGGCTGCATGGGCGAATCGACCTGCCAGAAACACAATAGGGCAGGCTACGCTTGCCCAGCCGCCGCCGCGGCGGCCAGGAGCCACCAGATGACCAGCGAGAGCCGATTCGGGACCCGCGCCATTCACGCCGGCCAGCGGGCCGACCCCACCACCGGCGCCATCATGACGCCGGTGTACCTCACCAGCACCTTCGTGCAGGCCAGTCCGGGCGAGCTCAAGGAGGGCTACGACTACTCGCGCTCGCACAACCCGACGCGCACGGCCCTGGAGAAGAACCTGGCCTCGCTGGAGGGCGCCCGACACGGGCTGTGCTTCGCCAGCGGCTGCGCCGCCTTCGACTGCGTGCTGCACCTGATGGAGCCGGGTGACCGGGTCCTGATCAGCGACGATGTCTACGGCGGGACCAATCGCCTGGCCAACCGCGTCTTCGGGCGCCACGGGCTGGACATCCAGATGATCGACATGAGCGATCCGGCCAGCGTGCGCAGCGCCATGAACGACAACACCAGGCTCGTGTGGCTGGAGACGCCCAGCAACCCGATGCTGAAGATCCTGGACATCGAGCGCATCAGCGCCATTGCGCGCGATGGCGGGGCCCTGTGCGCGGTGGATAACACCTTCGCGACGCCGTACCTGCAGAACCCGCTGGCCCTCGGCGCCGACATCGTGTGCCACTCGGCGACCAAGTACCTCGGCGGCCACTCCGATGTGGTCGGCGGGGCCCTGCTGGTCAACGACGATGAGCTGCGCGAGCGGCTGTGGTTCATCCAGAACTCCGCCGGCGGGGTGCCCAGCCCGATGGACTGCTTCCTGCTGCTGCGCTCGACCAAGACGCTGCACGTGCGGATGGAGCGGCACTGCGCCAACGCCGCGAAGGTCGCCGAGTTCCTCGTCGGGCATTCGGCGGTCGAGAAGGTCATCTACCCGGGGCTGGCCAGCCACCCGCAGCACGCCCTGGCCCGCACGCAGATGCGCGGCTTCGGCGGGATGATCACCTGCGTGCTGAGCGGCGGGCTGGAGGCCTCGCGCAAGTTCCTGGAGCGGGTGCGCCTGTTCAGCCTGGCCGAGTCACTCGGCGGCGTCGAGAGTCTGATCGAGCACCCGGCGATCATGACGCACGCGTCCGTCCCGCCCGAGCAGCGCGAGAAGCTGGGCATCAGCGACGGACTGGTGCGCCTGAGCGTGGGCATCGAGGATGTCGAGGACCTGATCGCGGACCTGGAGCAGGCGCTGGGGTAAGGCCGGGGCTCAGGAAGCGGCCTGGTAGATAGCCGGACGGTAGCGAGGCTCCGGGATCGGCTTCCCGGCCTTCTTGGCCGACGCGAGCCACGCGGTCTTTGCCTTGCGCACTTCGGCGAGGGCCTCCTCCGGCGTACGTCCGAACGCGGAGCACTGCCGCAGATCCGGGATGTCGGCGATGTATCCCCGGTCCTCATCGCTGTAGAAGATATTGATGTGATAGTCTTTCAATTGTCATCCTCTTCGGGCAGCAGATTGTACCGCTCAACAAGGGCCAGGAGCTGACGCACCTGATAGGGCTTCGCCTTGGCGCCGACTCGCTGCAGATTCACCAGTTCCGGCACATCGTTGTGCACGTAGATATGGTGGCTACCCGAAACCCGGCTGAGGCGGAAACCGAAGGCCTCGGCAAGTTGGCACGCCTCCTGAAAGCGCAGGCCTGCCGGGTTGCGCGTCGCTTTCCGGATGAGCTTCCGACGGTTCAGCCGATTCCTCCGCCAGATCGCGGCTGCATCTACAACTGCACGAGCGGCATGTCCGTGTGCCGCTTGCGCTCCTGAACGGGCGCAACAACCTCGGCCAGAGCGCCGAGGGCGTCCGGCGCAGCGTCTGCCATGCGCGCGCGCACGGCGCTGGCGTCATACGGCGCTGCGCGCGGGACCAGCAGTTCGCGGGCGGCGGTGACCTGCCCGGGCTGATTGTCCACGAACTCCAGCACGCGGGCCGCGGGGGCGAGATTGCCCTCCAGTGCCGCGGCAAGATCAAGCGCGTGCTGGCCCTCGGGGCGCGCCAGCCCCGGCGCCGGGACGGCCTTCAGGAACGCCTGCGTCATCCCGCGGGCGCTCTCGAAGCTGCCGGCCTTCTCCACCCAGGCGGAGGCGGGCAGGACGATGTCGGCCCGGTCCAGCAGGCGGCTGCGCAGCGTGTCCAGCAGCACCACGAACTTGCCCTCGAGCGCCGCCAGCAGATCGGCGGTGGCCCAGTCGCTGGGGTAGTTGCCGGTGACGATCGCGCAGGTCGCGCCGGTGGCGGCTTTCATCCAGCCGTCGGCATCGTGGACCTTGGCGCCGAAGGACTCCCGGGCCCGGCGCACGCCGCGGGCGTTGGGCGCCTTCTCGGCGAACATGACAAACGCGTCCGGATCGTCGCGCTTCGCCCCCACCGGGAAGACCTTGTCCTCGCCGTCGACCGGGACCGGCCCGACGCCGAGGATCGCCCTGGGATCGATCTGGCGGGCCAGTTCGGCCAGCAGGTACGCCTCCTCGGTGGCGAGCATCGGACTGACCAGCAGGGCGAGCCGCCCGCCGGTGGCGACGGCCTTGGTCAGACCCTCGACCGCCGCCCGGTCGACGCGCTCGTAGTCGGCCTCCACCAGCACGCCGTGCTTGCGCAGGGCAGGCGTCTGCAGGCGCTCCTCGCTGAGGATGTGCTTCCAGCCGTAGCGGACCTCGTCGGTGATCCACCAGCGGTTCACCTTCGGGTTCTCCCGCGGCTTGATGCGATAGACCTTGCCCTCGTTGTGCTCCACCCAGATGTTGTCGCCGCTGGCGGTGATCCCGTCGATCGAGGCCGTGCGCTTGAGGAACCAGACGCGCTGGGCGAACAGGAAGTCCTTGTCCAGCAGCGCGCCCACCGGGCAGATGTCCACCACGTTGCCGCTGAGTTCGTTGGCCAGCGGCTTGCCGGGGAAGACGTCGATCTCGCTCTTGTTGCCGCGACCGGCGATCATCAGCTCGCCCGTGCCGGCGACCTCGCGGGCAAAGCGCACGCAGCGGGTGCACATGATGCAGCGGTCGGAGTAGATGGCCACGTGCGGCCCGAGGTCCTTCTTGGGCTGCTTGACCTTCTGCTCCTGAAAGCGGCTGACGGAGCGGCCGTACTGGTAGCTGTAGTCCTGCAGTTCGCACTCGCCGGCCTGGTCGCACACCGGGCAGTCCAGCGGGTGATTGATGAGCAGGTACTCCATCACCGCCTTCTGGTTGGCGACGGCCTTGGGGCTGTCGGTCCAGACGACCATGCCCTCGCTGGCGCGGGTGGAGCAGGTGGGCTGGAGCTTGCCGCCCATAAGCGGCTCGACCTTGTTGTCGTTGCGCGGGTTCGGGGCCCAGATCTCGCCGAGGCAGATGCGGCACTGGGCCGGGATGCTCAGGCCGTCGTGGTCGCAGTAGTACGGGATCTTCACGCCGCGGGCGTTGGCCACCTGCAGGATGGTCTGGCCCGGCTCGAACTCACACTGGACGCCGTTGATGGTGATGCTGGGCATGGCCGCCTCGTCAAGAAAAAAACGCCACCAGGGCCCTGTGGGCCCGGGTGGCGATAGTAGTCGACAGTCGCGCCGGCTGCCCCCGGCGACGGGGCCGGATCAGCCCTCGGAGGCGCCGGAGTCCCCGCCCGAGGAATCGGGCTTGATGGCGTCCTCGAGCGAGCGGTACATGTACTTGTTCAGGCCGATGGTGGCCTCGTACATCAGGCCCCAGTTGTCCTCGGTCCGCAGTTCGCGTCCGCTGGCGAAGTCGGCGTCGGCCGAGGCGCCCCAGACGATGAAGACCGCGTTGGCCTGCGCCGCCCCGGCCCAGGGTCCCTTGGTGAACCGCTCGACATCCTCGGCGGTCTGCAGCAGCACGAGCTGGGAGTAGGACTGGAGGCCGAGGGTAAAGCCGATGTTCGCGGCGTTGAAGCCGGTCACGCCGATCGGCTCGCCGCCGCTGTACACCACGCCGCGACCGAAGCCGACGCTGATGCCCCAGCCGACCTTGCCGACGGTCGGGAACACGACGTAGCCCGCGGCGTCGCCGACGCCCTCACCCCTCGCCTCGTACTCCTGAACCACCAGGTCCGCGCGCTCGCGCAGGTTGTCGAACTGGGCCTGGGTGTACTTGCCAGCGGTGCAGCCGCCGAGTGCGATCGCCGCGACCAGCAGCGCTGCAAATCTGATCGTCTTCATTCTGGTGCTCCCTTCATGTTCCCCGAAGTGTTGTTGTTAGTGGGGCGCAATGATACCGCCCTGCCGAGCCAGACGCCGTCAAGCCCGAAGCTCAGCCCTCGCGGAAGCGCCCGTTGCGGACGAGCCGCCGGATCGCCTGCTGGAACCGCTCATCATCGCGCAGAGCCCCGAACTCGAACGACCAGCGGGCTCGGCCGATCCGATTGATGATCTGCCCCGTCTCGGCAGCCCGCTCCAGGGCCGCCAGCGCCCCCTCCAGATCGCCGCTGCCGGCCTCGATCCGGGCCAGCCAGTAGAGCGTCTCGGCCGACTCGGCCTCCCCGGCCGCGGCGAATCTGGCCCGGGCAAGGTCGATCTCGGCCGCGGCGGCGGCCTCATCGCCCACCAGCCGCAGCAGCAGCGAGCGGTAGATCGGCGGCTGATAGCGCTCGAACCCGTCCTCATCCAGCCCGTCGAGCCGGCGCAGCGCCTCCTCGACCGCCGCGGGCGCCTCCGGATCCTCCAGCCGCACCAGCGCCCAGGCGAGCGTGAACTGCTCGTTCAGGCTCGGCCGCTCGTCGCCCTCGGCGCTGGCGATCTGTGCGGCCCGCCGCCAGGCGTCCCGGGCCATCTCCAGGTCGCCCCGCCACAGGTGGATCTCGCCGGCGCTGCGCCAGGCGACGAAGTCCCGTTCGCCGTTGCCCTGGGCCAGCCAGTCCAGCAGCCGGTCGGGATGATCCGGCGACGCCGGGGCCCGGGTCCGTGCCGCGGGCGCCGCGGGCGACGGCGGCGGGATATTCGCCAGCAGCGTCCACGTGAAGGCGACCAGCCCGCACACGACGGCCACGCTCACCGCGATCTGCCTCGGCATCCGGAGCACGAAGGAGAATACGCCGCGGGGGTGGAACCACGCACAGGCCGCGGCGAACAGTGACCGCGGCGGGGGATCGTGCCCCACCTTCCACCCCGCCCGGTGGCCGAAAGGCCGCCCGCGGCCGGCGCCCGAGCACTGCGGCAGCCGGTCGAGTCTCCCTCCCGCCAGGGTCGCGCGCCGACCAGCGGCGCCGACCCTGCTTCAGCGCGATCGTCGCGCGCCAACTTCACCTCCCAGCGAACCGTGCCGGACGCCTCCCCCCGGCGCGGTTCTGCTTTTTTGGCCCACGGCCGGCCCGGCGCGCAGCGCCCTTCTGGTAGACTGGCCCGCAAAGGAGCAGAGCCATGCGAAACCACGCTGTCGCGATTGCCCTCGTTGCGTGCGCCCCCGCGGGCGCACAGACATTCAACATCCAGCTTGGAGACCTCAAGGGCGCCGTCGATTCCAGCTACGGCGCCGCGATCGAGCAGCCGGGCCGGTGGAACGCCACGTTCGTGCCATCGTCATTCGAACTGGAACTGCTCGATACCAGCGGGCTGGGCACGGGCGCGAAGCTGATCGGCGCCGGCGATCCGCTGCTCTCCGGTCCGGGGGACACCGGCGCGCGCGGCATCCCGGATGGTGGCTTCGTGAGCCTCATGCAGTCGTGGGCGCAGCTCGAAGAGTTCTTCACCGACGCGACGTTCACGTTCACGGGGCTGCAAGCGGGCCGGTACATCATCACGACCTACGGGGGCCACGGCTACGGCTTTGACCTGCTGCTGGAGATCACCGTGGATGGCGCCGCGGAACCTGCGGTGTATCTCGGCTGGGGCGAGCGCTCCGGCGAGTTCACACTGGAGACGGAGCTGAGCGCTGCGGGCAACTACTGCCAGCACACGGTCGATGTCGAGGCGGGCGAGGATGTCGTCGTGCGGGCGCGCCTCGAGGCCGGCCTGATCGCGGGCGTCGCGGGCTTTCAGGTGACGCCGGTGGACAGCGCCTGCTCCGCCGACTGCGACGGAGATGGCGAACTGACGTTCTTCGACTTCCTGTGCTTTCAGAACCTGTTCGCCGCGAGCGATCCCGGCGCGGATTGCGATGAGGACGGGTCGCTGACGTTCTTTGATTTCCTGTGCTTCCAGAACGAATTCGCGGCGGGGTGTCCGTGAGAAAGCGAAGAGCGAAGAGCGAACAGAAGCACGGGGCCTCGTCGCCGCGGCTGTGGGCCGTACTTGCAACTTAGTCGCATTCTAAACTTGCCTATTTTCACTTTATGTTGGCAAAAACGAGGGCTGGAGCTATAATGCGCCAAGGCGCGCCCCATGGGCTGGAGGCCCACACGCCGAACAAAGGGGCTTGCAATGAAAACCAGGCGTCTCTCCGTCGCTCACGGCCTGCTCACGGCCTGCTCACGGCCTGTCTGATGGTACTTGCCGCCGGCCCGCCTGACGCCCTGGCACAGACCAGCGCCAGCGCCGCGCGGGCGGTGGCGCTTCGAGAAAAATACCCTGATGTGCGCGTGTATTACCCATGGCGGACGCCGTGGGGCGGCGCCGAGCAGGTGACCGGCGCCCGCATGGGGGCCGCCGCGACAGCGCGCGGGGCCATCGGCGCCTGGCTGGACGAGTACGGCGCCATCTTCGGGCCGAGCGCGCCCGAGTTCGCGATCACCAATGAGTCCGAGTTGGCCGACGGGCGCATCGTGGTGCGCTTCGAGCAGCGCATCGGCGAGGAGGCCGTCGGCGAGTCGCACGGCCGGGCGGTGCTGGCCGAGGGGCCGGCGGGGTGGGCGGTCGTCTACGCGCGCTGCGCAGCGCTGAACGTGCCGCCGGGCGGCGTCGCCCGTCCGCTGATCACGGCGGGCGAGGCCAAGGCGATCGCTGCCACCGAGTCGCGCGCGGCGAGGACGGGGCTGCCGCTGACGTGGAGCGAGCCGCGCCGGCTGATCGCGAGCAACCCGGAGGCGGAAGACCCGCGCGAGGCCCGGCCGATGTGGGCGACGATCGGGGCGGACATCGAGTGGCGCATCGACCCGGTGCAGGTGGTGGTCGACGGACTGACCGGGGCTGTGGTGCGAGAGTCGCCGATCCTGGCGCGGGCGTTCCCGCCGCCGGCGGTGTCGGGCACGGTGAGCGGAACGGTGCTCACGGGCCTGGACCCGTACGAGACGCAGCTTGCGTGCAGTTCGTTCTCGACACAGACACAGACGATTCCGCGCTTCCGCGTGGAGCTGGCGGATGAGCCGGGCGGCGCCGCGGTTGCGACGACGTACACGAACAACAGCGGCGGGTATGCATTCTATGGGGTTTCGCCGCCGCAGGATGCCGTGGTGCGGTTCGTGCCGGACCACCAGTACTTCCGCTTGGGAGTCGTGGAGTCGGCCGTCTATCTGCCCGGCCCGGTTCTGGACGTTGAGTGGGGCCCTATCGCCGGTGTCGAGGCGGCCGTGCCCGGAGTGGGGTCAACCGTCAATTACGCATATGAGAACAACCGGGGCTTCGGCGTAGACGTCGAGTACGAGATCGGTGACATGAGCGCTTGGCTCACCGTGGAGCAGACCCGGCTCTTCTATAAGTCGGAACTCAACCCGAATCAGTTCTACAGTGGACTTGACGATGATGACCTTTGGGTGATCGTCAACGAGGATCAGATGAGCGAATTGAGCGGGATCGACAAGACCGCCTACTTCTGGGACCGTGATCTCGTCTGGCTCGAATTCACGTTCGACGCGCCTGTCATCGTTGCTTCGGCAGAGGGCTATTCGTCAACAATCGGGCGCGATATGCCCAATCTCGCGTACTCAACAGTGGTCAGCCACGAGTACGGCCACTTTGCGCTGGACGAGGCGTTCGGCATCAACATCCGCGGAGCCAATGGAAACTCTGGGCTTCACGAAGGCTACGCTGAGTTGCCAGCAATCCTCCACCATGAGACCGACATCATTGGGGCCGCCGGACTCGGTTGCATTGATTCATCGACACCCAAGCACGTTCGTGATTGGACTGAGATCGAGAGCGAGTGGACCAGCGCTCAGAACTGTCAACCCGTTCCCTATCGGCGCGCGCAGCTGCTGGTACTCGTTTGGCGCAGTATTCGGGACGCGATTGGTGTGGCTGCAACTTCTGAGCTGTTCGTGGAATGGTCCTTCTTGGCGACTCCGGAGCCGTCGCCACGGTATTGCTATCGAGAAGGACTGAGTCAGTACGACAGCTGGGACCAGTCGGCGCGCGAAGCCACGCTCATTGAGGTACTGACCGCCGACGATACGGATAACGACATCACCAACGGCACGCCGAATGAAATGGACATCTGTGCTGCGTTCGCAGCGTACGGCATTGAGCCGGATCCACTCACGCACCCGGACATCTGCGATGAGCGCGCCGGCACCGGCTGCCTCGTCGACTTCTCCGGCGACGGGTATTTCGGCATCGCAGACATTCTGCTGTTTGACCAATTGATGCAAGCGCGCGACGAGCGGGCCGATCTCAACCGAGATGGCAGGTTCGACCTGTTCGATCATCTGGTCCTGATCGATCTGGGGACTCGCTGCATCGGAAAGTGAGGGATCAAGTGCAAACGCCAAGCTGCTTGGGCATTCTGGTCGTAGTGCCGATCGCTGCAGCGACTGCCCCGTCGGTGTCCGCCCAGTCCGAAATCTCGATCGTCGCCGACCCGCCCGTCCTGCGGGCTGGGGAGCGCTCAATCGTCACGCTCTGGGCCGGCTTCCCATTGCATCTGTACGCCATGGCCACGATTGAGCTTGATGTCGAGCTTCCAGGCGGTCTCGACGGCTGGAGTGCCTGGGAGCTTGTCAAGCCGATGGACGGTCCGTTCACCAGCGCCGGAGCGCCGGCGCCCACGGGCATTACCGACATCGTGGCGCGCCAACTGCACTTCCCGCCTTCACCAACCACCGATCCATCCAACCCGATCGCCTTCTGGCGGGCAACGTACACCGCGCCGCCGGCGCCGCGTTCGTTTGATGTCAACCTGGCCACGGCCACGAGCCGCTACGACGTCTACATCGACTACTCGTTTCCCGACGCCGTCTCTCAGCTCTCCGGCCTCGCCGAGGGCTCGGGCGTGATCCATGTCATCGGCTGCTACGCCGACTGCGATGGCTCGGGCGAGTTGGACCTGTTCGACTTCCTCTGCTTCCAGAACATGTTCGCGATGGGCGACCCATATGCCGACTGCGACGAGTCGGGGGCGCTGGACCTGTTCGACTTCCTGTGCTTCCAGAACGAGTTCGCGGCGGGGTGTCCGTAGAAAAAGCGAAGAGCGAAAAGCGAAAAGCGAACATGAAGAAGGACGGGGGGGAGGCGCCACTTCGCTGATCGGGCGGAAGTGACCGCACACCGCCGCCGGCGCCGAGTTGGTCGCGGGCGCTCGGCCCGGGCCCGGCTTTGCTACCCTCCCCCATGGCGAAGCGCTCCTTCCAGGCCCCCACCGGCACGCGGGATCTCTACCCCGAGGACGCCGCGCGCCGGCGCTATCTGACCGAGGCGTGGCGCGATGTGTCGCTGATCCACGGCTTCGAGGAGATCGCCGGGCCGACCTTCGAGCACCTGGACCTGTACACGGTCAAGAGCGGGGAGGGGATCGTCAGCGAGCTGTTCAGCTTCCGGCGCGCCGGCGGCGACACCGACTACGCCCTGCGCCCGGAGTTCACGCCCACCCTGGCGCGGATGTACGCGGCGAGGGCCAACGCCCTGCCCAAGCCGACGAAGTGGTTCACCGCCGGAAGCTACTTCCGGGCCGAGCGGCCGCAGCGGGGACGGCTGCGCGAGTTCCTGCAGTGGAACATCGACATCCTCGGCGGCGCCGGCGACGAACTGCCCGTCTACGACGCGGAGATCATCGCCTGCTGCGTGGACCTGCTCAGCGCGCTGGGGCTGACATCGCAGGATGTGACCATCAGGATCAGCGACCGGTCGCTGGTGACGGGCGCGATGCGCGAGCTTGGCGTCGAAGACGCCGATGTCGAGCGGGCCCTGGCGCTGCTGGACCGGCGCGACCGCATGCCCGGCGCCGAGTTCGAGGGGCGCTGCCGCGAGGTCGGGCTGGAGGCCGGGCGCCTCGCCGACATGCTCAAGATGCGCGAGGATGAGGCCAACAGCGCGCTGGCAGCGCTGGAGCAGGGCGCCGAGCCGGCGCCATCGGCGTTTCTGGATCTGCCGCTGGCGCACATGGTCCGGGAGCTGGCGCGCATCGGGGCGGCGCGCTGGTGCCGGTTCGACTTCGGCATCGTGCGCGGGCTAGCGTATTACACCGGGATGGTATTTGAGGTGGTGGTCGAGGGGGAGCGCGCGGTGGCCGGCGGCGGGCGCTACGACGGGCTGGTGGAATTGCTGGGCGGACCTTCGACGCCGGCGGTCGGCTTTGCCATGGGCGACGCCGTGATCTCGCTGGTGCTGGAGGACAAGGGGCTGCTGCCGCAGGGCGCCGCGCTGCTGGACCGGATTGCGCGCCCGCCCGCGTCCGTCCGACCGCAGGCGTTTGTCGTGACCGGCGACGAGTCCCTGGACATGCTGGTGATGCGCCTGGTGGCCGACCTGCGGCGCGCCGGCGTGCATGCCCGGCGCTCCTGCAAGACCACGCGGAACATCGGCAAGCTGCTCAAGGAAGCCTCCCAGCAGCAGGCCCGCTTCGCGGTGATCGTCGAGGACGCCCAGCGGGCGACGGTCAAGAACCTCGATGATCAGTCGCAGCGGGAGGTGGCGCTGGGGGAGGTTGCGGCGATTGTGAGGTGAACCGTGCCATCTGCGCCGCTGATCGCGGTGTTGCGCGATCGGCGCTTTGATGGGCGACTGCGGGTGTGGAGCAACACAATGCACGAGCCGGGTGACCAGCAGATTGACGACCTGACGCTTGCGCTGCTGTATGTGTCGAGCTGGATCGAGGGCAAGGCGCCGTTCCAGGCGCGCCGGTCGTGGAAGGGATATCCGTTCGATGCGCTGGACCGGCTGCGCGAGCAGGACCTCATCTCGGATTCGGGCTCGCGCGCCAAATCGGTGTACTTCACCGACGAGGGCGAGGCGGCCGCGAAGGAGGCGCTCGCTCGTCTGGGCATCGCCGTGGACATGGCGCAGTAGCGTGGGGAAAGCGCATCGGCCGCGGTTCGGCTGAACTTGCCGGCGCAAACCCCCCCACGGAGTGTGGGGGTACCCAAGGACCCGCAACGCAATCGCAGCCGGTAATCAATCCTCCGCCTTTTCCCCTTCCGGCGCCATCTTCACCAGCCGCGGCTGGAAGCGGGCCACCGGCTCCACCAGATCCGCCTGCTCGGCCATGACCTTCTCGATGTCCTTGTACACGTGCGGGTTCTCATCGATGCCGGCGCTCAGCAGCGTCACCTGCGCCCGGCGCAAGGTGTCCTTCAGGTGGGCCCAGCGGTAGCTCTGCTTCGCCTGGCGCCGGCTCATCACGCGCCCGGCCCCGTGCGCTGCCGACTGCAGCGCCGCCTCGGCGCCCTTGCCACGGACGACAAAGCACGGCGCCGTCATCGAGCCCGGAATGATCCCCAGCGCCCCCGCGTGCGCCGGCGTCGCCCCCTTGCGGTGCACGATCAGCTCGCGCTCGGCGCCATCAACAATGTGCCGCTCCCGCCAGGCGAAGTTGTGGTGGTTCTCGATGTCCAGCAGCACGCGGGCGCCGAGGTTCTTTGCGATGTGCCGGTGGATGCAGGCGTGATTGGCCGCGGCGTACTGGCCCATCAGGTTCATCGCGGCCCAGTACTCGGCGCCCGCCTGCGAATCCAGATCCAGCCAGGCCAGATGCCGCAACTGCTTGGGCAGTTCCGGATGAAGCTCCTGCGCCAGGCGAGAATAGTGATCGCACACCGAAGCCCCCGTGCCGCGCGAGCCCGAGTGCGACAGCAGCGCAAGATACTCCCCCGCCTCCAGCCCCAGACCGGAATCGGCCCCCACCGTCAGCACGCCGAACTCGACGAAGTGATTGCCCGAGCCGCTGGAGCCGAGCTGCGACCACGCCTTGTCCTTGAAGCGCGCCGTCACGGGACTGACCGACCAGTCCTCATCCATGACCGCGTGCTCGCGCGGCCTCTCGAAGCAGGCCCCGATCCCGAAGCGCGTCTCAGCTTCGATGGCCCGGGCGAGGCGGTCGCGCGTGTGGTCGCTGTCGAGCAGCGCCGGCTTCAGATCCAGCGCCGTCATCTTCACGCGGCAGGCGATGTCCACGCCCACGGCGTACGGAACCACCGCGCTGTCCGTCGCCAGCACGCCGCCGATCGGCAGCCCATAGCCCACGTGCGCATCCGGCATGAGCGCCCCGGCGACGGAGATCGGCAGCCGGCAGGCGTTGGCCATCTGCTCGATGGACGCCTCGTCCAGGTCGGTCCCCCACTGCTTCCACGGCGCGCCGGTCATGGCAAACGATACGGCCGCGCCCGCCGCCGCGCTGCGGAGCCCATCACCATGGCAGCGAGCCGCCCAGCCACTGGAGCAGGATGTACCCGGCGCCGAAGATGATCGCGATCATGATCACGATGGCAATCGCCGCTGCGCCAAGCATGCGCGAGCCGCCGCGGCTGTCGAGCAGATAGCGCACATTGATGGCGAGCCAGAGCACGCCCAGCGCAACCAGCGCCAGCCGCTCGATCGGCGACTGCGGCAGCGCGCCGCTGCGCCGCCACGCGCCGATCGGGTCATATCCGAGGGAGCGCGCCAGTGCCCACAGACCCACAAAGCACGCGATGTTGACCGCCGCGGCAATCCCGAGCTTCGAAGGCCAGGCAAGGCCGCCGGACGCCCGCGGCAGGCCGTCGTAGACATCCCCACGCATGGGTAAGCGTAGCCACCCCCCGGCCGACCTCCGGATGAGGGCGCCGTAGTCCGCCGCCGGATCCCGGCTGCGACCGATCCTGACGTACAAAGGCTGATGCTGCCGCGTGCAAAGCCCGCAGAGAGGTCGCAGCGCCGGCCCGACGATAATCCTTGTGCCCGCGCCACCCGCGCGGTACACTGAAGCGACCTGGGCGGGGGCTCACCGGCTTCATCCGGCTGACCGGAGGAGAAAGGAGCCGTCCATGCGCGCGCCGTCAGTGCTCATCTGCATCCTGTGCGTCGCCACCTCTGCCGCGGCAGACGGCGAGGCGTGGATCTTCCGGGTCCGCGGGATCGTGACACCGGCCAGCCCCGAGGTCGAGATCGACCTGCGGGTGCGTATCGGTCCGGGCGACATCCGCTTCGCCGGAGCGCGGCTTGATGTCGTTGCCGACGAGCCGCTCCTGCGGGAGCCCGAACTCGTGCTGCGGGGGCCGGGGGCAGTTCCCGGAACGGTCAGCGCCGCCGGAGACACTGTCGAGGGGATCGTGCTCGGCCGGCTCAACTTCCCGTGCGGCATTCTGGGGTGCCCGGATGAGGAACTGGTGTGGCGGGTTCGCTTCACCACGACTGACTTTGCGCCGCGTCAGGTCGGCATCGTGACGGTGACGTCCGTCTTCGAGGTGTACCCGGTCGAGTACAGCCCCATCAGCGAATCGCGGCTCGATACCCTGACAGAGGCCAAGGCGATCATCCGGATCGCCAGATGCGCCGCCGATTGCGACACCAGCGGCGAACTCGACCTGTTCGACTTCCTGTGCTTCCAGAACGCCTTCGCGCAGGGCGACTGGTACGCCGACTGCGACGGGTCGCAGTTGCTCGATCTGTTCGATTTCCTGTGCTTTCAGAACGAGTTTGCGAGCGGTTGCCCGTAGGTTCGGCGCGGCGGCGGTCAGACCCCCAGCGCCTTCGCCATCGCCCTGCCCATATCCGCCGGGCTCAGGGCGATCTCGGCGCCGGCCTCCTTCAGGGCCGTGATCTTCGCGTCGGCCGTCCCCTGGCCGCCGCTGATGATGGCGCCGGCGTGGCCCATCCGCTTGCCCGGCGGCGCTGTGCGACCGGCGATGAACGCCGCCACCGGCTTGTTGAAGTGCTCGCGGATGTAGGCCGCGGCGTCCTCCTCGTCGGTCCCGCCGATCTCCCCGATCAGCAGCACCCCGTCGGTCTCCGGATCCTCCTCGAACAGCCGCAGGCAGTCCAGGTGATTCAGCCCCCGCACCGGATCGCCCCCGATCCCGATGCACGTGCTCTGCGCCACCCCCAGCATCGAGCACTGCCACACCGCCTCATACGTCAGCGTCCCGCTGCGGCTCACAATCCCCACCGCCTTCCCCGTCGTGCACCCCTCCTCCGACCGGTGCATGTGAATATACCCCGGCATGATCCCCACTTTGCAGCCTGCGGTGGTGTAGCGGTTCGTCGACACCTTGCCCGTGCCGGACTTGGGCCCGGGCGTGATGACGCCGGGGCAGTTGGGGCCGATCAACGTGATGAGGCTCTGGGCCGGGCGCCTGTCGGCGCCGCGGGCGCCGAGGTTCATCTCGTCGAGCACAGCGCGGGTGCGGACCATGTCCTGCACCGGCACGCCCTCGGTGATGCAGCAGATGACGCGCACGCCGGCGTCGGCGGCTTCGAGGATGGCGTCTGCGGCGAAGGCCGGGGGCACGAAGATCATCGTGGCCTCGGCGCCGGTCTCGGCCACGGCCTGATCGACGGTGTCGAAGATGGGGATGGAGGCGTCCTGATCGATCTCGAAGCGCGTGTCGCCCTTGCCGGGGGTGACGCCGCCGACGACATCGGTCCCGTAGAGATAGCAGCCGCGGGTGTGGATGGCGCCGAAGGCGCCGGTGGCGCCCTGGCAGATCACTTTCGTCTTGGCGTTGATCAGGACGCTCATGATGGGCCCTCCGGGAGCGGACGGTAGGCCGGGGAATAGCCCTTCAGGCCGCGCGGTTCTCCCCGCGCCGGCCGCTGATCCCGTTCCCCCGTTCCGGCCCCGGGTGGGGCCGGGCGGCCGGCTTTTGCCCATCACCGACTGACTGGACGAGCGCGTGGCAGACGGCGCGGCGCCCACAGACGCCCGATCAGCCGACGATCTCGATCATCCGGTCCAGGGCCCGGCGGGCCTCGGCGGCGATCTCGGCCCGCTCGGCGGGGTCGAGGCGGTCGCGCTCCATGGTGGCGCTGTTGACGGTGTCGCCGGGCAGCACCCGGTTGATGTCCGGCGCCTCGCCGCGGCGGAGCAGGTCGAGCGTGCCAGCGAGGTGCGGGGGGTCGTTGCGGCTCATGGTGGCGCAGCCGCAGCCGGCCTGGCGGAACCCGGGGACCTCGGCCAGGTGGCGCACCTCGACGCCGCGGAGCTGGGCCTGCTCCGCGGCGTTGCGCACGAAGTGGCCCTCGGTGCCGACGGCGATGCGCGCGCCGGCCGGGGCGTTCATGATCCGCTCCCAGAGGAAGTTGGTGCTGCCGGCGCCATCGGCTTCCTGCACGGCCTCCAGCGGCGACTCGGGGTGGATCAGCACCTCCCAGCCCTGCCCGCGCCACCAGCGGACCATCTCGGCGGTGAAGATCGTGTGCACGCCGCAGAAGGAACGCCACAGCAGCACATCGGCCCGGTCGAGCGCTGCCAGCCCGCCATCGACGCTGGCGTCCGTGATCTCGATCGGCCCTTCGCGCGGATCGGGCAGCACGGCCATCTGGTCCGGCGTCAGCCCGATCCGGACCGCGGTGTTGCGCCCGAGATGCTCATCGGGCACGAACATCACCTTGCGACCCTGATCGAGGGCCCATCGCATCACGGCCGGCGCGTTGGAGCTGGTGCAGGCGCTGCCGCCGGTGCGCCCGGCGAGCGCCTTGATGCGACCGGATGTGTTCATGTAGGCGACCACGAGCAGGTCGTCGCCGTAGCGCTCCAGAAGCTGATCGGCGCACGGGAGGACCATGTCGTCGGTCGCCATCATCTCCATGGTGCAGCCGGCCTTGGGGTTGGTGATCCAGACCTGCTGATGCTCGTGGGCGAGGATGGCCACCGCCTCGGCCATGAAGTGCACCGCCGAGGCGACGATGACGGACTTCTCGGGATGAGCCCGGGCGTGG
>JBICIE010000205.1:0-6615 GCA_043101635.1 Phycisphaerales bacterium JB039 | reverse complement strand
CTCAGCAACCGCCTCTTCGCGAACCAGGCCGAACTCGACCAAGGCTGCCTGAACGCCTGGAACACTCTCACCACCGACCGCGTCAAGTCGCTCTGCACGTGCAACTGGCTGCCCGCAAATTAAGTGCGATTGGTATTATCTTCGACTTCGAGGAATTCGCCTGCACCGGAGTCGGCTGGACGCCCATCGGCGCCGAGTACCAGAGCCAGGGGTTCACGTTCTCCAACGGTCGGTTCCTGTGTTTCTGCTCCGGCGACTCCTTCTACGCCGGTTCGGCGACGCTCTTCAACGATCTGGTCGGCGGCAAGACGACGATCACGGCCGACAGCGGCGACGCCTTCGATCTGCAGCAGGTGGATCTGGCGCCAGTCTTCGGCGGCGGGCCGTCCAGGGTCGGCTTTGCCGGGTTCCGCGACGGCGCCCTGGTGGCCGAGCAGACCATCGTCACCAGCGGCATCGGGCTGGTGCTGGAGACCTTCGAGCTGGACGACGCCTTCAACGACGTCGATCGCGTCGAGATCACCGAGACGTTCCCGCCGCACTATCAGATGGACAACGTGATCATCCGATTCGGGCGTGAGTGCTACGCCGACTGCGACGCCTCCGGCGTCTACGACTTCTTCGACTTCCTGTGCTTCCAGAACGCCTTCGGCGCCGGCGATCCCTACGCCGACTGCGACGACAGCGGCGTTCTGGACCTGTTCGACTTCCTGTGCTTCCAGAACAGCTTCGCCGCAGGCTGCCCTTGAGGCGCGGCGCGCGAAAGATCCTCCCTCGTCGTCGTTTCCGCAACCAGTGGAGAGCCTCATGCGCTGCTGCAAGCCCGTCGCTGTCTCGCTCGCACTCGTGGTCGCCGCCGGGGTGATGGCGCTGGCGCGCCAGGCCGGCTCCCAGCCCGTCGGCGCCGCCCAGCCCGAACACGCCGAACACGCCGAGCATGCCGACGGCCTGCACGAGCACATGGAGGCGATGGAAGACCACCTCAAGCAGGTGGTCGAGGCCGTGCGCGCTCCGGATGGCTCGCTCGACACGGCCCTGGAGCACATCGCCGGCCTCCAGCAGCGCCTGCTGGGCGCCAAGCTTCTCACCCCCGAGTCGGTTACGGACGCCCCCGCCGCCGAGCAGGACGCCATGCGCCGCGACTTCCGGCGCCGCCTGGCCCTTGCGCTCGCCGAACTGGCCCGGGTCGAGGCGCACCTGCTCGAGGGCGACCGTGACAAGGCCCTGGCGCTCCTCCAGGGGCCCTTGCACCAGATGGAAGCCGATGGGCACGATCGCTATCAGTGAATCGGCAGCGTGGCCTCGCAACCCGGGCGCCTGCCGCCGGTAGCACAAGCTGGAGGTATTGCCATGCCCGCCCGCACCCTCGCCGCAATCGCCGCCACCCTCATCGTCGCGACCACCGCCTGCGGGCAGGTCATGCTCCGCTGGGGCTGGACCGAGGGCCGCGAGCTTGTCTACGACACCGAGCAGCGGCTGGCCCAGCAGATCGACGGCCCCAGTGACTCCTCCACCGAGTGGACCATCCGCTACCGCGTGCGGCAGGTCGTCAAGGCCGTCGATGCCCAGGGCTACGCCACCGTCGAACAGACCTATCAGTCAGGCCGGATCGAGGCTTCCGAGAACAACGGACCGAAGCTCGTCTACGACTCCAGCAAGGATGCCGAGCAGGACCGGGCCCACCGGCTGATCGCGCCGTTTGCCGCCTTCATCGGCAAGACCATCACCTTCGAAGTCGGCCCCGAGGGCGAGGTTCGGCGCGTGACGGGCGCCTCGCGGATCCTCGACGACGCCCTGGCCAGTGTCTCCGGCGATCTCGCCGCGATGGCCACGATCGCGATGTACCGCCAGGCCCTCAGCGACGAGGGACTGCGCCGCCAGCTCGAAAGCGCCCTGCGCATCGTGCCCGACAAGCCGGTCCGGCGCGGCGAGTCCTGGACCGTCACGGTGGATCAGCCCAGCCCTGTCGGCGTGGTGCGCAGCGAGACCGAGTACACGCTCGAGCGGCTCGGCAGGGCCCGCGACGGCGCCCAGCCCGTCTCCATCGAAGCCCGTGGCAAGCTCAGCAAGCCCGGCGGCGAGGGCGACGGGCCCGCCGGCATCGGCGCCATGCTCGAAGTCAAGCTCATCGACTCGAAGATCGACGGCGACATCGAGTTCGTCGCAGGCCCGGACGCAGGGTGGATCCAGCGCTCCAGCTACAGCGTCAGCAGCGAGTGGGAGCTGCTCGGCCTGCTCGGCGGCGGCCCGGACGCCAAGACCACGCAGAGCATGCGCCAGAGCGCGACGATGACCCTGGTCAGCGCCAGCGGCGGGTGAATTCCGTGTCATTTTCGATGCCGGTTCGACGCCGGCGCATCGGCGCGGGCCAGCGCAGGCCTGCGCTCGGGCGCCGCGCAGGCCTCTGCAGGCCGCAGACCGTGAATCTGGGCTGAGTTTCGGCTCATCCGACCACATGGCGCCGCGATTGTTGTGCTGGCCGACGCCGCGCACGGAGGTAATCTGTGCTGCGACAGGAGTGCAACTGGAGGCCCGCAATGTTCGCATCAATGGAATCGCTCGAAGCCCGCATGCTGCTCAGCAGCCATCTCGACCACGAGATCTTCTATCCCGAGGGATACGCCCACGACGGCGTCGGCGAAGCAGTCGAGATCGCGAACCTGACCGGCCTCGAGGCTGAGTTCGAACTGTGGGCCCGCTACGAGCGCGGCCAGCGAGATCAGTTGCTGGTCTCAGGCGCCCTCGCGGGCGGCCAGCGCGACAGCATCGTGATCACCGAACAGGGCAGGTCCGATACCCGCCTGGTCCGCACCGATGTTCCCTACGCACTCGTCCTGCGCAGCAGCGAGCCGCTGGCGGCCGAGTTCAAGCACGACGACTTCGGCGGCGAGACTTCAGAAGCGTTCACCGATCGCACCGCCGAGCGCTGGGCCCTCACCAACCTGACCCGTGACGATGACAACCGCGCCTTTGTCGTCTTCTACAACCCCTTCGAGAACGAGGTCGAGGTCGAACTGGAGCTCTACGACGACAGCGGCCAGACCTTCAAGCTCAAGCAGACGGTGGGGGGCCAGCGCCGCGGCGGCTGGAACCTCAACGACACGTTCTTCCTGCCGCGCGGCCGCTTCGCCGCACTCATCGACGCCAGCAGCCCGATCTCGCTGGCCCGCTCCGAGTACAGCATCGGCCAGAAGAAGGCCTCCGGCTCGCTGGGCATCCAGAACGCCGGCGACCTGGCCGGCGCGATCCTCTCGCTGGAGTTCGAGAAGCGCCTCGCGCCGGGTGGCCCGAGCGCTTCGGTCGCCGACACGACCATCACGATCTTCAACACCTCCGATCAGGCCGCCGATGTCCGCCTGACGTTCCTCAGCCGCGACGACAGTCGGACGCCCGGCTCGCTGCCCGAACTGACGGTGAGCGTCGATTCCCACGAGCGCCGCAACATCTCGCTGCGCGACCTCGGCTTCGGCGAGCGCGAGGAAGTCTCGGTGATGTACCAGTCCGATCAGGCCGTCGCCGTCGCCGCGTTCATCGAGCGGGCCGGCGGCATCTTCGGGCTCAACGCCACCACGCAGGCGGCCCAGAACTGGCGCTTCTTCGACGGGCTCGTCGACCGCATCCAGCGGGCCGAGCTGCGCACCGAGGATGTGCTGCTGTTCAATCCCACCGGCCGGAGCGTCGATGTCACGGTCCGCTTCCACTTCGGCGACGGGCGCATCATCACCGAGACCAAGAGCCTCGAAGCCTTCGAGGTCGACGATGTGGATGCCCGCCTGCCGCTGCTGACGCTCCCCGGCATGGCCACGCGCTTCATGATCACCATCGAGTCCGAAGCCCCGATCGTCACCAGCCTGGAGCACTGGGGCCTGGCCGGGCCGGACGGCTTCGCCGCCCCCTACGGCGTCGTCGGGACCGGCGTTCCGATGGCGAGCCTGCTGAGCTGATCAGGCGCCGGCGTCAAGACAGGCGAGGAGAGAAGCGGTGGCGGCCCCGGGATCGCGGGCGCCGCACACCGCTGCGCACACCGCCACGCCGCGGCAGCCCACCCTGGCAAGCTCGGCGACATTGCCCGCGTCGATCCCGCTGATCGCCAGATGCGGCAGGCGCGCGCATGCCGCATCCGCGCAGATGGCCTCGATCAGCGCCGGCCCCGCCAGCGCCGGCTTCGGCTTCGTCCCGGATGCGAACATCGGCCCGAGGCCCAGGTAGTCGGCCCCGTCGCGCGCCGCCCGCTGCGCATCCTCCGGCGTCGCGCAACTGACCCCCACCAGCAGTGAGAAGCCTGCAAGCCTCCGCACATCGCGCACAGCCATGTCCGTCTGGCCCAGATGCGCCCCGTCGGCCCCCGCCAGCAGCGCGATGTCCGGCCGGTCGTTGATGATGACCGCGGCGGGGCCGGCCGGCCCCGCGCGCGCAACCTCGACCAGCCGCCGCGCCCGCGCCAGCAGCTCACGGTCGCTCATCCCCTTCTCGCGAAGCTGCACGCAGTCGGCCCCGGCGCTGATCGCCGCCTCCGCGACCACTTCCCACGGGCAAACGCACGCAGCCTCCGTCAGCAGCACGCACAGGCGCCATGGGCGCCCCCGCCCGGTTCCGAGGCCCAGGCGCACATCGCGGGCCGCGTCGTAGGCGAGATACCGCAGCCGCTCGATCCGCGCTGCTGCGCCCGCGTCGACGGTCTTGAGCGCCTCCTCGATGGAGCGCAGCGCCTCGCCCAGGCGCGCCCCGGCCGCCTCCACGATCGGGCCGAGCCCCGCCCGGGCGCGCTCCGCGGCCGTTGACAGGCCCGTCCCCACGTCGCCGCTCGTCTGGCGCCAGGCCCGACGCACGCCCGGGTCGATCGCTCCCAGGGCGCCGGTCAGCTCGTGCCGGATCTCCTTCAGCCGGCCGGTCAGCCGCTGGTCGCAGAGCACGAACCGGGCCACATCCTCCAGCGTCCGGGCCGCCTCGCGGGCCCGGTTGGCGCAGGCGTCCACCATGCGGGCGATCTCGCTCGATACGGGGCGATCAGGCGGCACGCAACCGACTCCACGAACGGGGCTTCCGGGGTCCGACACCTGACGGTACACTGGTGGTCGTGTCCGAGATCTATGACATCGCCCCCGGCCCCGTGCCACCGCCGCTTCCGGGATCCGTGGTCGTGCGCGATGAGTACGACGACCTCGTCCACGCCATCTCCGCCGATATCCTGGTGCAGTCCTACGCCTGCGTGCGGGCCTTCGGCAGCTTCCACCTCGCCCTCGCCGGCGGCCCGGATCTGGAAGTGGTCTATCAGCGACTCATGATCGATCCGGCCTTCCGCCCGCTCCCCTGGCGGCGCACCCACATCTGGCTCACCCGTGACCTGCCGGGCCACGAAGACGAGACCGCATGGGGCATGATCGGTCCCACCCTGGCCGACCACAGCGGCGCCCCGACCAGCCAGGCCCATCCCATGCACCCCCACCTGCCGGATGCCGCGGAGCGCTACGAGCGGGCCCTGCAGGAGGCCCTGGAATGGCGCGAGCCCGGCCACGACCGCCTCGACTGCGTGCTGCTGGCGCTGGATGACGAGATCGACTGGGTCGATCCCCCGGGCGCCGCCAACCGGCTCGTCGCCCGCGCCCGCGACGGCTCCCACGTCGGCCTCACTCGGCGCATGATCAACGGCGCCCGCTTCATCGGCGTCGTCTGCCGCGGCGAGCGCGCGCGGGCGCACGTCCACCGCCTGCTGGCCGAGCCGACGCCGCTCGGCCTCGCCCCCGTCGGAGGCGAACTCCGCTGGTACTTGGACGGGGACGCATGTCCGGCGGTGTGATGGAGACGCCGTGAACCTGTCGGTCGAGCCGAATGAACGCCTCACGTATGGCGTGGCGTACGAGGATGATGTGCTCGTCGTCGTCGAGAAGCCCGCGCGCCGCGCCACGCAACCCGGCAAGGGGCATGCGACGGATACTCTGCTCAACGCGCTCTTCGCCCGCTACGGCGCGCAGCTCCAGAATCTCGGCGCCGCGCGCGACTTCGGTCTCCTGCACCGTCTCGACCGCGAGGCCAGCGGCCTGCTGGTCGTCGCGCTCACCGCCGCCGCCTACGACGCCCTGCGGGCCCAGTTCGAAGAGCGCACGGTCGGCAAGTTCTACTGGGCCGTCACCCGGCGCGCCCCCGCCAAGCCCGAGGGCGTCATCAACCGTCCCATCGCCGAGGTCACCGGGCGCATGAAGACGGCGAAGATCTCACCCACCGGCAAGCCCTCCGTCACCGCCTATCGCACACTGGAAGCCTCCGACAGCGCCGCCCTGCTCGAGTGCCGCCCCGCGACCGGGCGCCTGCATCAGATTCGCGTGCATCTGGCCTCGATCGGCTGCGCCATCCTCGGCGACACCATCTACGCCCCCGCCGCGGCTCGCGGCGTCGCCCCCCGCCTCGCCCTGCACGCCCACCGCCTGACCTTCGCGCACCCGCTCACCGGCGCCCCGGTTGACGCCCGCTGCGGCTGGCCCCGCGACCTCGGCCCCCTGCTGAAGCGCATGAACCTCCACAAGCCGGAGTAGCGCGGAGGTGTCGCTGCGCTCCACCCCGGCTACTTCCGTTAAAGGCCTTCGGCCTGAATAACGACCGCTGCGCCCCTGAGCCGCT
>JBICIE010000204.1:0-5628 GCA_043101635.1 Phycisphaerales bacterium JB039 | reverse complement strand
CCGGCCGAACTCGACGCGGCGAGCTTCGAGCGGCTCATGGGATCGCCCCCCGATGAGCGGGCCGCCCGGATCGAGGCGATCGCCGGCGCCGACGCCGGGCGCCTGGAACTGCTCCGGCAGGCGGCCGAAGCCCACGACGCCTACCGCGCCGCCCGCGCCATGTACGACACGCTGGTGGCCGCCGGCGCCGATGAGACGGAAATCGAGCCGGCGGTGCAGGCCGCCACCGAGGCTGGCCTCGCCTACGACGCCGCCCGCGAGGCGGCCCTCCAGGCCGTCATCACGCCCGAAGAGGTGCGGGAGGTGCTCCAGCTCTCCCGGCGCGAGGTCGAGAAGCGCGACGAGGTCACCGGCGAGCTGGTGCGCCTGCCCAGCGCCTTCGACCGGGCCTGGGAACTGCTGTACGCCCGCGCCGGCGCCACCGGAGACGGGGTCGCCGCCGAGCCGACCCCGATGCAGCAGCAACTGCTGCGCGTTCGCGAGGCGTACGAGACCTATCAGGCCAACCGGCGCACGCTCGATGACCCGGCCGACCTGAAGCGACTGCTCCAGGGCGCCGGCGTGCTGGAGTTCCGCATCACGGTGGACCCGGACACGCACCCGCAGGAGGCGGAGCTTCGCCGCACGCTGCGCGAGCGCGGCCCGCGCAACGCGCGGGCGCCGGATGCCGCCTGGTTCCAGATCAACCGCATCGAGGACTGGGTCAACACGGCCCAGGACCTGCGCCGGGTGCAGGTGAACCCGGCCGAGTACTTCCGCAACCGGGCCGGCGGGTACGTCGTCGAGGAGTACAACGGCGAGTACTGGATGCTGGCCTGGGATGTGCGCGGCAATCGCCTCACGCGATTCGAGGGCGACTGGAAGCTCGCCAGCGCCCGCCAGGACCAGGATCCCCAGAGCGGCAAGCCCGCCATCGGCTTCCGCATGGACGCCCGCGGCGCCCAGCTCCTGGGCGAGCTGACCGGCGAGCACGTCGGCGACAGCATGGCCGTGCTGCTGGATGACCAGATCTACACCGCGCCGAACATCAACAGCCGCATCACCTCCAGCGGCATCATTACCGGCGACTTCACCGAGCAGGAACGCCGCTTCCTGATCCAGACGCTCAACGCCGGCTCGCTGCAGGCCAAGCTCTCCAACCAGCCCATCAGCGAGAACACCGTCGGGCCGGAACTGGGCCAGGACAACCTCGACGCCGGCCTGCAGGCGGGCGTATGGGCGCTGATCGCCATCAGCGTCTTCATGGTGGTGTACTACTTCGGCTACGGGGCTGTGGCGGTGGTATCACTGGCGGCCAACGCGGTGATCATCATGGGCGTCATGTCCCTGAACCGGGCGGCGTTCACCCTCCCGGGCATCGCGGGCGTGATCCTCACCTTCGGCATGGCGGTGGACGCCAATGTGCTCATCTACGAGCGCATCCGCGAAGAACTGCGGGCCGGCGCCGATCTGCGCAGCGCCGTGCGCCTGGGATACCGCCACGCCCTGTCCAGCATCGTCGACGGCAACGTGACCAACCTGATCGTCTGCGTGGTGCTCGCCTACACCGGCACGCAGGAGATCAAGGGCTTCGCCATCACGCTCGGCATCGGCGTGATCGCGACCATGTTCTGCGCCCTGGTTGTCACGCGCGTCATCTTCACCTATCTCGTGGACCTGATCGGGGTGCGCAAGCTCAGCATGCTGCCGATGGCCCTGCCGGTCATCGACCGGGTGCTGGAGCCGCGCATCAACTGGATCTCGCTGCGGTTGATCTTCGTGGTGATCTCCATCTCGTTCGTCGGCCTCGGCGTCGGCATGATCGTCAGCCGCGGCGACAAGATGCTCGACACCGAATTCCTCGGCGGCACGCAGATCACGCTCAGCTTCAAGGATGGCCCGGACGGCGCCCCGCTGACCATGATGCGTCAGGATGTCCAGGACCGCGTGCTCTCGCTGGCGCCGGACGATCCCGGCGATCCGCTGTTTGCCCTCAGCCGCGGCACCGATGTGCTGCCGCTGAATCCCCAGGCCGACGGTGTCACCAGCGACGAGTTCAAGATCAAGACGCTCGTGACCGACCAGGAAGCCTTGCAGGCGGCCCTCACCACTGCGTTCGCCGATGTGCTCGATACCCGCCCGCCGCTGGAGTTCCGCGGCTCGGAGGCCCAGGATGTCCGCCTGGCGCCGGTCCATCCCGTCTCCAGCCGCACGCTGGGCGAGGCGATCGGCCGGCCCGAGTATCGCGACGACGTCTCCGAATTCATCGGCGGCGTCGCCATCGTGCTGGAAGACCTGACTCCGGCGCCGACCGTGCAGGCCCTGCGCGAGCGCCTCGAGCAGATGCGCAGCCAGCCGGATTACTCCTCGACCCTGGGCCGGCGCATGATGATCCGGCCGCTGGCGTGGGCCGACCAGAGCGCCGGCACGGTGCGCACGGCCGTGGTGCTGGTCAATGACCCCGATGTCAGCTTCTTCGAGGAGCCGGATCGCTGGGCCGTCGAGATCGAGCAGACCGAGTGGGACCTGCTGGTCGAGGCCCTGACGCGCCAGACCACGCTGGCCAGCGTGGACAACTTCAGCCCCGCCATCGCCAGCACCTTCCGGGCCCAGGCCATCGTCGCGGTGGTGATGAGCTTCCTGCTCATCACGATCTACATCTGGGTGCGCTTCGGCTCCATGCGCTACTCGCTGGCGGCCATCGTGACGCTGCTGCACGATGTCATGATCGCCATCGGCCTGATCGCGCTCGCCGAGATCCTCTACGACCACAGCGCCACCGCCGCCATCGCTCAGAAGCTCGGCATCAAGCCCTTCAAGATCGACCTGAACCTGATCGCCGCGATCCTCACGATCATCGGCTACTCGCTCAACGACACCATCATCATCATGGACCGCATCCGCGAGAACCGCGGCAAGCTGGACTACGCCTCCACCGAGGTCGTCAACCGCTCCATCAACCAGACCATCAGCCGCACCGTCATCACCAGCGGCACCACCCTCCTCGCCGTCGGCATCCTGTACGTCTTCGGCGGCGAGGGCGTCCGGTCCTTCGCCTACGCCATGCTGATCGGCATCGGCGTCGGAACCTATTCATCGATCGCCGTCGCGGCGCCGATGGTGTGGTCAAGGCGGAAGGACCGCAGCGTCCCGATCGAGCCGGAGGAGGCCCCGGCCGGTCCCACGCCGTGATTCCGCCCAAGGAGGCGCCGATGCGCGGCAACCACACGCGCCTGGGAGCGGGCCTGGGGGCCCTGGCGGTCCTCTGGATTGCGGTCTACTGGTGGTGGGATCCCTCCGGGGAGCCGCCCATCCGCTTCGACACCGGCGAGACCGGCCCGGCCGACCCCGGGCCGGCGCCCGTGGATCCGGCGCCGCCGACCCGGGATCCCCCGCCGACAGCCGCCGAGGCGCCGGCCGAGCCCGCCGGCGTGCTGCCGCCGGACTCCTGGGCCTACATCGTCCAGCGCGATGATGAGACGCTCGAGTCGATCGCCGAGGAATACCTCGGGGATTCGGCGGACTGGGTCATCATCGCCCAGATGAACCCGCTGAAGGACCCCGCCCGCATCAGCGCTGGCGATACCTGGTACATCCCGCTGGACAAGGGCAACCTCCAGGGGCAACTCGTCGACGCCGAGGGTCGCCCGGTCGCGCCGCAGCGCGAGCCGGCGCCGCCGCCTGCGCCCGAGGACTTCATCGAGTACGTGGTGCAGCCGGGCGACTCGCTGAGCGTCATCAGCCAGCGGCTGTACGGCACGCAGAAGCACGCGCAGATGCTGTACGAGCTGAACCGCCAGCGCCTGGGCCTGCGCAGCATTGATGCCATCAGCGTCGGCCAGGTGATCCACGCGCCGAAAACGCCGTAGAGAACCCAGCCGCGCCAGCGGCGGGCGCCCGGCGCCGCATCAATCAAGGCAGAACGCAGAGGTCGCAGAGGGGGCAGAGGCCGCAGAGGGGTGAACCGAAGATGGGCACAGATGGCAGCGCAGAGAAAAGGCGCCCTCCGGGCGCCCCTGATATGACTCCTGACTGACTCCTGACCTCTGACCTCTGGCTGCTGACCTCCGGCCTCAGGCCAGGTCGGGCGCCGGCGCGCCCTTGTCCGGCGCCCGACAGCGCCCGTCCGGCGCCCGCGCGCTGCCATCCGGCGCCCGATGGCGCCCGGCGGGCCCCCGCGCGCCGCGGTCGGGGCCCAGCGCGGAGGCGCCGGCGTCGGCAGGGACTGCCGACCCACCCGCCGCGGAGCGCGGCGGGCCACCCAAACCCAACCGTGCCCATCTGTGCCATCTGTGGTTCCTGCCTCCCCTGATCCCTGATCGCTGATATCGCTGATCCCCGATCCCCGTCGGCGCGAAGCGCCGACCCCTACCATCGCCCTCGCATGGCCAGGACCTATCTCATCACCGGCGGGGCGGGGTTCATCGGGGCCAACCTGTGCGCCCAGTTGCGCCGGCGCGAGCCGGAGGCCCGGCTGGTCATCGTCGATGACTTCCGCTCGGGGTCCTACGCCACGCTGGTGGAGGTCTTCGCCGCCGCCGGCGCCGGGCCCTTCGCCGGGCAGGTGATCGCCGAATCCACCGCCGAGATCGACCTCGCCATGCTCTGCGAGGCCCACGATCCCGCGGCCGTCTTCCACCTCGCCGCCATCACCGATACCACGGTGCGCGACCAGCGGGTGATGATCCGCGACAACACCGAGGGCTTCGAGGACCTGATCCGCGCCTGCCACGAGGCCCGCCGCCCGCTGGTGTACGCGTCCAGCGCGGCCACCTATGGCTCGCCGCCGCAGGGCTTCCAGCGCGTGCCGTTTCCGGAGGATGCGGCGGGGGCGCCCAACAACGTCTACGGCTTCAGCAAGTGGCTGATGGAGTGCGTGCACCGCAAGCTGGATGAGGAGCTTGCAGAGGATGGCGACCGCCCGTGGGTGGTGGGGCTGCGGTACTTCAACGTCTTCGGGCCCGGCGAAGCCGCCAAGGGCTCGATGTCATCCATGCCGTACCAGCTTGCCCGGCAGATGCTCGATGGCCGGCGCCCGCGAATCTTCACCGATGGACAGCAGGCCCGTGACCAGGTCAGCGTGCACGATGTTGTCGGCTGCACGATGGCCGCGGCAGGGCTGGGCGAGCGGCCCAATCCCGAGCCGGGCGTGTACAACCTCGGCAGCGGGCGGGCCACCAGCTTCAACGAGATCGTCGCCGCGCTTCGCGAGGCGCTGGACATCAGCGAGCAGCGGCTTCCGACCGAGTACTTCGAGATGCCGGCGCACATCGCAGAGCATTACCAGGAGTACACCTGCGCGGACATGCGCGCAGCGGAGGCCGGTCTGGGCTGGAGGCCCGAGCACGAGCCGCGGGCGGCGATCATGGCGTACGGGCGATACCTCGCCGAGCAGCACGGACGGGCCGGCTGAGGCAGGCAGGAGCGACAGGTGTCGAAGGTCAAGCGGATTCTGGTGACGGGCGGGGCGGGCTTCCTGGGGTCGCACCTGTGCGAGCGGCTGGTGGCCCAGGGGCACGATGTCATCTGCCTGGACAACTTCTTCACCAGCCAGAAGAGCAATCTCGACGGGCTGCTGGGCCGGCCCAACTTCGAACTCATCCGCCACGATGTCACGCACCAGGTCTGGCTGGAGGTCGACGAGATCTA
>JBICIE010000203.1:0-6555 GCA_043101635.1 Phycisphaerales bacterium JB039 | reverse complement strand
CATCGTGTGGTACAACCGGGCCACGCGTGTGGCGCTGACGGCCGAGCAGGCGGCGGGGCGCACGCCCGACCAGCTCCAGGGCTTCGAGCAGCGCGAGCTTGGCGAGGCGTTCTATTACGACACGGCGTACGGCACGCCGCTGGCGTACGTGCGCGCCATCGACCTTGCCGCGCAGCACGGGTTCCAGGCCGATGGCGGGCGCGTGCTGGACTTCGGGTTCGGCGGCGCCGGGCACCTGCGCCTGCTGGCGAGCCTGGGCGCCCACGTGGTGGGGACCGAGGTCTTCGAACTGCTGCGGGCGTTCTACCGGCCGGAGGACACCGGCGCGATTGCGCGCGCGGCGGTCGCAGGCGAAGGCGCCGGCGGTTCGATTGAGCTGCTGTACGGGCAGTGGCCGGCGGAAGACGAGATCACGGCGGCAGTCGCGGAGGGCGGCCCGTACCATCTGATACTGTCCAAGAACACGCTGAAGCGCGGCTACATCCATCCCGAGCGCGAGGTCGATCCCCGCTTCCTGGTGCATCTGGGCGTGGATGACGCCACCTTCGCGCGCGCGCTGCATGACACCCTGGCGCCGGGCGGGCTGGTCGTGATCTACAACCTCTATCCGGCCCAGAACCCGCCGCAGGAGCAGTACCTGCCGTGGGCGACCGGCGCCTGCCCGTTCGAACGCGAGCTGCTCGAACAGAGCGGCCTCGAGATCGTCGCCTGGAACATTGATGACACCGAGTTTGCCCGCACGATGGCGATGCAGCTCGGCTGGGCCGAGCGCATGGATCTCGAGTCGGACCTCTTCGCCATGTACACAATCCTGCGCCGGCAGTGAGACCGGAGACCGGAGACCGGAGACCAGAGACCAGAGACCAGAGACCGGAGACCAGAGACCAGAGACCAGAGATCAGAGATCAGAGATCAGAGATCTGACATCTGAGATCTGAGATCTGGATCTGACATCTGACATCTGGACATCTGACATCTGGGATCTGACATCTGAGATCTGGATCTGACATCTGAGATCTGAGATCTGAGATCTGACATCTGAGATCTAAGATCTGAGATCTGCTATCCGACCTCCGACCTCCGACCTCCGACATGACATCGCCCTATCCCGACCGCTTCGCCTTCAGCTCCTCGATCAGCCGCTTGGCCTCGCCGGCGAGGTAGAACGAGCCGGTGACGCAGATGAGATCATCGCGCCCGGCGGCCTTGTGGGCGAGGTTGATGGCCTCGCGCAGCGTCGGCGCCATCTGCGCGTTCTTGCCGCGGGCCTCGAAGCGGCGCAGGAGGTCCTCGGGCGGGGCCGCCCGCCGGTTGTCGGCGGCGCGGGTGAAGATCACCTTGTCGGCGCCCCCCGTCAGCTCGCGCAGCATGCCCTCGACATCCTTGTCCACAGCGCAGCCGAAGATCACCACCAGCGCGTCGTACCGCTCCTCGGCGCCGATCGAGCGCATCAGGGCCCGGATCGACTCGGGGTTGTGGGCGCCGTCGATCATGATGCGCGGCGCCCGCCAGATCACCTCCAGCCGCCCGCCCCGCGGCGTGGCGGCGAGGCCCTCGGCGATCTGCCGCTCGGTCACGCGAATCCCGCGGGCCGTCAGATGATCGAGGATGGCCAGCGTCAGGCCGGTGTTCTCCGCCTGGTGCTCGCCGCGGAAGGGCGCGGCCATGTGCTCGAAGGTGTTGCGCGGGCTGGACAGATACACCCGGGCCCGCTGGCCATCCTCGGGCGTGTGGGTGTAGCGCCAACTGAAGTCGATCGGATCGCCCAGGAAGAGCAGGTCGCAGTCGGCGGCGAGCGCCGCCTCGCGCAGGGCGCTGGCGGCCTCGGGCGCCTGGGGGACGCTGAGGGCGTCGGCCCCGGGCTTGAAGATGCCGCCCTTCTCGGCGGCGATGGCGCCGAGCGTGTCGCCCAGCAGCGCGGTGTGCTCCATCTGGATGGCGGTGATGGCGGCGATCTCGGGCAGGATGATGTTGGTGGCATCCAGCCGGCCGCCGAGGCCGGTCTCGATGATGGCCATGTCGATGGCCTGCTCGGCGAACCAGCAGAAGGCCATGGCGGTGACGCACTCGAAGTACGTCGTCGGGCCGTGGACCGCCTCGATGGCGGCCGAGGCCTCGGCGATGCGCCCGGCGAGGGCGGCGAAGGCGTCCTCGGAGATCGGGGCGCCGTTGATGCGCATCCGCTCGCGGACGCTGACCAGGTGCGGGCTGGTGTAGGCGCCGGTGGTGTAGCCGCAGGCGGCCAGGCAGCTTGCCGTCATCTCGACCACGCTGCCCTTGCCCTTGCTGCCGGCGATGTGCACGAAGCGCAGGTCGCGGTGCGGCTTGCCCAGGGCGTCCGCCAGGGCCCGCATGCGGTCGAGCTTGAAGGCGACCGGATCGACCTTGTCCGGCCGGCTGCGCTCGATGTTCACCCGCGTCGCGAGGAACTGCTCGGCATCGGTGAAGGTGGCGATCTCGCACATGGGCTGTCCATGGTACCCGGGCCCGCCGGGATTGCAGCGCCGGACAGCGCAAACGCCGGTTGCGACATCTGAGGGCGGGTCGGTGGTGAAGCTGGGGAAGCGGGGGCGGCAAGCGAGCGAGCGAATGAGCGAATGAGCGAATCAGCGCTGGCGCCCGGGGCCGCGTGCACGGGCGGCGCCGGGCTCACGCCGCGATGGGCAGGGCGCCGGCGCCAGCGCCCGCCGCCTGCGGGCGGCCGAGCAGGATGGCGGCGATCTCGGTCGGCGACTCGGTCGCCCCGCGGCAGACCGTCAGCAGGTACTCGACCTGGCGCGTGCCGGCGGGCACCGTGTCATCGGTGAAGTGCGCCTCCCCGGTGGCGGCGAGTTCGGCGAACGGCCCAGCGCCATCGAGCCGCCGGCGCAGCTTGGTGTACACCTCGGCGCCGGGCGCCGGCTGCCGCGCCCGCCAGCGCAGCAGCAGGGCGCCATCGGTCCGCAGCGTAATCGAGATGTCGCGGGCGGCCTCCGGCGCTGGCGCCGGCGTGGGGTCACTCGGCGGATCGATCTCGGCAGCGCTGTACACCTGCGACGGGTTCGGCGCCGACGCGGCGAAGGCGCGGATCGTGCTGATCGCGGGGCCGCCGGTGGCGCGCAGGGTGGCGATGGCGCTGCGCAGCGCGGTGGTCGCGGCCTTGGCGGCCTCGCGGGCGCTGGTGGCGGCGGCGTACTTCGCGCGGGCATCTGCCGCCGCGGCGGCCACCTGCGCCACCCGGGCCCCATCGAGCCCGATGGCGGCCGGATCGCCGGCCCACACGCTGGTGTGCAGTTCGAAGAAGCGGATCAGGTCATCCTGCGACTTGGGCAGTGTCCGCACCGGCGGTCTCCTGTGGGCCCGCGGGGCGGGCCTGCTTCGGTGTCGGCCGATCGGGGCGCCCGCTGAAGCGGCGGCGGCGCCCGCCGGCCGAATCGGGGCGCCCGCCGGCGGGATTCGGCCCGGCGCCGGCGGATTCCGGGCGGGCGCCCGAGCTGCTGAGACCCGTGCCCGAGGAGCAGGGGCACACGCCTGAGGCCCTGGGGCACACGCCCGAGGGGCCGGGGCACACGTCTGCGGGGCCCGGGCGGCGGTTCGCGGCGCCGGGGCGGCGATTGCGGTATGCTGGGCTTCCATGCACCGCACGAATCTCCCCACGCCCCGGCGCTGCTGCGCGTTCACATTGATCGAGTTGCTGGTCGTCATCGCGATCATCGCGCTCTTGATCGGGATCCTGCTGCCCGGCCTCGGCAAGGCGCGCAATGCAGCGCGGGCGGTCGAGTGCCTGAGCAACCAGAAGCAGATCGGCATGGCGATGATGCTGTACGCCGACAGCTACCAGGAGTGGACCGCGCGCGAGGCCCAGGTCGAGCGGCCGACGGCCTTCTACCCATGGAAGCGCACGCTGGCGTGGGCCCGGGCCCTGCGGCCCATGCTCGAGGATGGCACGAAGTGGGATGAGCCGGTCGGCGACGCCTACGCCCACAGCGCCTACTACCGGGATCCGGCCCGCCCCACCGATGGCCACAACATCCACTACGTCAACAACGGCATCGGCTTCATCTGGTCGCGCGGCGCCGGGCGGGTGGAATACGGCGGCTACAAACCGGCAACCCAGCTCAACCGCTACCACCGCAGCAGCGAGACGCTGTATCTGACCTGCTTTGCCGATGATCTGGAACAGATCTGGTACCGCACGGCCTACCCCTCGCCGACGCGGCCGGACGACTTCCACACCGCGCTGTTCTACGATGCCCGGGACATCGGGCACGTGACCGGCACGGTCGAGCGCGACCTGCGCATCGCCCCCCGCCGCCACGGCAACGGCGCCAACGCCCTGTTCATGGATGGCCACGCCAGCTTCACGCGCGATACCTATCTGACGGATTACCACAACTGGGATGATGGGGATTACCGGTGGGACTGAGCAGGCCGGTCCGCCCCGGCCGCGGGCCTACCATCTGCTGATGATGCCGCGCTGCACACTCCTGCGACTTCGCCTTCTCGCCGGGTAGCCTGCGCGCGGATCGACCTTGGGTTTCGGGGCTCCGCGCGGCGGGGCCCTGTGTCGTTTTTGGCCCGCCCGGCGGCCGGGCGCCGGGACCGGGAACGCGGCCGGGCAACAATCCGGCCGATACCCCTGTTCCAGACCCCGCCGATGCGCCGGAAGGGACCGCATGACCCAGCCCCCTCAGCCCCCTCAGCCAGCCCCCGATCGCGCCCCGCCACACCGGTACACCGCGCAGCTCGCCAGCGAGATCGAGGCCCGCTGGCAGGGCCGCTGGGAGGCCGAGGGCGCCTTCCGCCAGCCCAACCCCGGCGAGCCGGGCTTTGATGCGGCCCGCCCCAAGTTCTACTGCCTGGACATGTTCCCCTATCCCTCCGGCGCCGGGCTGCACGTGGGCCATCCCGAGGGGTACACGGCGACCGACATCCTCTGCCGCTACAAGCGGATGTGCGGCTTCAACGTGCTGCACCCGATGGGATGGGACGCCTTCGGCCTGCCCGCCGAGCAGTACGCCATCCAGACCGGCGTGCACCCCAGCGAGACGACGCGCAAGGCGATCGACAACTTCCGCCGCCAGCTCAAACGCTTCGGCTTCAGCTATGACTGGTCGCGCGAGTTCGGCACGATCGATGCCGACTACTACCGCTGGACGCAGTGGATCTTCCTGCAGATCTACAACTCGTGGTACGACCCGCGGGCGAATCGGGCCCGGCCGATCGCGGAGCTGATCGGGCAACTGGAATCCGGCGACCTGCGCATCGGGCCCGATGGCGAACTGGCGCACATCGGCGAGCCGGCGCGGGCGCTGGAGGGCCTCGGCGGGGAGCCGGGCGTGTACCGCCGCTGGCATGAACTGAGCGCCCAGGAGCAGCGCGACCTGATCGACGATCAGCGGCTGGCCTACGTCGGCGAGCAGGTGGTCAACTGGTGCCCGATGCTGGGCACCGCGCTGGCCAACGAGGAGGTCATCGACGGGCGCAGCGAGCGCGGCGGCCACCCCGTGAAGCGCACGCCCCTGCGCCAGTGGATGTTCCGGATCACGGCGTACGCCGAGCGGCTGCTGGCGGGGCTGGAGCACGTGGACTGGCCGCAGTCCACCCGGACGCAGCAGGCCGAGTGGATCGGGCGCAGCGAGGGCGCAGAGGTCGAGTTTGCTCTCGTGGGTACCCCCCCACTCCGTGGGGGGTCCGGGGTACCCCCCCACTCCGTGGGGGGCGATTCGCCCGGGGCCGACATCAGCGAGATCATCGCGGCGTTCGAGTCGCGCGGCCTGGAGGCCTTGCGTCCCGCCGGCTTCGTCGGGAAGGACCCGTATCCGCCGGGCGCCTCGGGGCCGGCTCGCGATCTGATCCGGTCACAGCGGTTCCTGCCGCACCTGAGCCTCCCGGGCGCAACCTACTTCGTCACGTGGAAGACGGACGAGGACGCCCCCCTGAGCGAAGCGGAGCGCGACATCGCGATCGATGCGCTCCTGCACTTCGACGATCAGCGCTGCCGTGTCTACGCGGCAGCCGTGATGTCGACACACGTGCACTGGATCGTGCGTCCGCTGGAAGGTGAAACGCTCGATGATCTCGTGACGAGCGTGAAGCGGTTCTCTGGCCGCCGGATCAATGAGCGCAGGCACGCGGACCCGGCTGCGCACAACCGTGTCTGGGCGCCGGAGCGCTTCGATCACATCATCCGGGATGTCCGCTTCTTCAACGAGTTCGTCCAGTACATCGTCGAGAATCCGCGGGAAGCCGGCGTCATCTCCGATCCGGCGGAGTATCGATGGCTCTTCGTGCATCGGGATGCGATTGGCGCTGTGGAGGCGCCGGGAAGCTCGCCCCCCACGGAGTGGGGGGGTACCCAGGAGGATCTGCCTCCGTTCCTGCGCGTCTTCACCACCCGCCCCGACACGCTGTTCGGGGCCACGTACATGGTGATCGCGCCGGAGCATCCGGTGGTGGATGCCGTGCTGGCTCGCCCGCGCCCCGAGACGCCGTCCGCCGACCTGCGGGCCTATGTCGAGGCCGCCCGCAACCGCACCGACATCGAGCGCCAGGAGTCGAAGCAGAAGACCGGCT
>JBICIE010000202.1:0-2987 GCA_043101635.1 Phycisphaerales bacterium JB039 | reverse complement strand
TTCCGATCTTGGGCGAGCTCAACGGCTCGCCCAGCATCATGTTGCCGACGCGGTTGAACTCATCGGGCGTGCGCGTCGCGATGGCAAGCTCCAGATACGCCTCGGTCAGGGCGTCCCAGTCGAGCCCCTTGAGCGTCGGGTGATAGAAGTCGCGCCCCATGGTGCGGGCGAATTCGAGGAACTTCTGCCGCTGCTCGGCGGCGACATCGATGGTGACCGGCGCCGAGATGTCCCAGGTCTCCGACTTGCCGCCGGTGACCGGCGCCGCCTGGGCCTGCCCGCCGCGCACGAAGGTGACCCTGGCGCCGTCCAGCGTGACGGTGACATCGCCGACCCCGCCGCCGGACTGGATGGTCTTCCGGTCGCCGCCGGTGTGATCCACGCTGAACAGCCCGCTGGCGCCATCGACTGCGCCGCTGAAGATGATGCGGTCCCCGCCCGGGGTGAGCTGCAGGTCGCGCTCCGAGCCGGTGTAGTTGATGATGCGCCGGATGCGCAGGTAGGCGTCCTCGGTGTCGAACGTCAGCGGGTCCGCGGCCTTGGGCGCCTTCGTCAGATCCACCGGGTCCAGCGGCTTGCGCTTCTTGGCCTCCTTGGCGGCCTCCTCGTAGTGCTCCTTCAACTCGTAGTCCCGCATGCCATCGAGGGCGCGGTCGAGATGCACGGCGTAGATGTCGAACTCGAAGTTGTTGCCATCGCGGTCGCTGAGAAACACCAGCGTCTTGCCATCGGCGCTGAGGCGCGGGGAAGAGTCCAGGTCCGGATGGCGCGTGATGTTGAAGGGCGCAGCATCCGCGTCGCCGGTATCCAGCAGCCAGATGTCGCTGTTGAAGTCGAGATCGGCCACCTCGTAGATGATGTGGCGCGAGTCGCCGGCCCACTGGACATCCGGCTCGTTCCAGCTCTCCAGCAGCAGACGCTCGTCCCCCGAGGCGAGATCCAGCAGCCACAGATCGCCGCGCTCGCGCAGGAACAGCAGCGAGCGGCCATCCGGCGATGGCGTGGGCCGCCGCTCCAGCGCCTCGGTCTCGACGACGGGGGTGAACTCGAAGGTGAGGGCGCCGGCCCAGCGGGCGCCGTAGTCGATCTTCGGCGCCTTCTTCTCCGCTTCCTGCTCCTGCTCGGCCGCCTCGCCCTGCTGCGGCTGCCCGGCGTCTCCGGCGTCTTCGACGGCTTCGCCGGCCGGCTCGGCGCCCGCATGCGGCTCTTCGGCCTCCTCCGGAGCCTCAGCCGCCTCGTCCGGCTCCTCCTTCGGCTCGATGTCCTCGCGCGACAGCTTCACCGTCGCCTCGTAGATCGCGTACTCGCCGGTCTCGTCGCTGGCGAAGTACAGGGCCCGCCCATCCGGGCTCCAGGCCAGGTCGCGCTCGCGCGCGCTGGTGCGCGTCACCCGGCGCGTTGGCCGCCCCTCCTCGGTGCTGCGCAGGAAGATCTCGCCGCGGGCCACGACCGCGACGGTCTTGCCATCCGGGCTCAGCGCCGCCTCGTCGGCCTCGCGGTCCAGGTCGAGCCGCCGGATGTCGCGGCCGTCGGCGTCCGCCGCGGCGGTGATCGTCAGCGCCTGCGGCTCGGCGCCCTGCGCGCGCAGATCCAGCGTGTAGAGCGTGCCCCACACGCAGAACGCCGCCGTCGTGCCGTCGCGGCTCACCGCCAGGTCGCGCACGCCGTGGCCGATGGTGGCCTTGTCGCCCGGGGCGAACTCGGTCAACTGGCGAGGCCCATCGCCATCGGTCCGGCCGGCTCCGATCATCCACAGGTTGTTGGTGTCATGGCGCGACGAGATGTACACCACAGCGCCGCTGGGCAGCACGTGCGGCTCGAAGTCGTTGCCATCGAAGCTGGTCAGGCGCGCAAACCGCTCCGTCTCGGTGTCCATGCGCCAGAGGTCGCGGGCGCCGCTGCCCCGGTACTGCGGGCGGAATTCCGGCGCGCGGTTGCGCTCGAAGACCACCGCCGAGCCATCCGCCTGCATGGAGGGGGAACTGCCGTAGGCGTCGGTGAGCCGTTCGATCGGACCGCCCGCGGCGCTGACGCGGTACATGCGGCTGTCGCGATACAGGCTCGGCTCCAGGTTGCCCCACAAAAGGAGCGACTGGCCATCCGGCGTAAAGCCCGCCAGCGATTGCGACCGGTCGAGGTACGTGACCCGGCGGATCGGCCCGCCCACGATCCGCCCGTCCTCCCGCAGCAGATCCATGATGTAGATGTTGCCGGCGCCGTCCCGGTCAGACTCGAACGCCAGCGCGCGCCCATCCGGGCTCCAGGCCGAGCGGCCCTCGGTGGCGGCGTGGGCCGTCAGCCGGGTCGCAGCGCCCCCCTCGCGTCCGACGGCCCAGAGGTCGCCGGCCCAGGCGAAGGCGATCATCGAACCATCCGGGCTCAGGCTCGGGTGCTGGGGGAAGCCGACCGTCGCGGCCGCCGCCGGCTCGACGCCGGGCTGGGCCCCCGCCGCAGACGGCGCGAGGCCGGTCTCGCCGGCCCGGGGCCCGGCGGCGCACGCGCCGAGGGTGACCCCGGCCGCGGCAGTCATCCAGATGCCGAGGGTGATCGCAGACGCCATGGAGCCCTCCTTTACGCAGATTTCAGCGGGGAAAACGCCGGAGCGTATCCCGGGCCGGTCCCCGCGGCAGGCCGGCGCCCGGGCATTTGCGCAGCTGCGGGGCCAGCCGGCTTGACAGTATCCAGAGTTCATGGTATAGATATCTGAACATTCCCGCCCGCTGCCACCTCACCTTCTCTTCAGAAACCAGCGGGCGCGCGAGCGCAACTGCCCAATAAGGCCCCTGGCATCCCATCCCCCTCGGGACCGGGCGGTTGCGTCATGGGGGCGGCGTCTGGCCGGAACCGCCCCGGCCCCGGACCGCCGGAACCTCGTTAGGATTGCCCCATGCCGCGCGTAGCTCAGTTGGATAGAGCAGCGGACTTCTAATCCGCAGGTCGGAGGTTCGAGTCCTCCCGCGCGGGCTTGGGCGGGCAGGCCTCGAACC
>JBICIE010000201.1:0-3335 GCA_043101635.1 Phycisphaerales bacterium JB039 | reverse complement strand
ATCAGCGTCCGCCTGTCGCCTGTGGACGGATGGTGGATGTTGGCCTCCGTCCGCTTCGATCCCGCGGGCGCCGGTTTCGCGGGCGGCGTCCAGATCCCGATGCTCGACGCCGCCCAGGCCGAGAAGCTGGCCCGCGACCTCGGCGCCCGGGCCGAGAACACGACGTTCCGGTGGTAGGCCGCCGCCGCCCGGCGCTCTGGGGGCCCTGTGGCGCCTGCGCCCCGGCGCGGCGCATCGCCGCGCCCCCGTTCGGTGGCCGCGCTCCCGCCTGATTGCCACCCTTGGGCGGCCTCGGCGCGACCGGATCGCGACGGGCCCCAACTGCGCTCGTAAGAGCCGGCGCCCTCTCGCCCCCCATCCCCGGCGGAGGGCGCCGCGTTGGCCACTGCCGCGGCCCGCGCTGCCGAGCCAGCCGGCACAGCCGGCCCTGCCCGCCGCCCGGCGCCCCCCGGCGGCTGGCCCGACCCCGCCCCGGTTTGGCAGACTGGACATGGCCCCCGCAGCCCCGGGGGCCGGGAGGGGATCCATGCGCACGATGATCGGTGTCGCCGCAGCGCTGGTTCTCGCCAGCGGGGCGCTGGCCCAGGGGAGCGGTGGGGAGGAGCGGACGCTGCTCCGCGGCGTGCTGCGCTGCTTTTGCGCCCCGGCCGATGGCGCCGGGCATCCCGACTTCGGCCGCCCGGAACCGGGGCTGTGCGCCGGCGTCGTCGCCGACACCCTCGGGCCCGATGACAAGCCGGTCTTCATCAGCGGCGGGTTCCCCGTGCGCGCGCAGGGCGCCGACGCCGCCGGCAACCCGATCATCGGTCCGCGCCGCTACATCGAGCCCCGCCCCGGCGATGTCGCCCCGCGCCTGGAGCCGGCCGAGGCCCAGCGCGTCGAGTCCGGCGCCTCGCTGGACACCTGGTTCCGCGATGTCCCCGGCGTCAACCGCCGGCGCGCTGCGCCGGTCGAACTGACCTTCAACAGCGGCGCCTACATCTTCGACGGCTCGCTTCCGGTCGGCTGCGGGCGCCCCGCGTCCCAATCCGGATCGGCCTCCGAGCCCGGCGCTCCGGTTGATCCCAGCGACTCCGGCGATTCCGGCGCCTGCGCCGGCTTCACCTGGGAAATGACGGCGCAGTTCACCTGCGAGCCCGGCGCCGGCGCAGTCATGCGCTTCGAGTCGACCGGCGATCTGTGGGTCTTCATCGACGGCCGCCTCGTGATCGACCTCGGCGGCGAGCACGACCGCGCTGCCCAGCAGATCGACCTCGACCGCCTCCCGTGGCTGCGCGACGGCCAGTCGCACTCCCTGACCGTCCTGCTCGCCGAGCGAGGGTCGGATGCGAGCGACCTGCGAATCGACTCAACGACGCCGCTGCGCCAGCCGGCCCGGGAGCGAACCGAGCACATCGCCCGGGCCCTGCAGTCGCTCGAGTCGCCGTAGCCGCGCCGGCGCGTACAACCGCCCGGCGGCGCCGGGCGGTTGCAACGAATCGGAGTTGGCATGGAGGCTCAGCCGCCGCCGAACAGGATCACCAGGTCGAGGAGGAACTCGATGTCGGCGGCCACGGCGGCGCGGGTCGGCTCATCGATGATCCAGTCGCTTGGGGGCTCGACGCCGTCCACCCGGGACAGCGCCGCCTGCAGTTCCAGCGCCGCGAGGAAGTAGTTCTCGTTGGAGACCGCGATCGACGCCAGCCGCAGACTGGCCGCCAGGATCGCCCGGCGCACCGCCTTGCCGAAGAAGCCGGCGCCGGCGAAGTCGCCCAGCGGGGTTGTGCCGACCGTCTGGGACAGATCGAACAGCTCGCCGGCGATCACGTCCGCCGGCTCGTCGCCCACGGTCGGGTCGGTACCAAGCGCGACCTCAACGCCATCGCTCAGCCCGTCGCCGTCGGAATCGAACAGCGTCGGATCGGTGCCGAAGCCCCCCTCGTCGCCGTCGCTCAACCCGTCGCCGTCGGTGTCAGCAATACACGGGTTCGTTCCAAGGTCGATCTCGTCGCCGTCGCTCAGGCCATCGTCGTCACTGTCAGGATCCTGAAGATCAAGGCAGGGGTACGTTGCCTGCAATGCAGTCTCGTCATCGTCGAGCAGCCCGTCGCCATCGGAGTCGACGATGATGAAGCCGTCCACTTCAAGAGCGAAGCTGGCGCCGAGCGCGCCCCACCCTGACCCGCTGTCAACTGCGGCTCCCGCGACGCCAGCCGTGCTGCTGCGCCCCCACGAGAACGCCGGCCCGGGGGGATTCGCCAAATCGCCGCGAATCGACACCCAGTACGTCCCGGCCGCCGGCAGCGCAATAGCCGGGGTGAGCGTGTACTCAAACTCGTAGAAGAACCCGCCCACCGACGGGACGTCGCTGGTCTGGGTTGCCGTAAGGTCTGCAAGCGATGGGGACACCGTCGCAATCTCAGTACTGGGGAGACCAGCGCTGTCCGAGTAGAACGTGATGACGAAGCCATCGAGATTCTGGATGCTGCGCCCTGTGCCCGCCCCGCCCTGATCGGCTGTGAAGCCCCACCACGTCAGCGATGTGACCGCCGTCGGGTCTGCCACCGACAGATTCTCGGCGAGTCTGTTGGGAAACACCGATGCGTTCTCGTTCGAGAACAGCGCAGGACTCAAGGGGTTCAGTGGTTGGCTGACAAGCTGCGCCGACGCGCTGCCAGCAAACACGAGTGCCGCCGCAAGACTCCACCCACCAATCGACTTCAACATGCAATTCTCCTTCCGCGAAGTGACCACTCGCGGAACCTACCCGAACCTGATCCGGAACGCAACACCCCCCCGAAATCGGGGGTTTTGCCTCCCGGGGATCAAAACTGGAACATCAGCCCGGCTTCCAGCGCGGCGCTGCCCACATCCTCCAGCTTCGCGCTCTGAACATCCACATCCCCGTACGCCCGGCTACGGATTCCCGCGTACACCACCGCCGCGTCGCTGGCCTCGTACATCACCCCGAACAGCAGTTGCCCGTACGAGACCGTGTCCTCATCCTCAAAGCCGGCCCCCTCCGTCTCCACCTGCGCCAGCCCCACCCCGAGCCCCAGGTACAGGGCCCACGGCCCGCTGTAGTCGAAATCCAGGTACAGGTTGAAGCCCCCGCCATACGCCGTCAGGTCGTCCAGCCGCCCCAGCCCGCCGGGATCGTCCACGCCGACCTGCTCGTAGATGAACTCCACCTCGCCGCGCAGGTTCACCGTGAAGCTGTCCCGGGCCGCCCCCGGATCGAACGCCGAGCCCAGGTCATACCCCAGCGCCGCGCTGACCCCGAAACCGGGATCGAACTCCACCTCCCGGTTGTTGATCAGCGGGCCTTCATAGTCGCTGTCGACGAACCCCACCAG
>JBICIE010000200.1:0-4893 GCA_043101635.1 Phycisphaerales bacterium JB039 | reverse complement strand
CGCGATTGTCCAGCCTCGGGATCCTGATATCGCGTGAACTGCCAGCCGGCGCCGGCCCCGATGGTCCACTCGAGGTCGCCGGTATCGATGATGTCATACCCGGCGCCGAAGCCGGGGGTGAGCCGGTACTCGATGTTCTGGAAGGGGTCGCGGAAGGCCTCGAGCCGGGCCGGCGTGACGAAGAACCGCTCGGTGAGGAAGATGCTGTAGTTCGCCAGGCCGCGGTGGTCGTTTGCTGTCTCCGCCCCGTCGACTGTGCTGTAGTTGCCGTCGTAGTTGATGTTCAGGCGCGAGTCGAGGTCGCGCCGCTGGATCCGCAGGAACCCGGCGATGTCCGTCTGATCGACGTTGCCGGACCGGAACGTCGTCCCCAGACTGAGCTTGACGGACCAGAAGTTCAACTCCTTCTGCCGGCCGGGAATCATCGAGCGCAGCTCGGATCGGGGGAATGTCTGCTGCGTCCCGTCGGCCGCGGTCACAGTGATCGTCTCGGCGTCGATCCTCACGGCGCCCTCCACCACCGTGCCATCCCTGAATCGAAGGGTGTTCTTGCCCGGCGAGTAGAGCGTCTCGATGTCGTCCCAGTCAAGTTCCTGGACATCGAACTCATCGCTCTCGAAGACGAAGTCGCCATCCTGCAGATCGATGATCTCGCCCTTCAGCCACTCGCCGTTGGTGTGCTGCATCCAGTCGAAACCGTCCGTCATCGGGTCCGGCGCCCGTCTGGGCGGCTCCGGCTGGTCGATCCCGGGCCGGGCGCCTGCGGGCCCGTGCGCCGCGGCTACGACCGCCGCGCCCAGCGGCAGCCATCTACGCACCGGCAATTGCCTCATTGGAACCTCCCGAGTCCCGGATCATCATCGTGCGATCGCTGTCTCATCCAGCGGTCAGCGCAGCTCCTCGGCGATCGCGCGGAACTGCTCCTCGCTGGCCAGGAACGCCTCCACGACCAGCGGATCGAAATGGCTGCCGGAGCCTTCGACGATGATGTGCCTGGCTTCCTCGTGACTCATGGCGCCCTTGTACACCCGCGCGCTCGTCAGCGCGTCGTACACGTCGGCGACGGCGACGATCCGGGCTGACAAACCGATATCGTCGCCCCGCAGCCCGAAGGGATAGCCCGAGCCGTCCCACTTCTCGTGATGTCCGAGAGCAATCTCGGTAGCCGTACGCAGGAAGTCGTCACTCTCCCACTGTCGCTTGACCGCCAGCAGCGTGTCGCCGCCGATCGTCGTGTGCGACTGCATGATGCGCCGCTCCTCGTCGGTCAACTGGCCATCCTTCTTCAGGACAGCGTCCGGGATGCCCACCTTGCCGATGTCGTGCAGCGCCGCCGTGATCGCCACCGTGCGCAGCCACTCGTGGTCGACCTCGGGTGACTTCTCGATAAGCTGGGCCGCCATCGCCTCGACGTAGCGGCAGATGCGCTCCAGGTGCTTGCCCGTCTCATCGTCGCGCGACTCGGCCAGCTTGGCCAGGGCGAAGATCAGCGCATCGCGGCTCTGTGAGCGCTCGAAGGCGATCTGTGCCGTCCGGTCCTTCAGTTCCGCGGCCATGTCGTTGACGTCGCGCCCCAGATCCGCAAGTTCGTCGCGCGTCTCGATCGTGACCCGGTGATCGAGATCCCCCGAGGCAATCCGCCGGACGGCGCCCGCCAGCGTGCCGATCGGTCCCGTCAGCTTGTGCGCCGCCAGCAGGATGCACCCGATGATCAGCGCCAGCGTGACACCGAGGGCCACGCTGGCCTCGGCGAAGCGCATCCGGACATCCGCCATGGCCAGCCGCTCCGGCTGGGACGCGACGAAGATCCAGCCGGTCGAGTCGATCGGGGCGAATGCGACCCAGCGAGCCTGATCCCACTTCTCCCAGCCCGCCGGCGGCGTCCCGGGCCACGGCGGAACCGTCACGACCCCCGCCTCGCCGGAGACCAGCCGCTGGCACGCCGCAATCAGCTCCGGCCGACCCGTATCCGCCGCCGCTTCACCGATGGTCCGTCCGGCGAGGATCTCCCTCCCCGAGCGGCTGTAGATGTACTGGCCGTCGCGGTTGAGAATGACGAAGTCCAGGTCCGGGCGTCGGCCCAGGCGCCGGCCCATCTCGGCCACGGTGACGTCGACGGTGGTCACGCCGCGGAAGCCATCGTCGCCGTCGAACGGCGCCGAGAACGTCACCATCAGGGTATTGCCGGCGCCATCGTCGAAGTATGGCTCCGTCCACATGGCGGCGCCGCTGGCCCTGGGACCGTGCCACCACTGCCGCCCGGTGTCGGCGTACCAATCCTGGACATCCCGGGTCAGGCTCATGGTCTGAAGCCCGTCCGGGCCCCGGAAGACGTAGGAGCATCGCAACTCGGCGCCGGGCGCCTCGGGCTCAAAGGCCATCGCCGCGCCGAAGATGGCGTGGTTCTGCAGCACGTTGGCCGAGAGCTGAGCCGCGATCTGGGCGTCCGTGAGTTCCGGGACCGTCTCCATCAGATTCGCCGTGGCAAGGGCGATTGCGGCCACCTCGCGAAAGCCGCTGTCAAGGCCCGCCGCGGAGGTCACGGCCCGCTCGGTCATCAACTGCTCGACCTCGTGGCGGTTGATCTCGCCCAGGCGCAGCAGCATCGCCCCGAGGATCCCGAGGTAGATCGCCAGCGTGGGCAGCGCGATCATCGCGATCATCTTGCCGCGGATGCCGAGTCTTCTCATCGCGACAATGGTACCGCGCCCGGCTCAGAACAGCGGGTAGATGAACGGGGCGGCCGCGCTGGAGCCCAGCAGCACGATGATGCCGATCAGCAGCAGGGCGATGATCACCGGCAGCAGCCACCACTTCTTGTTATACCGGATGAGATCCCAGATCTCGCGCAGCAGGCCGGCGTTGGCCTGCTCGGCCTGCGAGGCGAACTCCTCACCCCGGTTGCGGTCGGTCCCGTTGTCGTCAGCCATGCGCGATCCTCAGAACTGCCGGAAGTACCGCCGTGCCTCCGGTCGGGGCCGGCGCGCAGCCCAGTAGGAGGGGCTGTCGGAACGCCCGCTGCGCGCCATGGGGTCGTAGCCCGCGGTCCGCATCGCCAGTCCGATGGGCGTGATCACGAGGTAGTACACCGTTCCGAGCAGTATGTGGGCGATCGTCCACCCGATGGGCCCGACGGCGCCCATCCACCACCGGTACAGATTGCGCCCGCTCCGGGGCGAAAGCAAAACGATCAGTCCGCCAGCGACGCCGAGCGCCGACATGGCGGTGACGGCGCCCGCACGGATGACCGGGCCGCCGGCGCCGGACGCCTCGGCAGCGCGAATGGCGCCCCACATGACAAGCAGCGCCGCAGGCGTCAACAGGCCCCGGAGCCGGAGCGGCAGCGGATCCTCCCGGCTGAAGGCGAGGGCAAGACCTGCGCACCCGCCCGTCACGATCGCCGCGATCAGCAGGGCGCCGGCGATCTGCGGCGTCAGCCACCCGAGGACACAGAAGAAGACGAGCCAGAGCAGCGCGAAGATGCGCAGTTCTGCGAGGCTTGGGTCGGACTTGATCTCGATCATCGCCATGGCAGTCAGTCAAGCTGGAACTGGGCCAGGTACTCCTCGCTGCGCGTTTCATCCCCGCCGGGCTGCTCGCTCTTGTGCAGCACGAACCGGTCGAGCGCGAGCACATCCATGTTCGTGCCCATGAAGCAGCGGTATGCGTGCTCCGGGGCGCACACGATCGGCTCCCCGCGGACGTTGAAGCTGGTGTTGATCACCAGCGGACAGCCGGTGCGTCGCTCGAACGCCTTGAGCAGCCGGTAGTAGCGGCCGTGGCGCTCGGCATCCACCGTCTGGACCCTGGCCGAGCAGTCCACGTGCGTGATCGCCGGAACCTGCGAGCGCACGGCATGGAGCTTGTCAAGCCCTGTCAGACCGGCCTGCCCGTTGTCACTGGCTCTCTTCGAGGGCTGAACGTCGGCCACCAGCAGCATGTAGGGGCTCGGCTGCTGATCCCGCATCTCGAACCAGTGGTGCACCTGCTCCTCCAGCACGCTGGGCGCAAAGGGCCGGAACGACTCGCGGAACTTGATCTTCAGGTTCATGACCGTCTGCATCTGCGTCGAGCGTGCGTCGCCGAGAATGCTGCGGCAGCCGAGCGCCCGAGGCCCGAACTCCATGCGCCCCTGGAACCACCCCACCACCTTCTCCGAGGCGATCAGCTCGGCGACCGCTTCGATCAGCGACTCCTCGGTGGCGTGCTCGTGGTAGATCGCCCCCCTGCGATCCAGGAACGCCTTGATCTCGTCGGCGCTGAACGCCGGTCCCAGCAGCGAGCCGCGCTGGCCATCGCCCGGCCTTGCCGTCCGCGCCCGGCCGAGCAGTTGATGCCAGATCAGCAGCGCCACACCCAGGGCGCCGCCGGCGTCCCCGGCGGCCGGCTGGATCCAGATGTCCTCGAAAGGGCCGTCGCGCAGGATCCGGCCGTTGCCGACGCAGTTGAGCGCCACGCCCCCGGCGAGGCACAGCTTCTTCATGCCCGTGACGCTGTGCACGTGCCGGGCGCTGCGGAGCATGATCTCCTCGGTCACCTTCTGGATCGATGCGGCCAGGTCCATCTCGCGCTGGGTCAGTGGCGCCTCGGGCTGGCGCGGCGGGCCGCCGAAGAGCCGGTCGAAGCGCCGGCTGGTCATGGTCAGGCCCTGACAGTAGTTGAAGTACCGCATGTCCATGCGGAACGACCCGTCCTCCTTGACATCGATCAGCTCGCGCATGATGACGTCGTAGAAGCTCGGCTCGCCGTACGGCGCCAGGCCCATGAGCTTGTACTCGCCGGAGTTGACCTTGAACCCGGTGAAGTACGTGAAGGCCGAGAACAGCAGCCCCAGCGAGTACAAGCTCATGGGCCTGGCGCCGTACGGCGAGCCGAGCTTCTACGACGTCATCA
>JBICIE010000199.1:0-7838 GCA_043101635.1 Phycisphaerales bacterium JB039 | reverse complement strand
CAGTCGGTCAGGGCTTCGAGCGCGGCGGCGTGGGCGCTACGGGCGAGGATGTCGGCGCGGAGGGCCTGCACGTGCGCGGCAGCGTCGATGAAGGCGGCGACGTGGGGGCGGGCGAGGATGTGGAGGAGGTGGGGCGGATCGAGGTCGAGGCGGGATGCGAGGTGTTCGAGGGTGGTTGCGCCGTCGGTGGAGAGGAAGAGGAGGGCGGCGTCGGTTTCGGCGGGGGTCAGGGGGCGGGAGTCGGGGGTCGGGGAAGGGGCGCTGCGCGCGGGTAGCGCGGGGTGCGGTGCAGCCGCTTGCACGTTCGCACTGACGTCAGGGCACGCCAGTGGCACGTTGTCGGGCTTGGCGGGCGCGGTGGCCACGTGGGCATTGTGATGGCGCCGGTGGGAGATGCAAGGGGGAGTGGGCGCATGTCCATGAATTGGCGCGCAAACGTGGTACATGCGAGCGAGGAATTGATGAATGCGCGCAGGTGTGGTCCTGGCGCGCGTGGGCGCGGTTGTCGGAGCGGACGGCTCACGATTGAGTGAAGGCGAAGTGAGGGAGGAGGCTTTGTAGGGGATGTAGCCCCTCACCGACCTCGCTTCGCGAGGCCACCTCTCCCCGCTGGTCAGCGGGGCGAGGGTGGGAGGGGGCGCGGACGCGGTTGCTGGTTGGAGCGGTGCGCGTGCCCCGAGCTGGCGCTCGTGGGTTCTCTAGCAGCCGGCGGTGAAGGCGGTCTGGAAGGCGAGGAAGTCGAAGAGGTCGAGTTCGCCGGAGCCGTCGAAGTCGGCGCGCAGGTCGCTGGCCGCGAAGAGGTTGCCGAAGGCGAGGAAGTCGAAGAAGGTGAGTTCGCCGTCGCCGTCGAGATCCGGCTCGCAGCGGAGGCAGTCGAGGTCGAAGATGTCCACGGCGCCGCGCGTTCGGCCTGCGACCCAAGTATCATGCGCGCCGATGGCAACCATGCGATCGGCGATCTCTATCGGGACGCCGAATGCTACCGCTGGCTCGATCGGGAACAACTCGGCCGCCTGGCGCCACCTGCCGTCGGCATAGCGTCGGAACAGGTACGCGGCGCCCCTGCTGACCGGAGTGACGTCTGTCACGGCGCCCACAACAAGCATCTCGCCAGACAGGGCGACGTACGTGCCAAAGCGGTCTGCCCGTGCCGGGTTCTCATGTGTCAACTCCTGCCGGAGTTCCCACCGCTCGCCAGCGAGTTCGTAGATGTAGACAGCGCCCTGGGCGTCGTAGGTCCGATCCGAGTTCCATCCGCCGATTGCCAGCAGCGGCCCATCAATCGCGATTGACTGTCCGAACCGGGGGCCGGTCATCACATCCGGGGCAATCAGTTTCTGAACGAACTCCAAGTCACCGCCGGAGAGGCGCTTGTACACGTATGCGGCGCCACCATTGACAGCTATCAGCTCTTCCTCCGGCGCTCCGATGACAACCCAGTCGTCGTTCAGGTCAAACGCCGAGCCAAAATCTGTCCGAACACCGGTGACGTCCGGATTCTTCAGGTCGTCGGTGATCTCCCACCGGCCTCCCCGGCGTTGGTATACGAGCACCTTGGCGTCCGCCCTGCCAACCAACGCTGTGTCGCGGTGTAGAGAGAGGTGATCCCCGTGGATGGCGCGTGGGTCTGGCGGCAGCAGCGCATCAACCTGCGCCCACTCGTCACCGTCGAACTCGAACACGTATGGCACGCCCACGCCGGGGCCTTCGGGGCTCAACGATGCCGCGATTATCGCACGGTCACCGTCCAGTGCTATGGCGCTGCCGTGGGCCCAACCGCTGTCCAAGCCTGCCGGGAGGACCGACTGGGCGAACTCCCACCCGCCTTCGGGCGTGCGCCGGTAAGCGAAGGCCCAGCCGTTGGAGCACCCTGGAATTGTGCACAGCGAGCCGTCATGCGGGTCGCCGATGATGAGGTGGCGATCGTTCATGGCGAGCGCAGCGCCGAAGGAACTGGCGAAGTCCGAAGGCGAAAGCAATCGCTCGGGCGGGCATTGGGCGAGGGCTGATGTCGCCACGAGGAGCGCGAGGGCCGCGGTTGTCTGGGCATGGCGTCGCACAACGTGGAGTATCGCCGATGTGCGGGGTCGATGCAAGGAAGAAGGTCGCGGGCGCTGACGCACGAACCTCGCGCCAGGTCCTGCGGGGTGCGCGTTGGGCGGCGCCTTCGCCCCTGTCAGGGGCTCTTGAGAGTTGGGCGGGCGGCTGACCCCGGGCTTGCTCGCTGCGATCGCGGCACCCGGGGCTAGCAACCGTCGCCCGCGTTGCGGGCTCTCAGATTGGGGCGCCCGGATCGGGCTCGCTGCGCTCGCAGGCACATCGGGCGGAAGCCCGATGCCACGGCGCTGCGCTCGCGGCCGGCAGCGAGTTTGCGCCCATTCCAAGGGTTTGGGAGGCGGCTCGCTTCGCTCGAACTGCGCTGGCGGCGGGATGCAATCCCGCGCCACCTCCGTACACCGCTTGCGCCGATGGCATGGCGGGGCTGGCGTAAGTTCCCTCCCCTCCTACGCTTCGGGTCCATGCCTGAAGCCGCAGACATTGCCGCAGCGCCTGAGATCCGGACGGTCTCGCTGGTCAGCCTTGGGTGCCCGAAGAACCTCGTGGACTCCGAGAAGATGCTCGGGGCCCTGGCCGAGAGCGGGCTGAGCCCGGTGTCGTGGGAACCGGATGACGCCGGGGAGCGGTGGGACGACGCCCATCACGTCGAGGGGCGCTCGAGCAGCGCCGAGGGGGCGCCGCTGGCGGGGAGCCAGTCGATCCAGCCGGCGGACGCGGTGGTGATCAACACGTGCGGGTTCTTGGAGGCTTCCAAGCAGGAGTCGCTGGAGGTGATCCGGGCGGCGGTGGCGGCGAAGCAGGCGGGGCAGGTCAAGCGCGTGGTGGTGGCGGGGTGCCTGGTGCAGCGGCACCGGGCGAAGATGCTCGAGTGGGCGCCGGGGATCGACGCGCTCATCGGCGTGTTCGATCGCGATCACATCGTCGAGGCGGTGACCGGGGCTGCGCCGGGGCGGCCGGGGCTGGGGGAGGCGTCGGACAAGCCGCGGTACTGGGTGGCGGCCAATGCGCTGCAGGCGGCGAAGGAGCGGGGGCGCGATGTCGTCGGTCTGACGGTGCAGGGGAAGGATGGCAAGGGCGTCGGGTACTTCGAGGATGATTCGGCGCGGCTGCGGCTGACGCCGCGGCATTACGCGTACCTGCGCATCAGCGAGGGGTGCAACCAGCGGTGCGCGTTCTGCACGATCCCATCCATCCGCGGCAAGATGCGGTCGAAGCCGATCGAGCGGATCGTGGCGGAGGCGCGCGAGCTGGTGCGCGATGGGGCGTTCGAGCTGAACCTGATCGGGCAGGATACGACGAGCTACGGGGATGACATCGGGGTTGGGTGGGGGGAGCCCAAAGCGAAAAGCGAAACGCGAAAAGCGAACATCCCGATGAGCCGCCACGGAGAGTCGGGCGGGTTGCCGGCGCTGCTGGAGGCGGTGTGCGGGGCGGTGGAGAAGGAGGGGGGCGCGGGGTGGGTGCGGTTGATGTACGCGTATCCGTCGAACTTTCGGGATGAGTTCGTGGAGGCGTTTGCGGATCTGTGCAGGCGCGGGCCGCTGGTTCCGTACATCGACATTCCGTTGCAGCACGCGTCGGACAACATGCTGAAGGCGATGCGCCGGCATGTCAGCGCATCGCAGCAGCGGGAGTTGATGCTGAAGCTGCGGGAGCGGATTCCGGGGCTGGCGATCCGGACGACGTTCATCAGCGGATTCCCGGGGGAGACGGAGGCCGATCACGAGGCGCTGCTGGAGTTCATTGACGAGATCGGGTTCGACGCCGTCGGGGTGTTCGAGTACTCGCCGGAGCCGGGGACGCCGGCGGGGACGATGGAGGCGGATCCGGCGCTGGCGGTGCCGGCGGAGGTCAAGGCGCGCAGGAAAGGGGAGATCCTGGAGCTTCAGCGGCAGATCGCTCATGAGCAGGCGGCGTACCTGGCCGAGCAGTTCGATCCCGGGAACCCGCTGGACTCGGGCGTGCAGTTCGATGTGCTGGTGGATCGGAGGCTGGGGAGCGCGGCGGGGAAGAGCCCCCCACGGAGTGGGGGGGTACCCAAAGGCGAAGGCCCCCCACGGAGTGGGGGGGTACCCCAAGGCGAAGACCCCCCACGGAGTGGGGGGGTACCCAAAGGCGGAGAGCAGCCCCCACGGAGTGGGGGGGTACCCAAAGGCACGGAGGGGGGGCATCTGGCGCAGGGGCGGTGCTATTTCCAGGCGCCGGAGATTGATGCGGTGACGGTCATCCAGGCTCGGGAGCCGCTGGCGCCGGGGGAACTGGTGCGGTGCGTGATCACGGCCTCGGACGGGTACGACCTGATCGCCAGGCCGGTGAGCGAACTGATGCGGCGGGTTTCCCTGCCACTGGCATAGGGTCCCGGCGACCTCAGGGCCTCCCGAAGACCTCCAGAGAAAGGAATGATGATGACGAACGGAGCACCGTCCGACGCCCAGACCAACAAGCTGCTGCTGGTGATCATTGCGATCCTGCTGCCCCCGCTGGCAGTGGGGCTGAAGGCCGGGTTCGGGGGGCACTTCATCCTGAACATCATCCTCTGGCTGCTGTTCTACATCCCGGGGCTGCTGCATGCCCTCTATGTGGTGCTGAAGTAGGTCGAAGCGCCTGATCTGCGCGGCGTTTGCTGCGCGTTCGGGCGGGCTTTGCGCAACCGGGATCGGGGCGAGATCGCCCCTGCAGTGCGGCGAATCGGTGAGCCGATACCGCTTGCGTGCTGCGCTGCGGCCATTTCGTTGCTCTCTGCGCCCTGTGCCTGCTGCTGCTCGGGGTGGTGATGGTCACCAGCGCCGGGCTGGAGGTCGAGCCGATCCCCAAGGCCGACCCGGTGACGGTGCTGGAGCAGTCGCCGCGGTTCGTCGTCAGCCCGGCGCCGCCGGTGCGCGATGTCGAGCCGCTGGACGCCTTCCGGGATGTGGCGCTGTCGCGCCCCGCGGCGTACATGGCGCTGGCGACGCTGGCGATGACGCTGACGAGCCTGCTGCCGATCCGGCGGATCGGGGCAGCGCTGGACCCGCCGGCGGACGGGCGTGGCGGGCTGGTCGTGCTGGCGGCGGGGACGGGCGCGATGCTGGTGGTGCTGGGGCTGGTGTACCTGCCGGGCGTGGGGCGGGCGTGGAACGGCTCGGCACGGTGGATCGGCGTCGGCGGGCTGTCGGTGCAGCCGAGCGAGCTTGCCAAGTGGGGGATGGTCGGGCTGATGGGCTGGTACGGGGCTGCGCGGGCGGCGGCGCTGCCGCGCTTCGGGCGGGGGCTCATGCCGGCGCTGGTGGCGCTGGGGATCGTCAGCGGCTTCGTCGTGCTGGAAGACCTTGGGACGGGGGTGCTGATCGGCGGGGTCGGCGCGTTCGTGCTGCTGGCGGCCGGGGCGCGGATCTGGCACTTTGCCGTGTGGGCAGCGCCTGCCGCGGCTGGGGTGGCGCTGGCGATCATGACCAGCGAGTACCGCATGCGCCGGATCACGGCGTTCCTGGATCCATGGGCCGATCCGAAGCAGTCGGGCTACCACATGCTGCAGTCGATGGCGGCGATCGCCGGCGGCGAGGGGCCGGGGCGGGGCCTGGGCCACGGCCTGCAGAAGTACGGGTACCTGCCGGAGGACACCAACGACTTCCTGTTTGCGATCATCTGCGAGGAGCTTGGGATCGCGGGGGCGGCGCTGGTGGTGGGGCTGTTTGCGGGGCTGCTGTGGGCATCCGTCTCGATCATCCGGCGGGAGCAGTCGCCGGCGCTGCGGCTGATCGGGCTGGGCGTGATCGCGACGGTGTCGCTGCAGGCGGTGATGAACCTGGTGGTGGTGACGGGACTGGGACCGACCAAGGGGATCGCGCTGCCGATGGTCAGCGCCGGCGGGACGGGCTGGTGCCTGACGGCGGCGTGCCTTGGTCTGCTGATCGCGATGGACCGGGCGCAGCGGCGGGACGAGCAGGCTGGCGCTGAAGAGGAAGTGGCAGAGTGGCAGCGTGGCCAAGTGGCAAAGTGGGGCAGCGCGGCGGCGGCGTCGTAGCGATGCGCGTGCCGCTTGCGCTGCGAGTGTCAAGTTCTGATCACTTTGCCACTCTGCCACTTTGCCACTTTGCCACTTCCTCCGTTGCCACTCTGCCACTTTGCCACTTTGCCACTTCTGGGGCGCGCTGATGGCCGGCACGCTGTTCGTCTTCATGGGCGGCGGGACGGGCGGGCACCTGTTTCCGGGGCTGGCGATCGCGGAGCGGCTGCGCGAGGCGATGGGGGATCGGGCGGAGTTTCTGTTCCTGTGCTCGGATCGGGCGGTGGATCGGGAGATACTGAGCGCTGAGCGAATCGGCGGGGCGGCGGTGACGTTTGAGGCGCTGGCGGCGAAGCCGCTGTCGCTGCGCCCGCGCGGGCTGATGCGCTTTGCCGGGTCGTGGGGGCCATCGGTGCGGGCCGCGCGGGCGTTTCTGCGTCATGCCAAGGGGTCGGAGTTCGAGCGGGTGCGCGCGGTGGCGATGGGGGGGTTCGTCGCGGCGCCGGCAGCGCAGGCGGCGCGAGTGGAGCGGGTTGATCTGACGCTGGTGAATCTGGATGCCGTGCCGGGGAAGGCGAACCGGTGGATTGCGAAGCGCGCGCAGCGCGTGCTGACGGCGGTGGACGCCGGGCCTGCGCACTGGCAGCGCATCGGGCCGATCATCCGGCGGGGGGCGCTGGCGCCGGGGCCGGCCGCCCAGTGCCGGGCGCAACTGGGGCTGGATCCGGAGGCGCCGGTGCTGCTGGTGACGGGGGCGAGCCAGGGGGCGCGGTCGCTGAATGAATTGATGATGGCGATGGTGGGAGAAAGCGAAAAGCGAAAAGCGAAAAGCGAAAAACTGGCGGGAGAAAGCGAAGAGCGAAAAGCGAAAAGCGAAAAGCCGGGCGATGCGCGGGGCGTCTTCGCCTCGGGGGGGTGGCAGGTGCTGCATCAGACGGGGGCGCAGGGGGAGGCGGATCTGGAGGCGATGCGCGCGGCGTATGCGAGCGCGGGTGTGCGCGCCATCGTGCAGCCGTTCGTGCGCGAGATGGGTGTGTGGTGGGGGGCGGCGGAGCTTGCGCTGGCGCGGGCGGGGGCGGGGATCGTGGCGGAGGTGGCGGCCAATCGCGTGCCGACGGTGTTTGCGCCGTACCCGGGGCATCGCGATGAGCATCAGCGGCACAATGCGCAGCCGCTGGTGGAGGCGGGGGCGGCGGTGATCGAGCGGGATGCCGGCAGCGCCCGCGCGAATCTGCAGGGGCTGGGGGCGGCGCTGGAGCGGCTGCTGCAGGATGCGGAAGCCCGCCAGCGGATGCGGGCAGCGCTGGGTCGGCTCGGGCAGGCGGATGGGGCGCAGCAGGCGGCGCAGGTGTTGATGGGGTGATGCGGGGTTGGTCGGCGCCCCGTGCCGGCTTGGGAGTCGGGAGTCGGGGGTCGGGGGTCGGGAGTCGGGAGTGGTCGGGGGTCGGGAGTCGGCGGCGCGGGGCCGCGCGGGGATTGTCACGGCGCCGCGCAGGGATCGTGCGGGGCGCCCGAGAAGGCGCGCAGCGCTGTGGCGCAGCGCGGCGGGCGGTATTCGGGACGGCCGCTGCGCGGCTGCGCTCTCGGACCGGGAGCGAGCCGTCAAAGAGCCCGGAGCGCAAGCTCCGGGTCCGTGGCGCCTCGGTTCCCCGGCGCCACCGGCGCCACCGATACGACGGGCGCTGAGGGCGCGATCGGGCCCCCGAGCTTTGCGCTCGGGGCTCTTTCAGGCGCACCCGGCGGCGAAGGCGGTCTGGAAGGCGAGGAAGTCGAAGAGGTCGAGGGCGCCGGAGTC
>JBICIE010000198.1:0-6585 GCA_043101635.1 Phycisphaerales bacterium JB039 | reverse complement strand
CCGAGAACAGATACGCCGCCGTCGACCCCATCGCGATCAGCGTGTCCATGTTCGTCGACTTGTGGCGCGCAGCCTTCAGCGCCGACTGATAGAACCCCTTGCCGACATACACCTGCGCGACCGTCGCCAGCGCCGCGATGATCCACAGCCACGGGCCCGCCGGACTGTCCACATGCGAAAGCCCCAGCGCAGGCCCCAGCCAGTGGATCACCGCGATCGGCGCCCAGCACGCCAGCCCGGCCAGGAAGCGCCGCCGCCACGCCGTCTCCGAACGCCGCTGCCGCTCCTCCAGTTCCGACCGCTGCTCGGCCAGCGACGCCCCCGCCTGCTCCGGCTCCGCGTCGAACCCCGTCGCCCGCACCGCACTGGTCAGTGAGTCGATGTCCAGCCCGTCCCCCTCGACCACTGCCCGGCCCTCGGTCAGGTTGACGCTGGCCGAGCGCACCCCCGGGGCCTTCTTCAGGGCGTCTTCCACCCGGGCCACGCAGGAGGCGCAGTGCATGCCATCGATTCGAAGCGTCGCGCTCATGGCCAATCCTACGGGCTTCTCCCGGCCCGCCCTGCCCGCAACAATCCCCGCCGCACGCCGGAGACGACCTTGCCCGACACGCGCCAGAATTGGATCACGCCCACCACCCTCGAAGGCGCCGCCGTCCGCCTTATCGCACTCGCGCCCGCCCACGCGCCGGATCTGCTCACGGCCGCCACGCCGGAGACCTTCCGCTACTTCTCGCGAGCCCCTGCGCCTTTCGACCTCGGCGGCATGGCCGCCTTCATCGACTTCCTGCTCGGGCCCGCCGCGACCGTGCCGTTCTGCATCATCGACCGCGCCACAGAGCGCCCTATCGGGATCACGACCTACCTCGACATCCGCCCCCAGCACCGCGGCGTCGAGATTGGCTGGACCTGGCTGACCCCCGCCGCCCGCGGCACGCGCATCAACCCCGAGATGAAGCTCCTCATGCTCCGCCACGCCTTTGAGGCCCTCGGCGCCATCCGCGTGTGCCTCAAGACTGACGAGCGGAACACGCACAGCCAGCGCGCCATCGAGAAGCTCGGCGCCCGGCGCGAGGGGGTCCTGCGCCACGCCGTCATCATGCCCGATGGCTTCCGGCGCAGCACGGTCATGTACTCCATCCGCGAGGCCGAGTGGCCCCAGGTCAGGGCCCGCCTGCAGGGGCGCCTCGCCGGCGCGGCGCCGAGCTGATCACTGCCGCTCGCCCGTCCTCGTGCAGCCGCCGTACCCTCCTGCGTGTTCGAACGTATCCTGGACTGGTTGCCGTTTGCCATCGCCGTCGTGCTGGCCGTAGTTGGCCTGCGCGCCCTGGACTGGATCCTGCTCCGCCGCCGCCACCTCGCCGCCGGCGCCCGGCTGCCCCGTCAGATCACCCTCGTCGTGCTCTCGATCGTCGGCGTCGTCATCATCATCCTGCTGATCCCGACCGGCGAGGGCCACATCGTCTCCGACAACGCCAAGGGCGACCTGCTCAGCCTGCTTGGCCTTGCCATCGGCGCCCTGCTGACCCTCAGCTCCACCACCTTGGCCGCCAACGCCATGGCCGGCGCCATGCTCCGCACCGTCAACAGCTTCCGGCCGGGTGATTTCGTGCGCTGCGGCGAGTACTTCGGCCGTGTCACCGAGCGGGGCCTGTTCCACACCGAGATCCAGACCGAGGATCGCGACCTTGTCACCATTCCGAACCTGCACCTGGCGACCCACCCGGTGCGCGTGGTTCGCTCCAGCGGCACCATCATCTCCGCCGAGGTCTCCCTCGGCTACGACAATCCGCACGCTGAGATCGAGCGGCTGCTCATACAGGCCGCCGAGCGATCCGGTCTCACCGATCCGTTCGTCTGGGTCACCGACCTGCGCGACCACGCCGTCGTCTACCGCATCAGCGGGTTCCTCTCCGAGATCAAGACGCTCATCAGTGCACGCTCCGCCCTGCGCATCGCGGTGCTCGACTCGCTCCACGCCGCCGGCGTCGAGATCGTCTCGCCCGGGTTCATTTACCAGCGCCGCACCGATGATGATCAGCGCATCCTCGCCACATCCTCACGGATCTGGCGCGGGCGCATCGAGAACCGGCCCGAGGAGATCGTCTTCGACAAGGCCGATCAGGCTGAGCGGGCCGAGCAGCTCAAGCTTGAGCGTGAGCGTCTGGCGACCCGCATCGACGAACTCAAGAAGACCATCCACGACGCCCCCGAGGAGGAGCGGCCCCCGATCCAGCAGGAACTGGATGCCGCGCAGGTCGAACTCGATCGCGTCGACGCCGAAATCGCCGCGAGCGCCGCCGAGGCCGAAGCCGCCGTCGCAGCGACCGGGGGGCGGTAGCCGCGACGCTACGCCGACGCGCGCTGCCGCTGCGCCGGCTGGGGCAGCCCATCCGGCCCCGGCGCGAGTTCCGCGCACATCGCGTGGTCGAAGCCGCCGTAGATCGCGCTGGTCGGGAACTGCTCGCGCAGCCACGCGTACGCGGTCGCCAGGTCCGGGGCGTCCATCGACTCCCACTGCGGGATGTTCACGACCACGAACCGCATGCCCGCGGGCGTCGGCTCGGCCCGCCCGTCCGGCCACTCATCCTCGAATCGCAGTGATTCGGCGCCCGGATCTGCCGGAAACTGCTCGATCAGATCGTCCGTCACCTGCTCGCGCTCGACCAGCGCAAACAGCAGCACCATCGGTCGCATGTCGCCTCCTTGCGAACTCGCTCTGGGCCGTCAGCATACCGCGTCGGCGCGGTCGCCGGCCGGCGCATCGACCCGCCGGTGGATTGCCTGTCGGCCCGGCGCAGGCGCCCGCGCATACGCTCGCCTGTGGCGAAGAAGAAGACAACGCGCCGCGCTCGCCCACGCCAGATGGCGCCGGAGGCGCCGCCCGCCGCCGACACCTCCGCGGCGGTCCGACGCTCGCTCGATGAGATCCTCGGCCAGCCCGGCGCCATTAGCGCCATCGACCGCGCCCTTGAGTCCGGGCGCATCCACCACGCCTGGATCTTCTCCGGCCCCGAAGGCGTCGGAAAGCTCACCTGCGCCCTCGCCTTCGCGGCGGCACTGCTCGACCCATCCACGGCTCCGTCCCTCGCCGGCCAGATCCGGCCGGATCCCGCAAGCGAGGTCCAGGGCCTCCTGCGGGCCGGCGCGCACCCCGACCTGCATCTCGTGCGCAAGGAGCTCGGCCGCTTCAGCGACAACGCCAGCGTGCGCGCCTCCAAGTTCACCACCATCCCCAAGGATGTCATCGACACCCACGTCGTCCGCGCTGCCGGCCTCGCGGCCCAGATGACCGGCGGGCTGGCGAAGAAAGCCTTCATCATCGACGAGGCCGAGCTGCTCGATGCTCCCGGCCAGGCCCAGTCGCAGAATGCCCTCCTCAAGACGCTGGAGGAGCCGCCGCCGGGCACGGTGCTCATCCTCGTGACCTCCAACGAGGCCCGCCTGCTGCCGACCATCCGCAGCCGCTGCCAGCGCGTCCGCTTCGGCCTGCTCGATGATGACGCCATGGCCCGCTGGCTCCAGCGGGCCGAATTGCCCGAGGGGGCAGACGCCACCGCGGCGATGGAGATCGGCGCCGGGTCGCCCGGACGCACGCTGCTGGCGGCGACCACCGGCATGGTCGAGTGGCCGCGCCAGCTCGGCCCGATGCTCGATGACATGCTGCGCGGGCGCTTCCCGCCGGATTTCGGCGAGGCGGCCTCCGGCGCCATCGACACCTGGGCCAAGAGCCGCGTCGAGGGCGATCCCAACGCGAGCAAGGACGCCGCCAACAAAGCCGCGGCACGCGCCCTGTTCGGCTGGGTGGCCCAGCGGTGGGGGACATCGCTCGGGCGCGCTGCCGAGCATTCCGACCGCGCCGAAGCGCTGGCCGACGCCATCGAACTGGCCGACGAAGCCGCCCAGCTCGTCGGCCAGAACGTCCAGTCAGTCTTCGCCGCCGAGTGGCTCGCCTCCGAAGCCACCCGGCGCCTCAGCGCCCCATCCTGACCCGTGGCATCGGGCTTCCGCCCGATGTCTTCCTCTTCCTTCTCTCTCTTCCTGGCCTTCCTTTTCGCTTTTCGATTTTCGCTTTTCGTTTTCCTACGGACACCCCATCGCAAAGGAATCCTGGAAGCACAGGAAGTCGAACAGGTCGAGGGCGCCGGAGCGGTCGCAGTCGGCGCGCATGTCGGCGAAGGCGAACTGGTTCTGGAAGCAGAGGAAGTCGAAGAAGGTGAGTTCGCCATCCCCGTCGCAGTCGGCCGCGCACGGCCGCGGCCCAAGCGGGCAGCCCCAGCGCGCGATGTGGTGCGTCTCGACACCGCCGGCGTAGTAGAAGAGCCCGCCGACGTACAGCCCGCCGGGGTTGGGGCCGGGGCCGTCCTCGTCGAAGACCGCCATGCCGCTCACGCCCGTGCCGGCGCCGAAGCCGGTCACACCTTCGCCGACCTTGTGCCACTTTGCGCCGTCCCAGCGCGCTACATGATTCACCGGGGTAAGGTCTGGCAGGGCGTTGCACTTGCCACCAACGTAGAGACTGGCGGGACCTGCCGAACCGCCGTCCCACACAAGCATGGCGCGGATCACACCATCGCTGAGCCAGCCGCCGACGTCGGACCACGCGCTGCCATCCCAGCGCGCGATCCGCTTGGTGCGCACCACGCCTCCGCCGGCCCAGTTGAACTGGCCACCGACGAAGAGCGCCGGTCGCTTCGGCCCTGGCCCATCCTCGTCGAAGACGCACAGCGACTCGACGGTCGAACTCAGTCCGCCGCCCACCGGCTCCCACGCGCTGCCGTCCCAGCGCGCGATGTTGTTGGCGAGCTTGCCGTCGGCGTAGGTGAAGCTGCCGCCGACGTAGAGCGCCGGCCCGCGGCCATCGTCGTAGACGGCCATCGTCCAGACCTTGGCGAACGTCCCGGGCAGGCTCGTCGCAAGGCCGCCGCCGACGGCGCTCCACCGGGCGCCGTCCCAGCGGGCGAGGCCCTCGGCGGGGATCCCCGGCGGCGCCCCTGCCGACTTGAACTGGCCTCCGACGAACAGGGCGGGGGGAATCGGGCCCGCGCCGTCCTCGTCGAAGACCTGCGTGCCGAACACGATCACAAGCTGATCAGAGGTCAGTCCGCCGCCGACATCATGCCAATCCGGCGCCCACCAGCGGGCGATGTTGTTGACGGGGACGCCGCCGGCGGTGTCGATCTCACCGGCGGCGTAGAGGCCGGGCAGGAGCATGCCGACCTGTTGCGGGATGATGCCGATTGCATCGATGCCGAAGCTGTCGGCTTCGAGACCGCTGCCGACTTTCGAGGCCCGCCAGCCGTCCCAGCGTGTGAGCAGATTGGATTCGATGCCAGCGATCCGGTAGAAGCCGCCGCCGATGAACAGCGCGGGCGCCAGCGGGCCGGGCCCATCTTCATCGAAGGTCGCCAGCGCGCGGACTTCCCAGCCGGCGCCGCCGTTGAGCCCGGACCAGACGGGCTCGCACTGGCCGAAGGCGACCGGCGCTGTTGCGCCGAACAGAACGAGAAGGGCGCCCCGCGGCATGGCATTGCTCCCCAGGCAGCGCATGGCGCTGCGTGCGCTTATACGGCCGGGGCGCCGGGCGGGTGCAGGATTTCGGCGCCGGCGCCGGGCGCAGCCAAGCCCAGACGCCACCCCCGCGCGCGCACTCGAACCACCGCGCCATGCCAATCCCTCGCCCCCTCAGAAAAACCTCCGCCCCGCGCCCAAACCCCTGCTCCGCCCTCTGAGGCCCGTTTTCATCCCCCCGCCATCGCCCGCGCCGCCCCGACGCCACACGCCACCTGCCCGCAGCGCGCGCGCAAGCGCGTCCCGCCGCCCGTAGGTAGAGACCCTCGCACTTCCCGAGCCCGACCCATGACCACCCTCGCCACCAACCGCACCCACACCAACGGCCAACCCCGTGGCGTCCCCCGTGGCATCGCCCTTCCGGGCGATGTTCCCCTCGCCCGTGCCACCCGTGCCACCGACCACGGCCCTGCGTCGTCGGCGCCTCCCGCCCCGCGCGCCCATTGCGTCATCCCCCCCACCGCCAACAACTCCCCCGGCCCAGCGGGCCCCGCGCACGTTGCCACGGGCCAGCCCGCAAAGCGGGCCCAGCCCGTGGAAGGCGCCCCCGAATCGCCCACGCCCCAGCCGGGCCCGCGCAACCACACGCCCGCCGACTCGAATCTCGAAGTAGAAACCGACCCCACGGATGACGGATGCCGCTTGCCGGATGCCGCCTCCCCTCCCTTCCGCCTCCCCGACCACGTCGACCGCGACCTCCTCCTCTTCCGCTACTTCGAGGGCGCCAACCTCCTCGACCTCGCAAACGAACTCGACATCGCACTCGAAGATCTCGTCACATGGTCCGAGCAGCCGCACACGCAGAAGCAGCTCGACCGACTCCGCGCCTGCGACGAGCGCCGCGTCGAACACATCAACGCCCGCTCCGCCGTCGCCGGCGCCGCCGCGATCTACCAGATGCTCCAGCGCCCCCTCTACACCCTCACCCACTGCTCGATCCCGCACGAACTGCGCTGCCAGGAACTCACGCTCAAAGCCGCCCTCGCCGTCCTCAACCCCATCGAACGCGCCACGGAC
>JBICIE010000197.1:0-14759 GCA_043101635.1 Phycisphaerales bacterium JB039 | reverse complement strand
GTGAAGTGATCGAGTTCGGCCGCGAAGACGCAGGCGTTGTAGAAGTTGACCTTGGCGCCGTGGACGTAGATGAGCAGTTCCGGATCGGTGGCGAGGGCAAGCTGGGCGTTGATCGCCTCAAAGAACGCATCGGCGGATCCGGAGAGGGCGGCGGGCGGCTGGGGGGCCTCCAGCCGGGCCGGCACGCTGGCCATCTCGCGGACATCGGTCAACTCCAGCACGATCTGCTCGTCTCGCGGATCGACGCGGCTGGCGTCGTGGAGCTGCTCCCAGGAGTAGCGATCGTCGAAGGTGACGGTGGCGGCCCCGAGCTGGAGGGTCTCAGTGCGCCGGTTGTCATAGCGGTCCTGCGGCCGGCCCGGTCCGGCGTCGCGCGCGGCGCGACGATTGGTCGCGTAGAAGATCGGCAGGCTGACGCTGCGGTGGGCGTCATCGAGGTGGGCAAAGGGATCGAGCCCATCCTCGGCGTGGTAGACCACCGGCGTGACCATGAGCGTCTCGCGCCCGACGCCGCAGCCGCCGGCGGCGAGCGCCGAGGCCGCCAGGAGCGCGAGGACAATCCGGCTGCAAAGGGGCGCTTCCCGCATGGGGGTCGATTGTAGTGGCCAACTTTGCCGCGGCCAGCGGGCTCGACCTGCGACCCGGGCTCATCCGTGGCCGGAGACGAATACGAAGCCGATCACCGTCGCGGTGATCGCCACCAGCGCGGCCATCAGCGCTTCGCCGGCAACGACGCCTGAGGCGATCGGGATGGTGAACTTCTCGGCCCGCTTCTTGTCCGCCACCGACCACAGCCACGCGATGACGGCGCCGATGGCGAAACCAAGGGCGTTGTACCAGGGAACGACCCAGGCCAGGCCCAGGCCCATGGCCGAGGGCACGTACTTGCGGTACTTCGGGGGCACCGAGCCCTGGATCAGCGGCAGGGCGATGCCGACCAGCCCGCCGACCAGGATCGCGATCTGGGCCGTCTGCGGGATCGAGTGCAGCCCTTGCGTCAGGGCCCGGGCCACCGCCTCCCACATCTTCGCGGCCGGGGGATTGAACTTGTCGAAGGTCTCGGCGTCCGGGACCATCAGGTACCACGCCGGCACGATGATCAGCGTCCCGAAGAAGATGCCGAAGAACTGGGCCAGGAACTGCTTGCGCGGGTTGGCGCCGAGCAGGTAGCCGCTCTTGAGGTCGGTCAGCAGGTCGGCCGACGAGCCGCCGGCCGCGGCGGTCGTGCCCGCCGACATCAGGTTCACCACGATGTTGCCCTTGGCCAGCACGGCGTAGACGAGCTGGGTCACCTTGCCCATGGCGCCGATTGGCGTGGTGTCGGTCTCGCCGGTGGCGCGGCAGCAGACCAGCGCAATCGGATAGGTCATGACCACCGAGATGAGCCCGAGCCACCAGGACATCTGGAACGCCAGCATCATCAGCACGACGATGCCGATGGTGATCGGAATCATGCCGGCGATGAACCAGGAGGTCGGCACCTCGATCTTCTTCATCTCGGCGAGATCCGCCTGGGAGGCTCCAGCGGCGGCCTGCCCGCCGCGGAAGGCCCGCACGATGGTCTTCCAGCCCATCGCCACCGCGGTGAGGCTCGAGAACACCATGATGGATGTGCCGCCCCAGAGGGCCCAGTTGACGGGGTAGAAGCCGAACGTGCTGCCGGCAGCGCCGATCTGCTCGATGTCGCCGCCAGCGCGGATGAACTGACCGATCTCCTTGATGGCCGGGACGTACAGCTCGTTGATGCCGTAGGGATCCTCGGCCGGCGCGGCCCGGATCGCTTCGACGTACTCGGGATGCGCGGTCAGGTTCTGCAGGTCGATGTTGAGCATCATCGGCGCAAAGACGAAGAACAGCAGGGCCGAGCCGAGCAGCATCGACAGCGAGACCCGCAGTCCGACGATCATGCCCGCCGCCACCAGCAGCAGGCTGGGCTCGAAGCCCCAGGTGCGCACGGCGATGTTCTCGAACCTGCCGCTGAGCCAGGTGGTCGGCCAGTTCAGCAGCTCGGGCATGCGGTAGGGCCAGGCGGAGAACCGCGCGAGCGTCTCGTCCTTGATCTTGCCGACCTCGTGCAGGGCCTCGAGCACCGCGGGGTAGGTGCGGTACAGCGCCAGCCCCATGCCGATGAACAGGGCGGCGATGAGGGCGTTGGCCTTCTGGGCCGCCTCCTTGCCCTGGGAGTACAGCGAGCGCAGCGTGGTCGCGGCAGCGATGCCGGAGGGGAACTTGAGCTGCTCGTGGTTGATCATCTGCCGCTTCATGGGCACGGCGATGAAGACGCCCAGCGCCGCGGTCAGCAGCACGAACGGCGCGACCCAGTACCACGCGAAGTGCTCCCGCTGAATCAGCAGCAGGGCGCCGAAGGCGGTGCCGATGGTGCCGCCGGTCGAGTACCCCGCCGCCGACGCCGTCGACTGCATGCAGTTGTTCTCGAGGATCGACATCTTCGAGAGCCGGTGGCCGCTGACGGCCCGCAGGCTGTTCCAGATGACGAACGAGAGGATGCAGGCCGTGATGGCGACCCCGAAGGCCCACCCCAGCTTGATGGTGGTGTAGAGGTTGGAGATGGACATCGCCATCCCGAGGGCGGCGCCCATGAGGACGGCCCGCAGCGTGAGCTGCGGCACGCGGTCGCCCCGGTAGATGTGGGTGTACCAGAAGTGGTCCTTCTCCTCCGGCGTGGCGTTCTCCGGAAGGGGCGGAAGCTCCTCGAAGGTGGGGGCGATCTGGTACGTCTCCAGGTCGAACGGCTCCCCGAGCGGATCGCTCTGAGGTACGCGCGGCTTCTGCGGCCTGTATTCGGTTGTCATGGCGCTGGCGCTCCGGAACTCCCGGCGCACGGCGGCGCGCGGGGAACGCGATCGAGACTGCTGCTTCGATGCGCCCACGCGCGCACGCCCCGGTCGGTCGAGCGGGGCTCATCTCCCGGTGGGCAGGCGCCGCAGCGCGGCCGCTAGACCTGCCCGTTGTCCTTCACCAGGTCGTCGTGGATGGCCTGGGCGGCGCGCGTGCCGGCGCCGGCGGCGAGGATGACTGTAGCGGCCCCGGTGACGGCGTCGCCGCCGGCGTAGACGCGCCGCCGGGAGGTCTCACCGGTCTTCTCGTCGATCACGAGCCCGCCCCACCTTGTCGTCTTGATGTCCTTGTTGGCCCGCGTCAGCAGTGGATTGGGCGTCGTGCCGATGGAGAGCACCACGTTGTCCACCGGCATCACGAACTCGGAGCCCTCGATCGGGATGGGCCGGGCCCGGCCGGACTCGTCCGGCTCGCCGAGCTGCATCTTCACGCACTTGAGGCCGGTGACCCAGCCCCCGTCGTTGCCGAGCACCTCGATCGGGTTGGTCAGCCAGTGGAAGACCACGCCTTCCTGGATGGCGTGGTGGTATTCCTCGACGCGCGCCGTCATCTCCTTCTCGCTGCGCCGGTAGACGACCAGCGCCTCCTCGGCGCCCATGCGCAGGGCCGAGCGGACGCAGTCCATGGCGGTGTTGCCCGAGCCGATGACGGCGACGCGCTTGCCGACCTTCATGGGCGTGTCGGCGTGCGGGAAGGCGGAGGCCTCCATCAGGTTGATGCGCGTCAGGAACTCGTTGGCCGAATAGACGCCGTTGAGGCCTTCGCCGGGGATGTTCATGAACTTCGGCAGCCCGGCGCCCGTGCCGATGAACACCGCCGAGAATCCCTGCTCGTCGAAGAGCTGGTCGAGCGTGAGGGTCTTGCCGATGATCACGTTGTTGACGAACTCGACGCCGATGCGCCGCAGCCCCGCCAGTTCGTTGTCCAGGACGCGGTTCGGCAGGCGGAACTCGGGAATGCCGTAGCGCAGCACCCCGCCGGGGGCGTGCAGCGCCTCGAACACCGTCACCGGGTGGCCGAGCCGGGCCAACTCGCCGGCGCACACCAGGCCGGAGGGCCCGGAGCCGACGATCGCGACCTTCTCCTTGCGCCAGGGCTTCCTGACCTCGTGGTTGGTCGCGACGGGCCGCGACTGGACCCAGTCGGAGACGTAGCGCTCCAGATGGCCGATCGCCACCGGGCGGAAGCGGTTGCCCATGTGGCAGTTCAACTCGCACTGCATCTCCTGCGGGCAGACGCGTCCGCAGATGGCCGACAGCGGGTTGGCGTCATGCAGGATCTTCGCGGCGCCCTCCAGGTCGCGTGCGGCGACGCGGTGGATGAACTTGTCGATCGGCACCTGCACCGGGCACCCCTGGATGCACACCGGATCCTGGCAGCGCAGGCAGCGCTCCGCCTCGAAGAGCGCATGTTCGTCGCTGTACCCCTCGTTGACCTCTTTGAAGTCACGGGCCCGCTGCTTGGGGTCGCGCTCGGGCATCGCGGTCTTGTCGGTCCGCTTGACAGGCATCAGGCGCCTCCCGCTGGATTGCGCTGGCAGGTGACGGCCAGCGCCTCTTCCTTTTCATACATCTTGCGCCGGCGGACCGCCTCGTCGAAGTCCACCAGATGGCCGTCGAACATCGGTCCGTCCACGCACGCAAACCGCTGCTCGCCCCCGACGGTGATGCGGCAGCCGCCGCACATGCCGGTGCCGTCCACCATGACCGGGTCCATGGAGACGTGGGTCGGGATCCCGTAGGGCCGCGTCGTCTCGGCGACGGCCCGCATCATGCCCATGGGCCCGATGGCGACCACCTGCTCCGGCTTACCCGGGCCCTGGCCCTCGATGAGCTGCGCGAGCCGCTCGGTGACGAAGCCCTTGAAGCCCTTCGAACCGTCGTCGGTGCAGACCTTGACGTTGTTGCAGGCCTGGCGCAGCTCATCCTCGAGGATGAGCAGGTCCCTGGTGCGCGCGCCCATGATGAGCGTCGTCTTGTCGCCGCGCCGGGTGGCCTCGCGCATGATGCACGTCAGGGCGGCGGCCCCGTACCCGCCGCCGACGCCGACGAGATGTCCGCTCGGCGGGATGTTGGCGGCCTCGCCCAGCGGCCCCAGCATGTCCTGGATCTCGCCGCCCTCGGGGATCCCGGCGAGCATGTGCGTGGTGGCGCCGACCTCCTGCACCACGATGGTCACCGTACCGGCCTCGCGGTCGTAGTCGGCGATCGTCAGGGGGATGCGCTCGCCGTGCTCCCGCACGCGGACGATGACGAACTGTCCCGGCTGTGCCGAGCGTGCGATGAGCGGCGCGTCGACGACGTACTTGCGCGTCACCGGCGTGATCTGCTGCTTGGTGATGACTCTCGGCATGGCTTACAGCTCCGGGTGCGCGTGCATCGCCTTGAGGCGGCGCCAGCGACGGTCGATCTCTGCCTCGAGCGCTTCGAGGTCTGCGGCGTTCTCCGGCTTGAGCATGTGGCGGGTCTTGCCCATGTTCTTCAGCCAGTCGCGTGCCGGGCGCTTCCTTCCGAGGGCGTCGGGGTCGTAGGTGATCGTGGTGTGACCGTGCTCGACCTCGTAGAGCGGGAAGAAGCACGAGTCGATCGCCTCCTGCAGCACTTCCACCGAGTCGTCGTCGCCCATGCGCCAGTTGAGCGGGCAGGAAGTCAGGACCTTGCCGTAGACCATGCCCTCGCGCTTGCAGTACCACTGGGCCTTGGCGACCTTGCGCATGAAGTCCTCGGGGTACCCTTCGCTCGCCGTGAAGACGTACGGGATGTGCGTCGCGGCGAAGATCTGGGCGCTGTCCTTGTGATGGAAGCGTTTGCCGTGCAGCCGGCTGCCGACCTCGCTGGTCGACGTCCGGTGTCCGCGCGGGGTCGCGTACGACTGCTGGGCCCCGGTATTCATGTAGCCCTGGTTGTCGTACTCCAGGATCATCATGTGGTGGTTGCGGTGCGCCGTGCCCAGGGCCGGGCCCATCCCGATGTCCATCCCGCCGTCGCCCGACACCATCACGAACGTGATGTCGTGGGCGTCTTCAAGCTCCTTGCGCCGCAGCAGCTCGTGGTACATCTCGACCAGGCCCGAGAGCGTCGCGGCGCCGTTCTGGAAGAGGTTGTGGATGTAGGTGACGCGGTGCGCGGTCTTCGGATACCCCGTCGTCACCACCATCGCGCAGCCGGTCTGGAACAGCACCACCACATCGCCCTCCAGGGCGCAGAACATCTGGTGCAGCACCGGGAAGATCCCGCAGCCCGGGCAGGCGCCGTGGCCCGGAGCGATCCGGTTGGGCTTGGCGACCATGGCCCAGAACGGCTCCAGTTCGACCTCGAGCTTCCCGGTCCGCTCGTTGTGCTTCACGTGCACCATGCCGCGGTTGAGTTCGGCCGTCTCGATCACCGGCAGCCCGACCGGCGGCTTGCGCCCGGGGTCGCCGGCGTAGGCGCCGTGGAAGTCGAAGCGCTTCGCGACCCGCCGCGTCTGCGCCGCCTCCAGCGCCTCATCGAAGAACATCTCGGCGTCCGTGTCGTCGAAATCCTTGCCGCCCAGGCCGTAGATCCGGGTGATGACGAGCGTCTCGTTCTCCGGATCCACCTGCAGGGCAGCGCGCACCTCGAGGGAGAGGTTGCCCCCCTCGGCCCCCGGCGAGTCGCCCCGGTCGCCGACCAGGATGGCCGGCACGGTGCGAAGCGCCTGGCGAAACTCCTCGGCCGGGAACGGCCGCAGCACGTTGGGGCTCACCACGCCGACCTTCATGCCACGCTCGCGGTAGCGGTCGGCCACCTCCTTGGCGGTCTCGGCGGCGGAGTTCATCAGCACCAGCGCCGCCTCGGCGTCCTCCATCCGGTAGCTGTCCAGCACCGGGTAGTGCCGCCCGGTCATCTCCGCCAGTTCGGCGAAGATCCCCGGGATCACGCGCCGGGCCGCTTCCTGCGCCATCGACAACTGGACCTTGTTGTTGATCAGGTCCGGATCGTTCATGTATGGCCCGAAGGTGACCGGGCGCTTCGGATCCAGCGCTGTGTAGGGCGCATCGTACTGACCGAGCCACGCCCGCACCGGTTCGAGATCTTCGAAGACCTCGAGCCGCCGCTTCTGGTGGCTCGTGAAGAACCCGTCGTACGCCACGATCACCGGCAGCCGCACATCCGGATGCTCGCCGATCTTGATGGCGGCGAAGTTCATGTCGTACACCGCCTGCGGATCGCGGGCCATCAGAATGATCCAGCCCGTGTTGAGCGCGAAGTAGATGTCCGAGTGATCGCAGCGGATGTCCAGCGGTCCGGAGATCGTCCGCGTGGCGACATCCAGCACCATCGGCGACCGCGTGCCGCTCTGCACCGGCAACTGCTCGAGCGCAAACAGCAGCCCCTGCGAACTGGTCGCGTTGAGCACGCGCCCGCCGCCGAGCGAGGCGCCGTAGCAGATGCCCGCGGCCCCGTGCTCGCCGTCGCCCGGGATCATGCAGATCTCGTGCTCGCCGTCGGCGGCCATCTGCGACAGGTTCTCGGCGACCTCGGTCGAGGGCGTGATCGGGAAGTACCCCATCACGTGGAAGCCGATGTCCCGGGCCGCCATCGCCGCCGCCTCGTTGCCGCTCTTCAGGTCCGTCTGCTGGCGGACCGATCCGCCGTTGAGCTGCGCAAGGGCTCCATTGGTCGTGGTCTGGATCGAGCTAGACACGGGCGCCTCCGTTAGTTGCGGTTCCGCCGCCGATGCGATTGAAGATGGGAACCCGCAGCCGGTCGGCCATCCCCGGCTGCTCCTCCACGCGGGTCAGAGCGCCGGTCGGACAGGTCTCGACGCAGCGCTGGCAGCCCTTGCAGAAGTTGTAATCGATGCCCCGCATGCGCGTCGCCTCCGGAACCGGCGCGTCGCCCAGGATCTCCCAGACGATGCAGTAGTCCGGACAGACGATGTCGCACAGCCCGCAGTGGATGCACTTGCTGTCGTCGAACACGGGCATGTACCCGGCGCGCGAGGTCGCAAGGTTGTTGGTGATGGTGTTGCCCGCCAGCGGGATCACCCCGCCGATCGGCGCCGTCTCGTAGCCCCAGACCGGGCCGGGGCGCATGGTCGGCAGGTCGCCGTCGCCGGCCGCCAGACCCTCGATCAGTTCGCACTCGGCCAGCCCCCGCTCGAAGGCGCGGGTGTTGTGCGGCACGGCGCCGGGGTGCTTCTTCTCGAAGACGGCGGTGAGCTCGGCGAGGACCTGCCTGGTGTCGAGCAGGTCGAGTGCGCCGCACAGTGCGCCGAGCAGCACCGCGTTGGGTCGCGACTTCTCCTCGTTGGCGATGCGCTGGGCGTCAACCCGGATCACCCGCACGTCGCGCGAAACGGTCCTGAGCAGGTCGGGCCGGTCTTCCGGATGGCCGGTGTAGATGAGCGTGCCGCCCGCCTTGAGTCCCGCCAGCGTCACCGGGTTGGCCAGCAGCGCCGTGTGGAACACGACGATGCAGTCCGGGGCGTCGATCGGGGCGCTGGTGCGGATCGGCTTGTCCGGCGCCGTCAGCCGGACGTACGACTTGACCGCCGAGCCCTTCTTCTCGGATCCGTATGAAGAGAAGTGGGCGCCGTTGAGCCCCAGTCGCAGCACCGCCGCGGACGCGAGGATCTGCCCCGCGGCGTGCGCGCCGAGACCGCCGATCGATTCAAATCGGATCTCGCAGGACACGGTCGGAGCGAGCGGCTGAGCACGGTCGTTCATGGCTGGCGCCTCCAGTGGCGTCCGGGTGCAGGGCGGATCGAGGGCACACGTCCGCGGCAATGCTCACACAACGGGAACTGGTACCTCGGGCGTCTGCCCGCCGGCAATTCTATTCTCGACGCTGCTTCCAGTCCGCCGCCCCGGCGCAAGTTCGCCCATCTTTCATCGGCTCGCGGCGCGCGCCGGAAGAACGCGCCGCCGGGGCGCGCGATGGTCACACAGCCGACGCCGGCGGCACGCTTTCCGGCCATTGCATGATGCGAACCGGGGCGCGCGGTGGCGCGCGGCGCATGCGATCCCGTCGCGACGGCGGAACCCTCACGCCTGCGCATGGACGGCCTCGGCGCGAAGAGCGCTGCGAAGATGCGCATGGCCCGCGCGCGCTGCGCGCACGTTCCAGGCCCCCATCAGCCCGCTGAACTTCTGCATGATCGCCTGTTCAAGAAACTCGATGCGCGGCCCCATGGCCGTGGCGCACAGCGCGCCCAGCAGCGCCGTGTTCGGAATCGGCCGCCCGAGATGCTCGCTGGCCAGGTGCGTCGCCGGCACGGTCAGGCAGTGCCGCGGCGCCAGCGAGTCGGCCAGCGCCGCCGCGTCGCCGCTGCGCAGCGTGTTGACCAGGGCCCAGTCGGTCCGGCACAACGCCTCCAGCGCGTCGGCGTCCTCGAGCTGCGCCGGATCGGCGATGATCACCACATCCGGATCCATGATCGGCTCCTCCAGCCGGATGGGCCTGTCGTCGATCAGGCAGCACGCGACGACCGGCGTGCCCGCGCGCTGAGGGCCGAAGCTCAGGAGCACCTGGGCACATGACCCCTCCAGAAACGCCGCCCGCGACAGCGTCTCGGCGCCGGTCACCACGCCCTGTCCCGCCCGGCCGTGCATTCGCACCTGGAACATCGGGAACTCCCGCCGACCGCATAATCAGATCGGCTTGTCCGAATTATAGCGGCCAGGGCTCGTTCCGTCCGCTCGGCGCGCGCGATTTCAGGCGCCCACGGGGCCGGGTTCGACCAGGGCCAGCCACTCGGCGTTGCCACGCCGGCCCTTGCCCTTGCCCCCCCGGATCGGGCTGCCGATGACCGCCCTCGCGGCGGCGCCCAGTTGCGGCATGGCCGCCGCGGTCCGCTCGGCGATCCGCCGGGCCGCCTCGTCGGGGAGCACCCCCCGGTCGAGCAGCCCCTTTTCCTCGGGCCTCAGCTCATAGTGCGGTTTGATCAGGGTGATGATCCGGCCGCCGGGCTTCAACCACGCCAGCGCCGCCGGAATCGCCAGCCGCTGCGGCGTCCAGCCCATGTCGATCACCACCAGGTCGACCCGCTCGGGCGGTTCGATGCGCAGCGCACTGGTCCGCTCCATCACCACCACGCGGGCATCGTTGCGCAGCGTCCACGCCAGTTCGCCGTAGCCTGTGTCGATCGCGTACACCTTCGCGGCGCCCGCCTGCAGCAGGCAGTCGGTGAAGCCCCCGACGTTGCACCCGAAGTCCGCGCACGTCCAGCCGGCCGGGTCGATGGCGAATTCGTCCAGAGCGCTGCGCAGCTTCAGCCCGCCGCGGCTGACGAAGGGGCACGGTTCATCGTGGCCGGGCCCCGGGGTCACAGCGCGCCGACGGGCACGCCCACGATCGCCACGCCAAGCTGGTCGGCCAGCTCGATCACCTTCGGCTTGTCGATCATGATCACATCGCCCGCCGCCAGCGCCAGGCAGCGCCCGCCCGCGCCGTGCAGGTTCTGGATCGTCTGCTCGCCGACCGTCGGCACATCGCTGCGCCGGTCGTGGCCGCACCTCGCGCCCTTGCACAGCGTCCATCCGGTCGCGCGGCAGAGCTCGCCCACCCGCTGGATCATGCGGTCGGTCCCCTCGACCGCCTCGACCGCAATCACGTCGCGCTCCCGCACCGCGATCGCCTGGCCGATGTCCAGGCGGAGCAGCTCGACCAGTTGCGGCCAGACGAACTCGATATCGGCCTGCTGTTCGGGCGTGGGCTGGCGCCGGGTCATCACGCCGGCAGTCGCCAGCTCATCGGGGATGGGCATCGTCGAATCCAGCAGTTGCACGCCGCACCGGTCCAGCTCGTCGGCGATGGCGCCGAGCACGGCGTGGGACCGGCGGTCGTGACGCAGGTGGGTGTACCAGGCCATGGCGGTCCGAAGGTCCGGGATGTTGCGCAGGATCCGCAGCGGATCGTGCATCAGCCGGGCCTTGTCCACCTTGCCGACCATGATCGCGTGGCGCACGTTCTGCCGGCGCAGGGCCTGCCCCCAACTGCCGACTCGCAGCACCCCGACCTCCCGGAAGCTGTCGCACAGGGCGGGGAGGTCCTTCTCGTATTGCCGGGCCAACCCCAGCCCGCAGACGCGGTGCCCGGCTTCCCGGAGGCCCTCGGCGACACGGATCGGCAGGCGCCCCCCGCCGGCAATCAGCCCGATGGCCGTCGGCGGGGGAGGGGGATCGGGCAGAATGATGATCGGGCGTGGCATCCGGGCGCCAGAACCTCCGCAGGGGAGATGGTATCGCCGATCCGCGGCGCTGCCATGGTAAGCCGGCCAATGGGCCCTCCCGGCGCCGGCGGTCGATTACTGGCAATCGGCCTGCAGGCGCCGTGCCGATGATTCTCCCGATGGCCATGACGCCTCCAGAGCGGTCCGCGCCCGCCGCCAGGCCAGCGCAAAATGTGCGCCCATGGATAGGCGTCCGGTTCCGTTGCGCCGGTCAATACGTGCGTGTCTACCGCAACAAGGCCGGCGACGCCTACCTGGCAGGGTGCCCCAGGTGCGGGCGCACCGTCACCTTCCGCGTGGGCGAGGGCGGGGTCCGGGAGCGGTTCTTCGATGTGCATTGCTGAGGCGCCCACCGGGCTGGCCGACGCGCCCGGTAGAATGCCGCCATGTCACGGATGATGCCTCAGGGCTACGAGATCGCCCGCCCGACGGGCCTGTGCGCCGCCACCGGCCGCCCGATCGCCGTCGGCGAGTCGTTCGTGGCCGCTCTGGTGGAGCCAACCGAGCCCGACGCCGCCGCAGCCCTGGTCCGGGCCGATTACTCCCTCGGGGCGTGGGAGCAGGGCCGGCGTCCGGAGCGCCTCTTTGCCTGCTGGCGGGCTCGCATGCCCGAGCCGCGCGAGAAGAAGCGGGCCCTGGTCGAAGATGAGGAGCTTGCGCAGCTCTTCGACCAGTTGGGCGAGCCGGGCGAGGCCGATGACGGCGGTCGCCGGGCCCGCTTCCGGTACGTGCTGGCCTGGCTGCTGGTCCGTCGCAAGCTGATGCAGTACGGCGGCTCGGCCGGCGGCGTGATGCGCCTGCGGCGCAGCGGCTCGCTGGCCGCCGGCCCGCAGCGGGACGAACCGTGGCTCGAGGTCCCCGATCCGGGCCTGTCGGATGATGAACTCGCCGCGGCAACGCGCGACCTCGCCGTAGCGCTGTTCGGCGAGGACGAGGACGCCGGGCCCGAGGAGCCTGCGCCGTGAGGCTCCTGGCCGTCATGGCGCTGGCAGCCATCGTGATCGGCGCCACATCCGGATGCGCCACTCGCCCCGGGCCGGCGCAGCCGGAGGCCATCGACCGCGGCCCGGCGCCGGCGTACGCCGAGGTCGCCAGCCGCTACAACGCGCGCGTCGCCGACACCGAGCGCATCTGGGCCCGTGCCACCACCCGCATCTGGTACACCGATGACAAGGGCGAGGATCAGTCCGACCAGGCCGACGGGCACCTGGCGTACATTGCGCCGCGTCAGGTGCTGCTGACGATCGAGCGCTTCGGTGAGACCTACGCCATTCTCGGCTCGGACGCCGAGCGGTACTGGTGGATCAGCCTTGCCGAGGCGGATCGCGGCGCCATCGTCGGCGCCCACGAACAGACCACGCCCGAGGCGGCGCTGCGGGCCGGCCTGCCGGTCCACCCGCTCGACCTGCTGGCCCTGATCGGCGTTGCGCCGCTGCCCGCCGAGGGCGCCGTGACCTGGAGCGACGATGGCCGGCGCCTGATCGTGGTGACGTCCGGGCGGTGGGGCCCCATCCGCCTTGAGCTGGATCCCGGTTCGGCCGAGCCGGCCGCCGTTGCGCTGCTGCGCGATGGCCAGATCGCCATCAGTTCCGCGTTGACCGAGTTCACGCCCTACGCCCGGCGCGACCAGCCCAGCGACGTGCGCCTGCCCGGCGAGGTGATGGTCACGGTGCATGACACCGGAACCCGGATACGGATGAACCTGTCCGACTATCGCGCCTGGGGGCGCCGGCCCAACGCGGCCATGTTCGACCTGGAGTCGCAGCTCCGCGGCAATCGGATCGCCCCAGAGCAGATCCGGCGCGTCGAGGATGTTCTTGCGGGGGCCGCACAGCCGTGACAGGCGCGGTCCGGAAGCTGATCATCGCCGTCGCGGCGGCGCTGCTCGGGGCGCCGCCGGGCCCCGCGCGGGCCCAGCTCGGCGCCGCCGCCCCGGCCGCGGGCGCCTTCCCGGGGCATGGATGGGTCGTGATCCCCGCCGATACCGATGGCTACACGCTCTGGCATGTGCCGCCCAGGGCCTCCAGTGCGGGGCCGGATGGCGCGGTCCGGCGCGGGGCAAGCTCAGGCACGCTGCGCATCGTTTCGCGCCTCGTCGAAGCGCCCGAAGCCCTGGCCGCCTGGGGCGGGCATGTCTGGCTCATCAGCGCCCCGCGCCCCGGCCCGCCAGGCGAAGGCCCCCTGCGCCGCATCTATCGCGTCGATGTCCGGCGCAGCCCGATCGGCCCGGGCTGGCACTACGGCGACGGCGCTCGCCTGCTGTCGGAGCCGCCGCTGGCGCAGCGCGGCGCGCTGATCAGCGCTGCCGGCGCCAGCAGCGGCCTGCACATTCTCCTGCAGACCGATGCGGGCCAGCGCGAACTCTGGCGCCTTGCCGATGGTCACTGGATCCATGTGCGGCCGCCGCCCGACGATCGCCTCGCCCGGCGCGACGCCCGCGCGGGGCTGGTCGCCATCGCCCGGGGCGTCGGACTCTGGATCGACGCCGGCGCCGGAACGGGCCCGGCGCTGTGGACCAGTCTGCCGGCCTCCAGCATCGATGACGCAACGCCCGTCGCTGTCGACTGGCGCGCCCGGCAACTCGGCGCTGCGCCCGATCTGCGCGACTCGGCCCAGTTGTGGTCGGTCGGCGGCAGGATCATCTCCACCGAGTGGCTCGGCGGCGCCTCGCTGCGCGTGCGGGACCTCTCCGGCGATCCGCCACTGGAGATCGCGCTGGTCGACGGGCTGGATCCGGGCGCAGCGCTGTGCGCAATGGACCCCTCGCGCCGCATCGTCGCCATCTGGCGCGATCCGGACAGCGAGGCCCCCGCCGCGCCCTGGAACCCGCGCCGCATCCTGGAGATCTCCACCGACGACGGCTCGGCCTTCTACGACGGTCTCGCCCAGAGCCCCGGGCCGGTCTCGCCGGCGGAGTTCAAGCTGCTCGCGATCGCGCTGCTGGCCGTCTCCGCCGCGGCTCTGGTCTTCATCATCCGCAGTGACGATGGCGCCCGCGCCATCGAGTTGCCGCCGGGCGCGGCCCTTGCCCCGGCCCACCTGCGCATCCTCGCCGGCGCGATCGACCTATCCATCGTCTGGCTCGCCGCCGCCGGCGGGTTCGGGCTTGCCCCGGAGGACTGGCTCGCCATCGCGCCGGCGGGCCTTCGGCTCGACTTTGCCCCGCTGCTGTGGACCATCGCGGCCGGGTGGGCGATGGGCTCGGTGTGCGAGTGGCTGCTGGGGCGGACGCCCGGCAAGTGGCTCGCCGGCTGTGCCGTCGTCACGGTCCGCCCGGCGGACAAAGAGGCGCGACGTCTTGCCCCGCGCCTCTGGCAGGCGATGATCCGCAACGCGGTCAAGTACCCGCTGGCGCCCATCGCCCTGCTCGGGCTGGCCTCCCCGACGCTCCGCCACCGGGGTGACAGTCTCGCCGGTACCGCCGTCATCATCCACCTGACGCCCGAAGCGCCCGGCGAGTGAACTGAGCGCACCGGCTGATCTGACCGACTCCGCTGATGGCGCCGCGGTTGCGTAACACCCAGCGGGCGCAGAACGTGCGCAGCGGCGGAGCATCGAGTGACGGACACCGGCACAACCCCCCCAGAGCCCCAGGCCGCCTCGCTGGCGAGCCGGTGGCGCCACGTCTGGCAGGCGCCCGCCGCCGCGGCCGCGCTGCTCGTCCTGCTGGCGGGGCTGACCTACGCCGTCCGCTCGAGTCCGGC
>JBICIE010000196.1:0-2957 GCA_043101635.1 Phycisphaerales bacterium JB039 | reverse complement strand
TCCGATCTTGGAGGAGTACGGCCAGCGCTTGTTCTCCTGGGTGGCCGGCTCCTGGAGCGGCAGCCAGAAGCCCTGGTCGAACAGGCCGGTGGGGTCTTTCTGCCAGTTGAGGCGGTTGACATCCTCGGGGCAGACGACCATCTTCTCGGGAAGGCGCGCGGCGAGGTAGTCCTGGATGACCAAGTGGGTGTAGAGGACGTGCGGGATCCAGGCGGCCGGCGGGGTCATGTCCTCGCGGTCGGCCCGCCGGGGGAGGATGTCGATGGCCTGGAAGACGGCAGCGCGGATGTCCTCGGTCTGGGTGGTCTTGCCGCCTTGATAGGGATAGGACTCGCCGGCCCGCCAGGTGAAGGCCCAGATGCGATCCTGGAAGTCGGCGGCGTAGCTCTGGGTTGCGACGCTGAGTTGCTGCATGCTTGCGGTGCAGATGGCAAGCTTGGCCGCCTTGCGGGCTTCGCCGAGGGCGGGAAGCAGAATGCCGATGAGCAGCGCAATGATGGCGATGACGACGAGCAGCTCGATCAGCGTGAAGGCTGCCCGCCTTCGGTTCGGTTTGGCACGCATGTTTTGTTGACCTCCCGGGCGCGGGAAACCCGCCGCATCGTCGCAAGTGGACGCCGGCACGCCACGCCAGCGCCGCTTGGGCCTTACGCGGTCCAGCGACTGCGGACAGAATCAATATAGCTGCGCGCCCTAAAAAAGACAATGGGGTACGAAAACCGTACGGGGTTTCGACACGACGAAAACGGAGCGGGGCGCGCGATACGAATGGAATGCGAACGGGCCGGCGCCCCGGCCCGGCGCAGCAAACAGCCGGCGCGCGCAACGCGCGCCGGCCGGTGATGGAACAGGAAGCCGAGGCCGGCGCCGCGCGGCGCCGGCGCATCGACCCGCTCACCTATCTGAGCTGTCCCGTGTCGATTTCCGTGCCGCCGAAGTCGATGCCGGCGAGGCCGCCGCGGGTCCAGCGGTAGTAGCCGATGGCCCGCTCGTCGCCTGCGCGGGGCGGGTCGCCCTCCCAGACGTCCGGCTCATAGACGATCCGCGTATAGGCCTTGCTCTGCGGCGCCGTTGGTACCCAGCCGAGGTTGGCGTCGGCGCTGACGCGCATGCTGACCGAGGTGTCGTACATCAGCAGCGGCTGGCGGGAGTCCGGGTAGCCGAAGAAGAGCACTTCGTCGGTGAAGTGGCGCTGGTGCGAGTCGTGGATGTGCACCTTGTTGCCCGGGAACATGACATCGGCGATCTTGGCGCCGCCCAGGCGGGCGGCGGCGCCGATGATGTAGTTGCGGTGGGTGTCGCCCTGACGGACGCGCTGGGCCGGGTCCGAGGTCCGGTCATAGCTGGCGGGGACGACCTGGTAGCTGGAGGAATACGGCCAGCGCTTGTTCTCCTCGCTGGCGTCCGGCTGGAGCGGGCTCCAGAAGCCCTGGTCGAACAGACCCTGCGGGTCTTTCTGCCAGTTGATCCGGTTGACATCCTCCGGGCAGACGACCATCGGCTCGGGCAGCCGTGCGGCGAGGTAGTCCTGGATCACCAGGTGCGAGTAGAGCACGTGGGGGATCCAGTTGGCGGGGACCCGCATGTCCTCGCGGTCGGCCCGGCGGTGCAGGATGTCGATGGCCTGGTTGGCGGCGGCCAGCAGGTCGCTGGAGGCGATGGGGGGAACACCGGTGCTGACCGGGTAGCGGACGCCGGCCTTCCAGTTGAAGGACCAGATGCGGTCCTGGAAGTCGGCGGCGTAGCTGTGGGTGGCGACACCGAGCTGCTGCATGTTGGCGGTGCAGACGATCTGCCGGGCCCCGCGCCGGGCCTCGCCCAGCGCAGGGAGCAGAATGCCGATGAGCAGGGCAATGATCGCGATGACGACCAGCAGTTCGATGAGCGTGAAGGCGCGCGTACGGATAGCTCGCATGGTGGGCCTCCTGTTCCGATGACCCTTGGGCGCATCACCCCCGGCGGGCTTGCGCCCGGGTGAACGCTTCCCGGGACGATCCCGGTTCCATCTCGCGCACTGCCGGGGAGGAGATTCGCGAGACAACGCATTATTCGCGTGCAGGGAACAACGGTTGCCCCGCTTCGCCTATTCCCCCGGTCCTGCCGGGCGCTTGGGGGTGAAATCCCCTATGCCCGCGCAGCGCGCCTGTTCAGCGCTGGCCGGTGTCGATCTCGCCGGCGCCGAAGTCGACGCCGGCCAGCCCGCCGCGGGTCCAGCGGTAATGGCCTTCGAGGATGTCGCCGTCGTAGCGGAAGCGCGTGGGCTCGGGGCTCTGCGGGTCGTTGGGCTGCCAGCCGGGATTGCTGTCGGCGGTCAGCTCGATGCGCACCGACGCGTCGAAGAACAGCAGCGGCACGCGGGCATCGGCGTAGGCGTAGAAGCGCTCGGCGCCGAGATGGCGCTGCTGCGAATCCTGGAAGTGCACCTTGCCGCCGGGGAACTGCGCGCTGGTCAGTCGCGTCTCGCCGAAGACGGTCCCGGCCGGCGCGAAGTACGTGCCGGGGCTTGCGCCCTGGTGCAGCATGTTGCTGCGGTCGTAGCTGGCCGGGACCGCCTCGTAGCTGGAGCTGTAGGGCCAGCGTTTGTTGGCTTCCGACGGGATCGGCTGGGCCGGCAGCCAGAAGCCCTGATCGAACAGCTCGCGCGGGCGCTGCTGCCAGTTGCGGCGCTGGCGATCCTCCGGGCAGACGACCATGGGCTCGGGCAGGCGCGACGCGAGGTAGTCCTGGATGATCAGGTGCGTATACAGCACATGCGGGATCCACTGGCTCGGCACGGTCATGTCTTCGCGGTCGGCGCGCCGGTGGAGGATGTCGATGGCCTGCAGGGCGCCCGCGGCCATCGGATCGGACGCCGAGCGCGGCGACCGGGCGGCGCCGAAGGGATACTGGACGCCGGGCTGCCAACTGAACGCGAAGATGCGATCGGCGTAGTCGGCGGCGTAGCTCTGCGTGGCGAC
>JBICIE010000195.1:0-7727 GCA_043101635.1 Phycisphaerales bacterium JB039 | reverse complement strand
GGAGGACATCGAGTGGGTCCATTACGCCGACAGTGCCGGCGACCACCTGCCCGTCGTCGGAGACGCCGGTCGCCAGGCTAAAGAACGCTCCCCCGCCGGGCAGCAGGCCGAGTGGAGTAAACGTGGCGTCCGGAGCGCCGGAACTCGCAGCGCAACTGCACAGCGCGAGCGCGATCCGGATGTTGAGAGTGCGATGTCGCATTACGGGCACTCGCAGCCCTGGAGCAAAAGGCCCGTCTCGAACTTCGGCCTGTCATAACGATCAAGTTGCGGCGGCAGATGGCCATCGAAAACGCCGTTGAAGTTCCAGTCCGCATACAGATCGCCGGTGCTGGAACCGACGAAGAACGCCGTCGCATCACCGGCGTCTTCGCACCCAAGGCGGTCGTAGTCGCCCGGGCAGACGGTGACGCGCTTGATAAAGCGATCAAGGAGGTCGGGGAAGGCCGGGTCGAGCATGGCGGAAACCTGCGCCGCCATGCCAAGGTTGCCCTCCAGTGGATCGGCTGCGGCGAACTGGGCGACCGACTCGGCCACTTCGTTCAGGATGTACCTCCGCCCGCTGCCGTAAGAGCTGGTTTCGAACGTCGCGATACCGCTGGCCTGGTCGATCAGACTTTGCGAGAACAGTGCGTCGATCTCGGCGCTCGGGTCGCCCAGCGACTCCTGCTCGGCAATCGCCACCAGATGCCGGTAGGCGCCGGGCGCCGTCATGAACTGGAACTGGTCGCCCACGACCTGGATCCCCTCCGGGAGCCGGTTGTTGCCCCCAGTGGGCAGCGCCTGCCGCGCCAGGCGGTTCGCGACGGCGTTCAGCGTGTTCGGGCTGTCGATGAGCGTCCACGGCATGAACGGCGTGGCCGACTCCCCGTTCGAGTATGCTACAGCGCCGAGCACGACCGTCCCGTTCGTCTTCACGTTGTTCGAGGCGAGCAGCTTCGACCGGAGAGCGGTCATGAGCGCCACATACTTGGTGTCAGGAAGGCTCATGCTGCCGGAGTTGTCGAACACGATCGACACCTGGCTCAGCACATCCTCGGGAACCTGCTGATCCAGGGCGCTGATGAAGCCGTCGGCCCCGCCATCCGAGTGCAGCGCGGCGCCGCCGGCCGGATCGAAGTCGACGGCATACGGCGGCGTGCTGCCGATTCCGAATGTGCCACCGATGGCGATGCGACCAGTTCCGAGCGGTTCGGTTGCGATCGCTGCGCCCGTCTCATCCTTGTCGGCGCCGATCGCGTATCCCCCGGCGTAGAAGCTGTTGGCCCAGAAGCGTATGACGAAGATGTCCGACCCGCCGGCCGTGCAGTGCAGATCCACGCCGGACCTCGGATCGAAGTCGAGGCAGTAGTTGCCGGGCCCGGAGGGGAGCCCGAAGCGCCCGGTGATGAGGGCCCGGTCGAGGTGATCGACCGCCACATCCAGCCCGCGGTCGTCGCCGGCGCCGGTGTAGGTGTACTGCCAGACGGGATTGACCGATCGCGGGAACGTTCCACCGGTCTGCTTGTTGAATCTAGCGATCCAGAGGTCGCCATCGCCGGCGGCGGTCCCCTTCCAGCCGGTGGCGTAGACGGCGCCGGCGCTGTCGAAGGCGACGCCGGCGCCCTCGTCGTCGTATTGCGTGCCGACGACGGACAGCCATTGCAGCGAGAGACGGCCATAGTAGTTCGGCTCGTAAACCGCCACGAAGATGTCGCGCGCCCCGGCGTGCGACGGCGCCGGGAAGGCGACGCCAGCCGGATTGAAGTTCGTGTCTGCAGCCTCGAACCAGCCAGTGACCGCGACGGTGTAGTCCTTCGGATCGATGGCGATGCCGGTGACGCGCGTGTTCCCGTTGGGCGATGCGATCTGCAGTATCGAGGCGCTGTCAGACGGACCCTCCGGGCCGCGCCGGAGCACGCGCCCGGCGGTGAGCCCGGGCTCGTCCGAGTGAAGCACGAGTACGACGTAGCCGTTCTCAACCCCGCCGGGCGCGTTGCGGATCACGCTTGAGTCGTCTTCGGTCGGGAACGTCGCGAAGCCCTTGAAGTAGCCGCCGACCCCCACGGTCGACGGAAGGGCGACCATGCTTGGTCCCGGGTCTTCGTAGGTCAGTGGTCGATAGATGTCATTGGCCGGCGCTCCGGGCCCGGCCGTCGCCGCGCCCGCTGCGCCAGAGATCGGCCCGGCGCCCGAAGCGGTAGTATCGCCGCCCGCGATACCCAGCGGGCTCGACGCCACCGTCAGGGCCTCGATGATGTCCGTGCTGGTGAACGCGGTGGCCCAGGCGTTTGCGGGAGTGCCCGGAGAGTTGAGATCGACGCTATCGCGCGTGACAAGGGCGCCCACCGTCGTCCCGCTGACGCCAGATTCCAGCAGCTTGTCGTCGATCATCACCTCTCCGATGAATGACCCGACCGTGTGCGTCCACGCCGTGTCGTAAGGGCCCGACCCCATGTCCACGAAGTTGTTCCCCGCCGCGATGTCGCGCGGGAAGATCTCACCGCCGGGGCCCGAGCCGCCGTCCACGCGGCTGAACATCTGCACGCCGCCCGTGTCCGGCCATGACAGCGTCAGTTTCATCTGGCTGGCCGTGTCGGCGTCGAGTTCGGTGAGCTGGCACACCGTGCCATCGTGCCACAGCGCCACGCCGCGCCCGTAGTCGTCCCCGGTCCCTCCTTCGCCGCCGGCCCAGTTGTGGTCGTAATCCAACTGCCCTGCCGCCACCCAAGGGACGAACGCCATGCCCCATAAGGCCGTCAGCCAGCGCCTCCTACAGACCGTAGAGAGAGAGAGAGAGAATCGGACCGCGTCTTCAACATGCGACCTGCTCCTTCGTTGGCCCTCCCCGGCCACGCGCCGGTCTCACCAAGATACCACACAAGACGGCGCCGAGTTGCCCCGTGTGACACGATTGCTCGGGAATTCGCGCAATGCGCATACGACCCGTGACCAAACGCTCCCCCCGTTTCGGGGGCCGCGCCCCCGGCTTGGGGCGCGCGCCGGCCCATGGCGGCGGCTCGCATGCCATGCCGATCGCGGAGCGATCGGCCCACCCAAGGGCCCACCCGCGGCCAGAAGAGCCCGGGCCGATCTTGTTCCCCTCGTTGACGCTTCTCGCTTTTCGCCCTTGCTACTGGCATCCGGCGGCAAACGCGTTCTGGAAGCAGAGGAAGTCGAAGAGGTCGTGGGCTCCGGAGGCGTCGCAGTCGGCGTAGCCGGCGCCGGCGGCGAAGGCGTTCTGGAAGCACAGGAAGTCGAAGAAGTCGAGGGCGCCGGAGACATCGCAGTCGGGGTAGCACGGGTCGCAGCCGGTGACGTCGATGACCTGCAGGCCGGCGATCTCGTCGATGAGCATGGCGACATGGCCGGCGGGGGCGACATCGACGGCCAGTCGCGCCGTCTCGACCGTCGCGACGTGATCCGGGCGGAGCGGGTCGGAGATGTCGATGATGAGCATGCCGGCGATCTCGTCGGCGACGAAGGCCAGGTCGCCCTGAAGCCGGACCTTGCGGGCCCGGCCGAGCGTCTCGACGCTGCCCAGCAGGACCGGGTCGGCGGGATCGGCGACATCGATGATCAGCAGCCCGATGTCCTCGGTGGCGAGGCAGGCGATGTCGCCGGCAAGTTCGACATCGAGGGCGTATGAGTCCGGGTCGAACTCGGCAAGTTCGACGGGCGCGGCCGGGTCGCTGATGTCGATGGTGACCACGCCGTCGAAGCCGTCGGCGACGCAGGCGAGCGTCCCACGGGCGGCGACGCCCAGGGCGCGGTTGTCGGTATCCAGCCACCCGATGATGCGCGGGTCGGCCGGATCGGTGACATCGACGATCTGCACGCCGCGGAACTGGTCTGCGATGAGGGCGAGGTTGCCGGCGAGGGCGACGTCCAGGGCGAAGCTCGGCGTGTCCACAGCGCCGAGCAGCGCCGGGCGGGCCGGGTCGGCGACATCGAGGATGGCCAGGCCTGCGGGGCCATCGGCGACGTAGGCAAGGCTGCCTGCGAGCGTGACCTCCGACGGGTACCCGGGCGTCAGAAACGTGGCGATGAGGCTGGGCTTGCCGGGCTGCGCGATGTGGTAGAAGTGGATGCCGTCGAAGCCGGCGGCGATGGCGGCCAGGGGGCCGGACGCGTCGCCAGCGCGGCTGATCCCCGCAGCGCCGGCGGTGGCGAGCGGCGCGGGGTCGCAGACCTGACCCCGGGCCTGGGCGCAGGCCAGGGCGGCGGCGAGGCACCGCAGCGCGCAGCGTCGAGTCATCGCGCCCTCCGAAGGGCAGCATACCCGGGCGCTGCTGGCAGCGCAGAGCAGGGAATCGACCCTGCTTTGCCGACCGGCGCTCGGGGCGGCGGCTCGGCTCAGCCCGGCTTCTGCTCGGCGCGGCGCCGGGCCATGCAGGCGTCGACGCTGGCGGGGCCGGCGCCGCCGGCGATGACCAGCAGCAGACCCCCCGCCAGGGACACGTTGGCGAGGAACTGGACCAGGTGAAGCTCGCGCTCGGCGCCTTGGAAGGCCCAGAAATCGTGGTAGAAGTACGTCGCGAGGACCAGGAAGACGAGCAGCAGCAGGGCGCCGATCCGGGCCTTGAAGCCGAGGATGAGGCTCATGCTGCCGGCGATCAGGAAGGCGATGGCGCCGACGAGCATGAGCCTGGGCGACGGGATCTGCTCGGCGGCCATGGACTCGGCCGTCGAGGCGAACCTGGGGATCTTGCTTGCGACGGCGGTGATCAGGAACACGCTGGAGAGGAGGACCCGGCCAAGGACCTGCAGCAGGGCGCTGGGCGACATGGATGGGCTCCGCGGGCGACGCCGGACGATCGGCGCGACCGCCATTGTTGCCACAGGCAGGCGGGGCGGGCAAGGGAGACTTTCGGGGGCGGTGAGCGGGCGCGACGGGCGCGTGGCGCCGGGGCCTCTCCTAAAATGGTCCTCCCTGAGAAAGAGGAGACCGCCATGGCGCTGAAGGTGCTGATCGCTGACAAGTTCGAGACCAGCGGCATCGAGGGGCTCAAAGCCCTTGGGTGCGAGGTGCAGCTCAGCCCGGAGCTTGGGCCGGACACGCTGCCGGCGGCGATCGCCGCCTTCGAGCCGGACATCCTGATCGTGCGTTCGACCAAGGTGCCGGCGCCGGTGATCGAGGGGGCCGAGTCGCTCAAGGCGATCATCCGGGCCGGGGCGGGGTTCGACAACATCGACATCGACGCCGCGGCAGCGCGGGGCATCGGGGTGTGCAACTGCCCGGGGATGAACGCGGTGGCGGTGGCGGAGGTGGCCTTTGCGCACCTGCTGTGCGCCGACCGGCGGCTGCCGGAGCAACTGAGTGATCTGCGGGCGGGCAAGTGGCGCAAGAAGGAGTACGCCAAGGCGCGCGGGATCAAGGGGCTGACGCTGGGCGTGATCGGCGTGGGGGCGATCGGGCGCGCGATCGTGCAGCGGGCCAAGGCGTTCGAGATGGATGTGATCGGGTGGGACGTGATCATGACGGCGGCGCGGGCGGCGGAGCTTGGGATCCGCAATGGCGGCTCGACGCGGGCGGACCTGCTGAAGATGCTGCCGAAGTGCGACGCGGTGAGCCTGCACATTGCCGCCAACGCCGAGACGAAGAACATGTGCAACGCGGAGTTCTTCGCGGCGATGAAGCCGGGGGCGTACTTCATCAACACCTCCCGCGGCACGGTGGTCGATGAGCAGGCGCTCAAGGCCGCGATCCTCGACAAGGGCGTCCGTGCCGGGTTGGATGTGTATCAGAACCAGCCGCCGACGCCGGAGATGGCCTGGACGACGGAACTGGCGTCGCTGCCGGGGGTGACGTGCACCCACCACTGCGGCGCGTCGACCGACCAGGCCCAGCAGGCGGTGGCGGACGAGACGGTGCGGATCGTGAAGGTCTTCAGCGAGACGGGCAAGCTGGAGCACCTGGTGAACGAGCCGCAGGCGGCGGGTGCGGCGGGCTGAAGGGCAGGCGCACAGGGCAAGCCAGGGCGTTGAATAAGAGACTGCGACGCATGCAAGGAGCGGGGTCATGACGACGGCGATGAAAGAGATGGCATCGGGCCTGCTGAAGGCCGAGCGTTCCACGTACAACTTTGCGGCGGGGCCGGCGATTCTGCCGGAGGCGGTGCTGAAGCAGGCCCAGCATGACATCTGGGACATCGACGGCACGGGCATCGGCGTGATGGAGCACAGCCACCGGGGTCCGGTGATCGACCGGATCTTCCAGGAGGCCCAGGCCGACTGCCGCAAGCTCGCGGGGATCGGCGAGAACTACCGCATCCTGTTCATGATGGGCGGGGCGTCGTCGCAGTTCTTCACGCTTCCGGCGAACCTGCTGCCGGATGGCGCAACGGCCGACTACATCAACACGGGCGCCTGGTCGCAGAAGGCGATCAAGGAGGCCAAACGCTACGGCAAGGTGCACGTCGCGGCCACCAGCGAGCCGGACAACTTCACGTGGATTCCCGGCCCCGCGGAGACCAAGTACTCCGACAAGCCGGTGTACCTGCACTTCACCAGCAACAACACCATCTTCGGCACGGAATTCAGGTCCGAGCCGGCCTGTCCCAAGGGCGCGTTCCTGGTGTGCGACACCTCCAGCGACATGTTCAGCCGTCCGATCGACGTGAGCAAATACGGGCTGATCTATGCCGGGGCGCAGAAGAACCTGGGCCCGGCGGGCGTGACGCTGGTGATCATCCGCGAGGACCTGCTCAAGGCGGTGCGCGACCTGCCGCCGATGCTGCAGTACGCGACGCACGCCGAGAACGACTCGCGCTACAACACGCCGCCGGTGTTCGCCATCTACCTCGTCGGACAGGTCTTCAAGTGGATCCTGGGCCAGGGCGGGCTGGCGAAGATGGCCGAGCACAACCTGCGCAAGGCCAAGCCGATTTATGACGTGCTGGACAGCTCGTCGTTCTTCCGCGGCACGGCACGCGCCGACAGCCGCTCGCTGATGAACATCACCTTCCGGGCGCCGAGCGAGGACCTGGAGAAGAAGTTCATCACCGAGGCGAAGAAGCAGGGCTTCGACGGGCTCAAGGGCCACCGCTCGGTCGGCGGCATGCGGGCCAGCGTGTACAACGCGTTCCCGGAGGCGGGGGCCAAGGCGCTGGCCGAGTTCATGCGCGAGTTCGAGCGGACCAACGGGTAGGGCGGCAGGGATCGGGGATCAGCGATCGGGGATCTGGGGCGCCTGCGCCCGGGCGATCGCCGCATCCAGAACTTCCTCGACGCCGACGCGCTCCATGAGCCGGACGTTCTCCGGGCGCTTGTGGTTGAGGTCGTCGCCGGGCGCCAGCTTCTGCAGGACATCGGCCGCTCGACCGTACGGGCCGACTTTGTTGACATCGGTCGGTCCGTACAGCGCGACGATCGGGCGATCGAAGCCGACGGCGATGTGCAGGGCGGCGGAGTCGTTGGCGATGACGACCGCAGCGCTCTGAACCAGGCGCATGAGGCCGCCGACGCTGGTCTGGCCGACGAGATCGACCACGCGCCGGTCGCGGGCGGCAAGGTCCGCCAGCGGCGCGCACTGGTTGTGCTCGCCCGGGCCGCCGACGACGGCGACGGCGTCGACGGCGCCCTGCCCGAGCAGGGCCTCGGCAAGGCGCCGGAAGCGGTCCGCCGGCCAGCGTTTGGCGGGCCAGCGGCTGGTGGGCGCCAGCAGGGCGTAGCGGGCGCCGGGGAGCGGCTCGGGGAGCGGCGGGGCGTCCGGCGGGATGTGGAGCCGGAAATCCAGCACCGGCTGC
>JBICIE010000194.1:0-5718 GCA_043101635.1 Phycisphaerales bacterium JB039 | reverse complement strand
GCACAGGCGAGACGCCTGTGCCACCAGAGCCGGCCAGCGCGGGCGCCTGAATTACTGCGTCAACTTCCAGCCATCTCATCGGGCGCGGCGTCTGCGGCGCCAGGACTGTGGTGCGGGGGCCGACGGGCGCCCACTGGGCGGGATTGGTCGGGCCGAAGAGCGATACCGTCGGCACGCCCAGTTGTGCGGCGAGGTGACCCGGGCCGCTGTCGGCGCAAACGACTGCGCGCGCGGCGGTGATCATCTGGCCCAGTTCGGTCGGATCGAAGAGGAACTCGGCGCGGGCGCTGTCGAACATCGCCTGCTCGTCGGCGGAGAATCGCTCCAGTTCGACCTCGCCGGCGAGGAGCCGGCATGGGGCGCCGGTTGCGCGCAGGCGCGAGGCAAGCTCGACCCAGCGTTCCAGCGGCCAGCGTTTGTCTTCCGAGCCGGCGCCGACGTGGAGCAGGACCGGTCCGGCAGGATCGCTGGGCAGCGCAACCGCCGGGCCGCGCGCCGACCAGCGCAGCGCGAAGCGCCGGTCCGGGCGGCGGCGGACGAGCGTGATGCGGGCGCCGGGGAACATCGCGCCGGCGCTGCGCAGCCACATCCGCTTCACGGCATCCGGCGCCGGCGGGTGAAACGAGATGACGCGATCGACGCCGGCAACAGGCGTGATCCGCGGCGACTCGACCCAGAGCTGCAGGAATCGCATCTGCTGGCCATCGACGGGCTCGACGCCGAGCCAGCGTTGGGCGAGGCGGCCGAGTGAGCCGTCTGTCACCAGCGTGACCGGGCCGGTGCGCTTGATGGCGCGCAGCATCGGCCAGAGCAGCACGCTGTCGCCAAGGCCGCCGCGGTGGAAGACCCAGGTCGCGGTCATGTGGCGCCTTCGGCCGCGCGGGCGGCGAGGATGGCCTCGCGTATCGCGGTCCGCTCGCGCCGCGGCGCCTGGATGCGCGTGAGGCCGGCGGCCTCGGCGGCTTCATCCAGCGTTACGGGGGCAGCGCCGGCAAAGCCGAAGCGCAGCGTGAGCAGCGTGCGGTCCGGCTCGTCGAGCGCATGGAGGAAGTTGCGCACGCGCGCATCGGGCTCCAGCCAGGGCCAGGCGACGGCAGCGCGGGTCCAGTCGGGGATCGCGGCGCCTGCGGTGAGCAATCGCGCGGCCTGGCCGGATCGCGCAGCGCGGGCCGGCGGCGCCAGCCGCGCGGCAGCGCGGCCGAGCAGCAGCCCGGCGGTCGCGGCCAGCCGGCCGCCGCGGAACGGGTCATAGGTATCGACCGCGGTGGCAAGGGCGCCGGTGAGATCCAGCAGGGCCCGGGCCAGACGGCGGGCGCCGAGCGACTCGACGGGCCCGCCGATGGCTTCCTCTGCCGCGGCGATCACGAGGCGCAGCTCCGTGCGCGCCAGCGCGACCTTCAGGCGGCCGGCCCAGCGCAGGTCGGTTTCGATGCGATCCAGGGCGCGGGCGCTGACGCTCTGGGGCGGCAGCGCGTCGATCGCGCTGCGGGCCCGCGCCAGCAGCGCGTGATAGGCGCGGGCCCGGGCCAGCTCGACGAAACCGACGGGCGCCGGCGTGGCGCGCATCTCGTGGACGAGCGCCGCGAGGTCGGTGGGGGCGCGGTAGTCCAGATCCGTGCGCACGATCTCGTGGGCGAGGGGGTCCTCCGGCGCGCCCTTGCGCCGGGTGTCGGTTCGCGGCGTCAGCGTCAGGGAGCGCAGCAGGTCGGCACGCTGTTCGAGGATGGCGCGGCGGACGCTGGTGAGCTTGTAGCCGCAGCGCCGGGCGAGTTGACGATCGTCGACGCCGCGACGCCAGGCGCGCTCCCAGACAGCGCGCCGGCGGGCGTCCGGCGGGGCCAGGCGCTCGAAGATGGGGTGGGCTGCATCCGCATCTTCCCGCATCAGCAACTGGCGGATGGCTTCGTGGCTGCGCCCGAGTTCGGCGGCGATGCGCTGTGCCGCGGCGCTGAGCGAGAGTCCCGCCTCTGCGCCGGCGCGGGCGGCATCGAGGGCGCGGCGGCGCTCGTCTTCTGAGAGGCGGTGAAAGGACGCGGCCTGGCGCAGCTCGGCCTCGCGCATGCGCTCGAAGACCTCGATCGCCCGCGCCTGGAAGGCCAGCCGCGAGCGTGTCGGCGACTCGCGCACGCGCCGGGCGATGAGCCCGCGCCGGCGCCAGCGACCGATGGTCTTGACGCTGACGCCCCACCGCTGCTGCAACTCATCGAGGCGCAGCGCGCCGGGGGCGAGATCCTCGGGCGTCATGCGGGCGGCGTCGCTGAGTCGCTCGACGAGGGCGGAGAGGTCGGCCAGCGCGTCGGCGCCGGCGACGATCGCCGGATCGGTCATCTCGGGCCGATGGCCGGTGATGCGGAAGACGAGCCAGTCGGCGGGATAGCCCTGGGCGGGCTCGATGTCGGCGGCGAGCTGCTCGGCCCGGTCGACCTGTTTGAGCAGGGTGGCGCGCGGGGTGTAGCGCTGCTGCTCGGCAAGCTCGCGCAGGGCGGGCGTGCGGATCTGCGGCAGCGGGGGCACCGCTCAGGCCCCTCCCGGGGCTCCTGCACTGGCCGCGGCCGGCGGCGCCAGTTCGGCCCAGCGAAGCTGCGCCGGGGGGGCAAGCCCGGCCTGTGCGCACATGTCGAGGAACTGCCGGGCCGCGGCGCGCTGGCGCGGGCCGACCTCGAATCGCAGCAGTTCGCCGATGTAGCGCTCGGCAAGCTCCTGCGGCCAGCGCAGTTCGCCGGCGCGCCTGGCCACGATCCAGCTCAGGCGCAGCATGTTGTGACGGCGGGCCCGATCGATGGCCGCGGCGGCGGCCTGAATGGCGGGATCATCCTGCTCGCCGGCGCGGCACATCCAGACGGCGTAGACGAAGGGCAGCCCTGTCAGGTCTTTCCAGGCTTCGCCGAGATCGACGGTGTGCCCGAACCGCTCCAGGCGCGGGGCGAGGGTGACGACCTTGTCGCCGATGAGGAGCATGGCCTCGGGATCGGCGCGCTCGCCGCCAACGGCGATATCCTCGCGGGCGTCGTAGTCGATGACCTCGACGCGGGCGCCGAACTGCTTCTCGAGGATCAGGCGGGCCAGGGCGGTGGAGGTGTGACTGTCGGTGTCGGCGTGCAGGCGCCGGATCTGGTCCAGCGGAACCCTGGAGAAGATGCGCACGGTCATGGTCGGGCCGTCGCAGCCGATCATGCCGACGGGCAGCAGGGCCAGCGGCGCCGGGGCGCGGGCGGCGTCGATGAGGGAGACCAGGCCGATGTCGGCGCGCCCGCCGGTCAGCATGTCGACGATGCGGCTGGGGGCGGCCCGGTCGAGGGTCAGCGCATCGAGCTTCTCGAGGCCCTCGATGAGGGGGACGGTGTTGAGGTACTCGACGCAGGCGACGCGGATCGGCTTCATCGGCTGAGTGTACGGGCGCCGGGCTCGAGCGGGTTGTCCGAGAACCGGCCGTCATGCACGCGCCGGGGGCGTCACCCGGCGCGGGGGAGCAGCACGAAGGGAGATCTGAATCATGCGTCGCATCTGCACATTTGCCGCCCTGGCGGCGGCCGGTCTGGCCACCGGCGCCCAGGCCGATGAGTTCCTGGCCGTCGTGGACTCCACCGCGGACGCGGTGATGCTGTTTGACCCGATGGACGGCACGCTGGTGAACCCGCTGTATATCGACGGCGCCGGCGTCTTCAGCACGCCGATCAAGGCGATCCGGGTGGAGGAGGAGATCTGGATCAGCGATCAGCTGGCCGACACGATCTTCCGCTACGACCTCGATGGCGGGGCCCTGGGGTCGATCACGGGCGGGATGGACAACATCCGCGGGCTGGCGTACATCGGCGGCGTGGTGTATGTCTGCAACAGCGGCGAGGGCGGCGGGACGGCGCCGGGTGACGCCCTGGTCATGTTCGACGCCGCCGGCGCCCCGATGGGCAGCTTCCCGGTCGGCGATCCGTTCGATGTGATCGAGTTCGGCGGCAACCTGCTGGTCGCCAACATCGCCGATGAGAACCTCGATCTGCACGACCCGAGCGGGACCTTCCTGAGCACGTTCCACGATTCCGACGGCGTGACGGGGATCGACTTCCCCGAGCAGCTCAATCTCAAGGCCAACGGCAACGTGATCGCCGGCGGCTTCTCGCCGCCCGCGGGCATCTATGAGTACGACAAGGACACTGGGGACCAGGTCAACTACATCGACGTCGGCTCGGCCGTGCGCGGCGTGTATGAGCTTGGCAACGGCAACATCATGTGGACCGATGGCGCCGGCGTGCACATCCTGGACATCTCGACCGGCGGCTCGACGCTGGTGGCGGCGGCCTCCGGGCGGTTCATCACGCTGATCGACACGACCAGCGGCGGCGACTGCTACGCCGACTGCGACGGTGACACGATCCTCGACTTCTTTGACTTCCTGTGCTTCCAGAACGAGTTCGCGGCCGGCTGCCCGTAAGGGGTCGGTTCGCATCTGAAGCTCATTGCGGGGCGGCTTCGGCCGCCCCGCTTGCTGTTTCAGGCGAGGCGGAGCAGGCCCTTGTGGCCGGTCCGACAATCGGGTACACTGCGCGCGGGCCACCGGAAGGAGGCAGTCATGCGTTGCGCTGCAACATGCCTGACGCTTTTGCTGTGCGTTCCGGTCTTCGCCGACGGCGAGGGCATGATCATCCGTGTGAGCAACCTCATCACACCACAGACACCAGAGGCGACTGTCGAAGTGTGGGCGGTGTTCGATCCGGCCGACTACGCGTTCGCCGCGGCTCGCCTCGAGGCCGTCGCCGGTGAGGCTGGCTGGGCGGCGCCGGAGCTTGTGCTCGGGGCGCCGGGCCAGACGGCCGGCAGCGTCACGCCCGATGGGAAGCGCGTTGCGGACATCGCCGTGGGCCAACTGCATCTGCTGTATCCGGGTCCGGTCGCCGACCCCGACAATCCGATTCTCATCTGGCGGGCGACCTTCGCCCCGGCGCTGACGCCGGCGCGGGTGATCGACGTGGAGACGCGCACGAGCGAGTTCTACACGTATCCGCACCGGGACCCTGCGCCGCCCATATCGCGATACGGCGACGCCTTCGTCGATGGGTCGGCGATCGTGCGCGTCGGCGCCTGCTACGCCGACTGCGACGCCAGCGACGGGCTGGACCTGTTCGACTTTCTGTGCTTCCAGAACGCGTTTGCCACCGGCGATCCGTACGCGGACTGCGATGGCAATGGCGCGCTGGATCTGTTTGACTTCCTGTGCTTTCAGACGGAGTTTGCCGCGGGCTGTCCGTGAATCGGAGGGCATGGGCATTCGAGGGCTCGGGCGCCCCACCGGGCAAGCCGTGAACCAAGGGCAACTGCGCTTGCCCCGCGGGGCCCGCGGGGGCGATTTGATTCGGCAGCGCCTGCTTCCACGGGCTGCGCCCGCTTTGCGGGCTGGCCCGTGGCAACCGCCGCGTGGCCCTTCGGGCCGGCGACTTGCCGCGGCGACAGGCCAGTTCACGGCGTTGCCCTGCCGGTGCGGCTTGCGTGGGCCTTGTGCCCGGCGCCGAAATCGAGTAGGCTGAGTGCGGCTCGCAACCTTTCAGAACAAGGAGAGACCTGTGAAGCGTGTGATGGCGATCGGGCTGCTGGCGCTGGCGCCTGCCGCGGCCGGGCAGGTGGACGGTTTCATCCTGACGGCGACCAACCCGGTGCTGACGCCTGCCGGCTTCGACACCGAGATCATCCTCTCGGCCACCTTCCCGAAGGCGTAGTCCGCCGTCGGGA
>JBICIE010000193.1:0-12566 GCA_043101635.1 Phycisphaerales bacterium JB039 | reverse complement strand
CACTCGATGGCGCGCTTACGGTCTTTGTGAAGACCCCCCACGGAGTGGGGGGGTACCCGAAGGCTGGATTCAGGAAGACCCCCCACGGAGTGGGGGGGTACCCATAGGCTGGATTCCGGAAGAACCCCCACGGGGGGGGGGGTACCCAGAGGCGGGATTCAGGAAGACCCCCCCACGGAGTGGGGGGGTACCCAGCCGCGCGAGCCACATCGGGCGTCCGTCCGTGCGCCCGTTCTATCCTCTCCGGTGCGCCTTGCCGTGATCATCCCGGTCTACAACGAGCGGGATCTGCTGCCGGCGCTCATTGAGCGGGTGGATGCGGCGGCCCTGCCCGAGGGCGTTACAGCTCGCACGCTGGTGGTCGTCGATGACGGATCGACGGACGGGACGGCGGAGATCGTCGCAGCGCTGGATGGGCGCGACGATGTGCGGACGATCCGGCGCGAGGTCAATCGCGGCAAGGGGGCTTCGGTGCGCAGCGGGCTGGCGGCGGCGCTGGAGGCGGGGGCGGATCTGGTCATCATCCAGGATGCCGACCTGGAGTACGACCCGCGCGAGCACGCCGTGGTCTGCGCGCCGATTCTCGATGGCCGGGCTGACGCGGTGATCGGGTCGCGCTTCATCGGGCAGACGCACCGGGTGCTGTACTTCTGGCACTACGTGGCCAACCGGGCCATCACGCTGCTGAGTAACGCGGTGACGAATCTGAACCTCACCGACATCGAGTGCTGCTTCAAGGCGTTCTCGCGCGAGGTGGCCGAGCATCTCGACCTCAAGGAGGAGCGCTTCGGGATCGAGCCGGAGATGGTGGCGAAGGTCGCGAGGCTGCGACTGCCGGCCAGCGGCGGTGTGCGGCCGGCCCGCATCTACGAAACCGCGGTGAGTTACGCCGGGCGCACCTACGCAGAGGGCAAGAAGATCGGGTGGCGCGATGGAATCAGCGCGGTGCGGTGCATCGTGAAGTATGGATTGCTGGGGTGAGGCAGAGGGCGGGAGTCGGGTCGGCGGGCAGAGATCTGAGATGAGACCTGAGATAAATCCGAAATCTCAAATCTCAAATCTCAAATCTCAAATCTCAAATCTCAAATCTCAAATCTCAAATCTCAAATCTCAAATCTCAAAATCTCAAATCTCGAATCTCGAATCTCGAATCTCGAATCTCAAATCCGAAACCTGAAACTGAAACCTGAACTTTCGTATCAATCGCAGTTCTCTCCGAGAGCAGGGTCGGCGAGCAGAGGTCAGGCGATGCGCTCGATTTCGTCGGCAGCGCGTTCGGCGCCGTCTTCGTGCGCCATGTGTGAGCGCATCTGGCGGGCGCACGAGCGCATTGACTGGTCATCCAGCAGACGGCGCAGCAGGCTGCTGAGGCGGTGGATCGTCAGGCGCGGGCGCCGGATCATCAGCCCGGCGCCGGCCTGCTGAATCCGCACGCCGTTGTTGAACTGGTCGTGGGCGAAGGCGACCACCAGCGTCGGGCAGCCGGCGCGGAGCCCCTGGGCGATCGAGCCGATCCCGCCGTGACAGACGAAGGCGCCGGCTCGCGGCAGGACATGGGAGAACGGGGCGTAGCCGAAGGCGGCGACGCCCGGCGGGAGCTTCGACGGCGCAGTGTCGGGCGTGGTGGTCAGCAGCAGGCCGCGGACGCCGGCGCGGGCGCACGCGGCGGCGGCCAGTTCGTAGAAATCGCCCGGCAGGTGCGACGCCGCCGTACCGAGGCTGAAGACCACCGGCGCCGGCCCGTCGGCGCAGAAACGCTCGATGGCGGGGTCGAGCGTCTGCTCGGCCCGGTCGTAGAAGGGGAAGCCGCAGATCACGCCCTCTGGATCGCCCGGCAGCGGCCCGCGCAGGGCGGCGGACCAGAGCCCGAGTCGGACATCGCCGCCGAGGAACGTCTTCATGAAGGCCCCGGGCTGGGGGGCCAGGCCGCAGCGCCGGCGCACGCCGTTGACCCAGCGGTCGACAGTCACGGGCATCCATTTGCGCACGATGCGCTCCTGGAGCCGGGCCCAGGCCAGCGCCGCGCCGCCCGGGCGGCGCTGGAGGGCGGGGACGGGGTCGGCCGGGTTGAACCAGAGCATGGGGGCGAGCACGCCGCTGGCCAGGGGCACCGCGCGGCGGTCGGCGAACCACGGGGCGCCGAGGACGATGTGGTGGGCCAGGAGTGCGTCCAGCGGGGCTTCGGCGTGCAGTTGCTCAAGGGCGTCAAGCACTCGCGGTGTGGAGTCGGCCAGCAGCCGGAAGACCATCTTCGGGCCGCGGCGCGGGTGCATGAGGTCGGGGTTGCGCATCAGCGGGGCGACATCGATCTCCGGCGCCAGCGGGCGGAAGTCGAGCCCGGCCCGCTCGATGTCGGGCTGGAAGTAGGGGCTGGCGATGAAGATCACCTCGTGGGCCCGCGCGGCGAGAGCCCTGCCGATAGCGATATAGGGATGGATGTCGCCGTGGGAGCCGGTGCTGATGACGCCGATGCGCATGGCGGTGGCCAGCGTATGCGGCGCCGGGCGCCGGGGCGTCTAACCTTCACCCTGCCCATGGAACCCCAGCAGCCAGCCCAGCCCGAGTCCGCCCCTGACCTGCACCGCCTGGAGCAGCAGCGGCGGGCCAATCGTGAGGAAGCCCGCGCCGCGGGCATCAACCCGTATGGCGCGCGCACCGAGGGCCTGGTCAGCCTCGCCGACGGCGCGGCACGCTACGACGAGGGCGCGGATGTCGAGCAGAAGGAGCGCGGCAAGGAAGAGGGATTTGTCGATCGGCGGCCGGTGGTCCGCGTGGCCGGGCGGGTAGTGCTGCACCGCGACAACGGGAAGCTGGTGTGGCTCAACGTGCGCGATGACACGGGCGACCTGCAGGTGGCCATCAGCCAGCGTGACTGCGATGAGGCGGGGTTCGGGCTTGCCAAGCTGACCGACCTGGGCGACCTGGTGGTGGCCGAGGGGCCGCTGGTGAAGACGCGCACCGGCGAGATCACGGTGTGGGCGAGCAGCCTGCGGGCCGGCAGCAAGTGCATCGTGCCGCCGCCGGAGAAGTGGGCGGGCCTGCAGGATGTGGAGCTGCGCTACCGGCAGCGGTACGTGGACATGTGGGCCACGCCGCGGGCGATGGCCACTCTGAAGCTGCGGTCGCTGCTGATGGCGCGGATCCGCGGCTTTATGGCCCAGCGCGGTTTCCTGGAGGTCGAGACGCCGATGCTGCAGGCGCTGGCGGGGGGCGCCGCGGCGAGGCCGTTTGTCACGCACATGAACGCGCTGGACATCGACCTGTTCCTGCGCATCGCCCCGGAGCTGTATCTGAAGCGGCTGCTGGTGGGCGGGCTGCCGCGGGTCTTCGAGATCAACCGCAACTTCCGCAACGAGGGGCTGGACAAGCAGCACAACCCCGAATTCACCTCGATGGAGGTGTATGAGGCGTACGGCGATTCGGGGACGATGATGGAGCTGACCGAGTCGCTGCTGCGCGAGCTGGCGGGGTTCGCCGTGGAGCAGCCGGAGTACCGGGTGTGCGCGCCGGAGGCGGATACCTCGGGCCTGCGCCTGCCGTTCGGGGATCTGCGGGTGGACTTCGGGGCCCCGTTCCGGGTGGTGACGTACGCGTCGCTGTTCGAGAGTTCGCTGGGGTTTGCCATGAGCGACGGGGCGCGGGCCCGGGAGGAAGCGAAGCGGCGCGGACTGAAGCACGAGGGGATGGATGACATCTTCGTGGTCAATGAGCTGTTCGAGGAAGTCGCGGAGCGGTCACTGGATCCGGAGAAGCCGACGTTTGTGACCGACTATCCGGCAGCGCTGAGCCCGCTGACGCGCCCGCGCCCGGAGGATCCGCAGGTGGCCGACCGGTGGGACCTGTTCATCGCGCACATGGAGATCGGGCCGGCGTACACGGAGTTGAACGACCCGGATGTGCAGGAGGCCAAGTTTCGCGAGCAGCTTGCCGGGGCGGATGATGAGGAGCAGACCTTCCGCACGCTGGATGAGGACTTCCTGCGGGCGCTGAAGGTGGGCATGCCGCCGGCGGGCGGGCTGGGCCTGGGCATCGACCGCATCTGCATGCTGCTGACGGACTCGCCGACGATCCGGGATGTGATTGCGTTCCCGCTGCTGCGTCCGGAGGCCTGAGGCGTCAGGCGGCGCTCGCGTCGCCGCGCTGCTCGGGATCTGGGAGTTCTCCGGATTCCCGCAGGCGTTCGGTAGCCTCGCGAGCCTGCCGGATGTACCGGGCGAGATCCCGATCTGCTTCCTGCCAGAATCGCCGACGGATGGCACGGATCTCCTCGACGGTGGGGTCTTCCTGGATGTCGCCGGGCGATGTTCGTTCATGCATCGGGAGGTCCCTCCGCGCTGAGCGTCAATGGGGTCGTGATGGCGGGCATGGGCAGACCGAGGCGCGCGTTGAGTACGCCGACCTGCCGGAACTTGTTTGCATTGGCAAGGTGCTTGAGGTTCCAGGTAAGGAGAAAGTCAACGCGACTGAGCGAAGCGATCGCGAGATGGGCTGCGTCACCAACGGCATCGGCGGGCATCAGTCGATGCTGAATGTAGAATTCGGTGACGTCGGCCAATTCCGGCGGGTCATCGAGGATCTCAACCGCCCGCATGAGCTTCAGTGCCTCTGCGCGCTTCGGCTCAGGAGCGGCGGCCAGTTCGCGGAGCGTAAAGGTGGAGGTCACAAGGTGGTATCGCGGCGCCCAGTTCGTCCACCACTGGCGAGTCAGATTGCGCCACAGAGGCGCTGGTTCAGCCTCTCGCGTATCGTAGTAGAAGCTCGGAATAGTGGTTTCGATGTATACCCGCCGCATTTCCCATTTTACGCAGACGCCCCGGGTAGCTCTGGGAGGGCTCGGACGCGGGCGGGGATGAGCCGGCTGCACTGCTCCGGCTGCTACGGGGCGGAGCCCGACTGAAGCCCCGCTCGATCCAATCCTGGATGCGGATGTCTCGGGCGGGCTCGCCAGCGTTCCGGGATGATCGCGCCGCCGCGCCTGCGCCCCGGAGGCCTGAGGCGGCCCTGCAACCGCAGGGCGGCAGCGCCGGTAGGATTCTGCAATGCAGGCGGGTCGAACAGTCTGCGCTGCGCTGCTGGTGGCGGCGGCCGCTTCGGCCCAGCAACTGCCTGATCCGGATGAGCTGCCGCCATCGCCATGCGCGTTCGTCGGCGGCCAGTTGATCCGAGGCGCCGAGTGGCTCTCGGGCCAGGTCGGCCCGCTGCTGCATGCGATCGACTTCGGGAATGCGACTATCTACAACGAGGGCGAACCGGGCGCCCCCACGTGGGACGAGATCGGCGCTTCGCTCGACCGTGCGGCGCCGGTGATCGCGCTGGCGGAGGAGGCGGCGCAGTGTGACGATCTTCATCTCGGCATCACGCGCCGGGTCTGGAAGCTGACCAACGATGTCAGCGAGGTCACTCGCGTCGCCGGGCGGATGCGGCTGGTCAACCTGCTGCTGCGGGCCGACGCGCTGCGTCACGAGCGCGACGGCGCCCTCGACAGCGCGGCGAGCCGGCTCGAGACGGCGCTGCTGCTGTGCCGGGCGACGCAGAAGCAGCCGGCTTCCATCTTCCAGACGAGCCGGGCCTACTGGCTTGAGTTCACGCTCGACGACATCGCGAGGCTCGCGGCGCGCAACGAACTCACCGAGCCGCAGCGCCAGCGCCTGCTGGACGCCATCAACCGCTTCGACGCCTGGGCGCCGCTCGGCGTCGCGCAACAGATGCAGGCGGAGGTCGGCGCAACGGCTCAGTATCTTCGGCTGGTCGGGTCGGGGCCGGAGGCGGGGCGGCACATGGACGCCCTGATCGCCGAGCACGGCCTGTCCCGCGAGCATGTCGATCGGATGAAACGGTTCGTGGAGAGCGTCGGCGCGGACGCGGAGGCTGCCAGGAAGTTCGCGGAGAACTACGAGCGACTTCCGGTGCACGATCCGGACAGCGTTGCCATCATCGCGATTGGCGAGGAGGACCTGCAGGCGCGCATCGATGAGGCGGAAGGGCTGGTGCGGCGGCTCGCCGCGGTCTGGGCGTCGCCGGGCGAGGAAGAGGCGGTCGAGGCGATCCGGGAGGCGATGCGCCGCGATGAGTCGCAGATCGCCAGGCTGCTGTGCGGCAGGAGCCTGTTCCAGCGCGACGCCCGAGACCGGGTTGTCGAGGCGCTGCGCGCGGCTCGCGAGGCGTTGCAGGCGACCTGAGGCGATCCGGCGGCCGCGTCCGGCCGGCGCCGATCCAATCCAGCGTCCCATACGTAAGAACCTGTGGCAGGATGCCGATACACCCCTCCGGGGACCGTCCCGGGACAGGAGGCCGCATGGGCGCAGGCGAAGGCAGAGTGATCCGCGGCAGCAGCACCGATCTGCCCCCGGAGCTGCTGGAGCACAAGATCGCCATCGAGGCCAAGGCCCGCCAGTACGGGCTGGACTTCTTCGAGGTCATCTTCGAGAAGCTCGACTTCGAGACCATGAACCAGATCGCGGCCTACGGGGGTTTCCCCGTTCGCTACCCGCACTGGAAGTGGGGGATGGAGTTCGACAGCCTGTCCAAGCGCGACGCCTACGGCCTGGGGCGCATCTACGAGATGGTCATCAACAACGACCCCTGCTACGCCTACCTGCAGGAGTCCAACAGCGTCACGGACCAGAAGCTGGTGATGGCGCACGTCTACGGGCACGCCGACTTCTTCAAGCACAACTTCTGGTTCAGCCAGACCGACCGCAAGATGATGGACCGCATGGCGAACCACGCCACGCGGGTGCGCCGGCTGATCGAGGCGCACGGGCAGGAGGAGGTCGAGCGCTTCCTGGACGCCTGCCTGTCCATCGAGCACCTGATCGATCCGCACTCGGTGTTCGTGAAGCGCGAGGGCGCCGACGAGCCGGAGGAGACCTTCCGGCCCGACCGGCTGCCGGCCAAGGACTACATGGATCCGTTCATCAACCCGGCCGGGGAGATGCAGCGGCAGAAGGAAGCGTTCCTGGAGCGCAAGAAGAAGGACCGCGGCAAGTCGCCGCGCAAACCGATGCGGGATGTGCTGCTGTTCCTGCTGCGCAACGCCCCGCTGGAGGACTGGCAGCAGGACATCCTGGGCATCATCCGCAACGAGGCCTACTACTTCGCGCCGCAGGCCATGACCAAGGTGATGAACGAGGGCTGGGCCACCTACTGGCACTCCAAGCTGATGACCCAGCACTTCCTGGAGGCGGCGGAGATCATCGACTACGCCGAGCAGCACTCGGGCGTGGTCGCCATGCCGCCGGGCGGGTTCAACCCGTACAAGATCGGCGTGGAGCTGTGGAAGGACATCGAGCGGCGCTGGGACAAGGGCCAGCACGGCCCGGCGTGGGAGCGGCTGGACAGCCTCGGGGCCCGCGAGGCCTTCGACGACAAGAGCATGGAGGGGCGCGGCAAGATCTTCGAGGTGCGGCGGATCTACAACGATGTCAACTTCATCGATGAGTTCCTGACGCCGGAGTTCGTCGAGCGGCACAACATGTACCAGTACGGGCGCGACCCGCGCACCGGCGAGCTGCGCATCGTCAGCCGCGACTTCGCCCGCATCAAGCAGACGCTGCTGTACCGCATCACCAACATGGGCCAGCCGTTCATCTACGTGGTGGACGCCAACTACATGAACCGCGGCGAGCTGTACCTGGCCCACCAGTTCAGCGGGCTGGAGGTCGAGGCGGCCAAGGCGGCCGAGACGCTGCGCAACCTGCGCATCCTCTGGGGCCGGCCGGTGCGCCTGCAGGCGATCGTCAACGAGCAGATGATGCTGCTGACGTGCGGCGATCCGGACGGCGAGATCGAGGCGGAGAAGATCACCGATGAGACGCCGGAGCCGGCGCACGTGGTGGAGTAGGCAAAGCACAGAGCAAATGCACAGATCACAGAGCACAGAGCACAAAGCACAAAGCACAAAGCATACAGCACAGAGCGAACAGGGCGCCGCGCCGTCGGCGGTGACGCTGCGCGTAAGGGCCGGCCGCAACTGAGGTTGCGGTCCCGCCGGGCGATCCCGGAGTTTCCTCTTGAGCCGACCGCTTCGGCGCGGTATGCTGAGCGCGGGCCACCTGTGACCTCCTGGGAAGGAGGAAGTGATGGCTCTGCGCTTGCTCATTCTGATCGTTCTTGTGGTTCTGGCGGCCTGCGGGCCCGCGCCGGGGCAGTGTGAACCGGCGCTGCGCGGGTTCACGGGCGGGAACGCCTATGACGCGGAGATCCTCGGAAACCTGGTGTTTGTCGCCAACGGCTGGGGCGGCCTCCTGGTCGTCGAAGCGTCGGATGTGTCGGGCCCCCGCGAGGTTGCGCGATTGAACCTCCCCGGCTCTGCAACGGGGATCGCGATTGCAGTTCGCGTTGGTGGCGAGAGAGTGGCGTACATCGCGGCTTCGACGCCGGGAGGCGATCCCGGTGGCGGGACATACGTGGTTGACGTTGCTGACGCAACCCGCCCGCGACTGATCGCAACTGTCGGGGCGCCGCAGCCGGCATACGACGCGCTCATCAGCGGCGAACGCCTCTACCTGTGCGAGGGAGAGGCGGGGCTGGCCATCTACAGCGTGTCCAATCCTCATGCTCCCGCGCCCCTTGGTCGGGCGCCGACCGCGGGCTCGGCGAGGTCGGTGACCGTTGTTGATCACCTGGCGTATATCGCGGCGTTCGATGGCGGGCTTGAGATCTTCGACGTGTCAGATGCCGCAGAGCCGAAGTTGCTGGCAACTGTGATCGAGCCACAGCGCGCCAGGAGCGTCGTTGTCAACAATGGCTACGCCTACGTGTCGGCCGCGGGCCCGCAGAGTCCCGGCGACGACGCCGCGATCTGGACGATCGATGTCAGTAACCCGACTCGACCGCTGGTGGTCGACGACTTCTACGTCCGCTACCCCTACGGACTTGAGGTTGCCGGAGATCGGCTGTACTTTGCGAACCACATCTTCGGATTGAAGGTTTATTCGCTCACCGAGCCCGCCCATCCAGCCTTGCTCGGTGAGATCGACCTTGAGAACGCCTATTCAGTGCGGGTCGCCGACCACACGGCGTACGTGAGCGACGGATGGACCGGCCTAGTCACCGTCGACGTCCACGACCCGAGCCGTCCCACAGTGCTCGGCGAGTACCGCCAGATCGATACCGGGATGATCCGTGTGTTTGCGCACGAGGACGTCGCGTACATGGATCGCATGGAAGTCGTCGACATTTCAGACCCGGGCCGCCCCTTGCTGACACACGAGCCGGAGATCGAGCTTCGGGATCTGCACATCGAAGGCACGATCGCAGTTGCCGCGACGCGCACCGGATTGATGATGCTCGACCTGACTGATCCCACGCAGCCGGCCAGCCTCGGTGGGGGCGCCGGCAGCGCGCTTGGTTTTCCACTTGGCGTGGCACTGGCCGACGACGTTGCGTTCCTGTGCGGGCCGGACTATGGATTCGAGTTCCAGTCGTTTCTGCGCGCCTTCGACGTCAGCGACCCGCGAACACCACGGCTTCTCGACGAACTGATCATCTTCCCCGGCGGCGGGTACGACGTCGAGGCGCGGGGCGAGATGGTCTACCTCGCCAATGGCCGGCTCATGATCTACGACGCCAGCAACCCGGCCGATCTCGAGCTTCTCTATGCGGAAAGCGGGCGATTCGTCGATGTCGTGCTGCGCAACGACCTGCTGTATGCGCTCGGGCGCAGCCTGCGAATCTACGACATCGAGGTTCCGGCGGCGCCGGTCCTGCTGGGCGAGATCGGCGTTACGGGCAGGAACATCGTTCTGGACTGGCCGCTGGCGTACGTCTCAGGCGAAGAGGACGGTGTGCTGGTGGTCGATGTAGGCAATCCGGCCGATCCTGATCTCGTCGCGACGGTCGCGACGCCCGACAGGGCGTTGTTCGTCGCCATCAGCGGCGATCGCCTGTGCGTCGCGGCGTATACCGAGGCGCTGCAGATCTACGACATCTCCTCCTGCGGGTGCCGGCCCGATCTCGATGGCGACGGCGCGCTCACCCTCTTCGACTTCCTCGAGTTCCAGAACCTGTTCGCCTTTGGCGACCTACGGGCGGACTTTGATGGGGATGGAGAACTGACGCTTTTCGACTTCCTGGCCTTCCAGGATGTGTTCGCGGCGGGGTGCTGAGGAGAGAGCGAACAGCGAAAGAGCAAAACGCACACAGCAGGAAGCGGCGTGCCGTGTACTGAGTACCGGGCCTCATACCGGCGTCCGATCAGCGGCGAGCGGACCCCCCACGGAGTGGGGGGTACCAGATCAGGATCGTCTATCCCCCGAACAGCGCCTTGAGGGCGTCGAGCACGCCGACCTGGTCGGCCTCGCGCTTCGCCTCCTCGTCGATCTCGTCGAACTCGCGCACTTCCGGGGCCGGGGTCAGCGGCGCCGGCGCGGCGCTGCCCGCGTGTGTCAATCCCAGCGAGCCGTCGCCGGTGACGCTGATGACCCAGCGCCCCTCGCCCAGCGTCCGATAGACCGCCTTGCCCACGCGCACGCCCGGCGCCGCGAAATCCAGTTCCGCCAGGGCCGGATCGATCACCAGCCCCTCCGCCGGCGCGGTGCGGGCGTCGAAGACCCGCCGGATCCACAGCCGGCCGTCCACCACCGCGTAATCCACGTAGATCTCGCCGCGGGGATCGAACGGCGCCGGGATGACCTTCTCCGCCCCCGCGGCGGTCCGCACCCGGACGGAGAGTTTGCCATCCTCGACGAGCAGTTCGGTCACCGCCGTGCGGGCCACTGCGCTGTTGTACTGCTCGCGGAGGGTGTTGTACTCGCCGGCGACCTCGCCGAGGCGCGTCCGATAAACCTCGGCGGCAACATCCGATCGCACGGCCCGCAGCCCGGCGACCAGCGCGCCGGCGCCGACGACGACGAGGGCGGCGGGCCAGGCGAGCTTCACGATGAGTCCGAGCGGCTTGGCCATGACGGAGTTCATCGTACCGGGGCGCTCCGCGGCTGCATCGGGTCGCGCGGGTATGAGAGGCCGGGGGGTTCTATAAGGATCCTGCTCGGGCTCTGACGAAGCGGTGGCCTGTCCCGGCGGCGGACATGTTGCGCCGGCGCTGCGCGGGGCGCGCCGGGCGCCCAAAAGGAGCCCGAACCTGCGAAATCGCGCCGATTTGGCGATGTCGGGGTTGATCAAGGCTCATGCTGTCGGGTATGCTGCTCGCGAAGAGAAGGGCGGCTCTGCGCTGTGTGGAGCCGTTGGAGGAAGTCAACCCAGTTATGGGGGCCTTTAGGCATGATCAATCGGAAGCAGTTTGCTATCGCTGCGCTCGCGGCCGCCGCGGGCGCTCCTGTCGCCTCCGCGCAGAACGCTCTGCTGTGGATCAATGACGCCGGGTCGGGCTTTGGCCACTCCCGCATTGCCGCCAACGCGGCTGGTTTCACCGTGACCGAGGTCTTCGACGAGATCTCGTTCCAGACCGAGCTTGGTTCGGGCTCGTACGACATCGCCATCTACGACAACGCCTGCTGCTTCGCTGACGCCGGCCTTGCCGCGGCGATCGACAACTACACCGCCGGCGGCGGCAAGGTCCACTTCACCTACTGGAACCTCGATGGTGATCCGGGCCTCCAGTCCAGCATGGACGTCGCGTCGACCGTCGACCAGTTCGACCCGTTCGACATCCATGACAACGCCGGCCATCCGAGCTGGGCGGGCGCCGCGTCGCCCGTGCTCGCGGACCCCAGCGTCTTCCTCTGGGCTGACAACGGCGACGAGCTGACGCCCAACGCCGACGGCGAGATCGTCTCGACGCACGTCTCCCCGGCCGGTCCGGGCGCCACGGTCGTTGGCAACGGCGCCAGCGGCGGCGGCGTGACGCTGTGCAACGGCTTCGAGTATGACGAGCGCTTCCCCGACCAGATCCTGGCTCTGCTCGAGTCGCAGATGCGCTGGGTCGAGTCCGGCATGGTGTCCGAGAACGCCCTGGTGCTCGACTGGTCGTCGAACAAGGCCGTCGGCGCCGACGCCACCGTCGCCGCCGGGCTGAATCCGCTGATCACCACCGACGGCGCCAGCTTCGAGGCGGCCCTGCCGACCGTCAAGTGGCGCATGGTCACCATCGACAATCCGTCCAACAGCTTCGCCGCGTCGACCTCCAACGCCATCGCCGATTACATCGACGGCGGCGGCCGGGTCCACATGAGCTACTGGAACCTGGATGCCGACCCGACGCTGCAGAGCGCCTTCGGCGTCTCGGGCACGGTCGACTTCTTCGATCCGCGTCCGGTCTTTGCCGACGCCGTGCCGCACCCCTCGTGGGGCGGCCTGACCAGCCTGCCGATCGACCCGGCGCCGTCGCCGTGGGCCGACAACGGCGATGAGCTGTCGGTGGTCGGTGGCTGCTCGGGCGGCGAGCCCGAGGTCATCGGCGATTTCGACGCCGCCGGCTCCGGCATCGGCGCCATCGTCACCGCGGGCGGGCGCACGCTCGTCAACGGCTACGACTACGACTCGATGGAGAGCCCCACCGGTCTGCGCCTGGTGACCAACCAGATCCGCTGGCTGCGCACGGCCGAGCCGGGCGGCCCGCCGCCGCGTCCGAGCTGCTACCCGGACTGCGACGGCAACAAGCTGCT
>JBICIE010000192.1:0-24257 GCA_043101635.1 Phycisphaerales bacterium JB039 | reverse complement strand
CACCATCACCACCACTTCCACTGCACTCGCTGCGGGCGGCTGTTCGACATCGCCGGGTGCCCCGGCAACCTGGCGGACCTGGCGCCGACCGGCTTTGTGGTCCGCTCCCACGACCTCACGCTCTACGGCCTCTGCCGCGAGTGCGGGCGGGAGGGGGAATAGCCGGGGTCGCATCCGAGTTCAGGTCGAGACGAAGCGCATCAGCAGGAGACTCCATGGCGTCCAAGGCGGTTTCATCGCTCAAGTGGCTCGCGATCCCAGGCGTGGTGATCGGCTACATCGTCGTCAGCGGGCTGACCGGCTTCTGCCCCACCTGCGTCGGCATCATGGACACGGTGCTGGGACGCAGCGCATCACAGGTTGCTCTGGGCGAGTCATCCAACATTGCCGACCTGACGGCCCGGGACCTGGATGGTGAACCCGTCGGGCTGGACCAGTTCGTCGGCAAGCCGACGATCGTCGAACTGTGGGCGACCTGGTGCGGCCCCTGCCGGACGCAGCGCGACATCATGGCCGCCCTTGCGCCGGAACTGGAAGGCAAGGTCAACGTTGTCGCACTGTCGATTGACTCCGGCGCAGATGTTGTCCGCCGGCATCTGGCCAGCCATGAGGCCATCGGCGCCGAACTGATGGCCACGCCGGGCGTCGTCGCCGCGATGGGCAACCCCGCCGGGATCCCGGCGATCGGCTTCGTGGACGCCAGGGGCGAGCTGCGCGAGGTCCGCATGGGCGTGCAGAGCGCCGAGCAGATCCGCAAGGCGCTCAAGAACCTGTGATCGGTGGCATCGGGCTTCCGCCCGAAGCTCCGCGCGGCCACGTGCGAAGTGCCTACCGCCCGGAAGGGCGACGGCGCCGGGTTACAATCGGGCCATGTATCACGCACCGCGATTCGTCAAGATCGTCGATGACGCCCGCTCGCGCATCCGCGAATGCGGCATCGAGGATGTCAAGGCCCGGCTCGACCGCGGCGAGACACTGCGCCTGGTCGATGTCCGCGAGCAGAGTGAGTTCGCCGCGGGCAGGCTGCCCGGCGCGATTCACCTCGGCAAAGGGGTCATCGAGCGCGATATCGAGGATGTGATCCCGGACACGGGCGCCGAGATCATCCTGTACTGCGGCGGCGGCTATCGCTCGGCGCTTGCCGCGGACAACCTGCAGAAGATGGGGTACACCAACGTGATCTCGATGGACGGGGGCATCCGGGCGTGGCGCGAGGCGGGGTACCCGACGGAGGCGTGACAGGCCGACCGCCGCTTCGGCGCCAACGTCTCTCCCTCACTCGCAGACTCGCTCACTCGCTCATTCGCTCCTCCTATCCTCCCCCGTGCCCCCGTCCCAGTCCGCCATCCGTGACACCGCGGCGTCGCGCAACCCGCTGCGCCGGGCCTTCATCAGCTTCCACCCGTCGGCCATGCCGCCCATGGCCCGCGCCAACTACCGGCGCGAACTGGCGGCCTCTTCTCTGCTCCCTTTTGCCCTGGCGGTCTTCGAGGGTGGCGTCCTCGGGGTGCTCATCAAGAACGGGTTTGAGGATGTCGCCAGCCGCTGGTCGCTGACGACCGCCGTGGCCCTCGTCAGCGCGGCGCCCGCCTTCGGCAACATCAGCAGCTTCCTGTGGGTCCGGCTCTGGCACGGCCAGCCGCTGGCAAGGGCCGTTGCCTCCATGCAGGCGATCGTCGCCATCCTGTGCGCCATCATCGCCTTTGCTCCCAGGACCGAGCCGGGGATGTGGATGATGGCCCTGGGCGCCGTCGGGGCCCGCATGGCCTGGGCCGGCGCCCTCACCCTCCGCTCGACCGCCTGGAATCAGAACTATTCCCGCCACTACCGGGCCCGCCTGACCGGCAAGTTCGCCACCATCCAGGTGCTGGCCATCGGCGTCCTGGGCCTCGGCATGGGCTGGGCCGTCGATCACACCACCGGCGCCGGCGCCGGCGCGAGCAACTGGCTCGCGTTCCGCATCCTCGCCGTGATCGGCGGCGCCTTCGGACTGGTCGGCGCCTGGTTCTGGACGCGTGTGCGCATCCGCGGCCAGCGGGCCCTGCGCCGGGCCGAGTCCGGCGCGGGCGCCGACCGGCCCTCGATCAACCCGGCCTCCATGATCCGCACGCTGGCCGAGGACCGCCCGTTCGCCGGCTACATGCTCTGCATGATGCTGCTGGGCTCGGGCAACCTCATGATCGGGGCCCCGCTGGTGCTCGCCCTGCGCGACCGCTTCGCCGTGGACAACTTCGGCGGCATCGCCATCGCCAGCAGCATTCCCTATCTCATGATGCCGGCGATGATCCCGCTGTGGGCCCGGCTGCTGGAACGCACCCACATCATCCGCTTCCGGGTGGTGCACTCCTGGGTCTTCGTGGCCGCCAACGTGCTGCTGCTGCTCGCCGCTCTCGCCATCAGCGAGGCCCTGCTGTACGCCTCGGCCATCATCAAGGGCTTTGCCTTTGCCGGCGGCGCCCTGGCATGGAACCTGGGCCACCTGGACTTCGCCCCGGCCTACAAGGCGTCGCAGTACATGGGCGTGCACGTCACCCTGACCGGCGTCCGTGGCCTGATCACGCCGTTCATCGGTGTCGGGGTCTACGAGGCGCTCGAGGCGTGGCGGCCGGGGACCGGAAGCTGGGTCTTCGCGCTGTGCGCCGGGCTGACGATCGCCGGCGGGATCGGCTTTCTGCTGCTGGTCCGCCGGGTCGATTCCCGCCTGCAGGCCCATCCCGAGCCGGTCGAGGTCGCTCCCCCCAGCCGCGTCGGGTAACCGGAATAGGCCCCCGCCGGGCCCGGTTCGCACGGCAGAGCCTCATCCGGATCCGTCATCGCGTCGAAACCGGGTAGAGTCTCACGAGGAGGATCCATGCGACGTCTCATCGCCCTTGCCGTGCCTGCCCTGGCCGCCTTCGTCGCCGGCGCCGCCATCCTTGGTCAGACCCAGCCGGAGAACAGCCCCGTGGCCGACCACATCGCCAAGACCACGCAGCAGACCGCCACTGACGGGCCCGTCTATTCCCGCAGCGGCTACGACATCACGCCCCTGAGCCAGGAGCGCATCGACGAACTGGCCAAGGACCTGACCGAGGAGGAGCGCGACATCATCCTCCGCCAGGGCACCGAGCCGGCGTTCTGCGGCAACCTGCTGGACAACAAGCAGGAGGGCCAGTACCTCTGCCGGCTGTGCCAGCTTCCCCTGTTCAGTTCGGAAACCAAGTTCAAGAGCGGCACCGGCTGGCCCAGCTTCTACGCGCCGGTCGATCGCGAGCATGTCGGCCTGCGCAAGGACAGCAGCTACGGCATGACCCGCGTCGAGATCGTCTGCAACCGCTGCGGCGGGCACCTCGGGCATGTCTTCGATGACGCCCCGAGCACGCCGACCGGACTGCGCTTCTGCCTGAACTCGGCCTCGCTGACGTTCCTGGCCAAGGGCGATGAGCCGCCGGCGGGCGCCCGCCCGGTTGAAACCAAGACCGCCTACTTCGCCGGCGGGTGCTTCTGGGGCGTCGAGGACCGCTTCCAGCAGATCCCCGGCGTGATCAACGCGGTCAGCGGCTATCAGGGCGGCTCGGTCGACGAGCCCGGCTACCGCGAGGTCTGCTCCGGCACAACCGGTCACGCCGAGACGGTCGAGGTCACCTACGACCCGGGCCGCGTCAGCTACCAGACGCTGCTGGAGTGGTTCTTCAAGCTGCACAACCCAACGACGCTGAACCGCCAGGGGCCGGATGTCGGCACGCAGTATCGCTCCGCCATCTTCGCCGCCGATGATGAGCAGTACGCCGCGGCGAAGGCCTACATCGAGGAGCTTCAGCAGGCGCCGAAGTTCAAGGGCAAGCCGATCGTGACGCAGGTGCAACTGGTCAGCGAGGCCGGCAAGTTCTGGCCGGCTGAGGAGTACCACCAGGACTACCACGAGAAGCACGGCGGCTCCTGCCCCCTGCCGGACTTCTGATTCATGGGTGGCCCGCCGCTGGGCGGCGGGTTCCTTACAGCCTACCCGACGCCAAAGAACCGGCGCGTGTTCTCCTCCACCTGCGCGCAGAATCCGTCCCAGTCCTCCCCGCGCACCTCCGCCAGCCGGCGGGCAGTCAGCGATGTCATCCACGGCTCGCACGGGCGCACGCCGCGCCTGGGCTCGGGGCTCAGGAACGGGGCGTCCGTCTCGACCATGATGCGGTCGGCCGGCGCCAGCTTCGCCGCCTCGCGCACCTCCGGGGCGTTGCGATAGGTCAGCACGCCGGTGAAGCTGACCATGGCGCCGAAGTCCAGCAGCAGGCGCATGTCATCGGGCCCGCCGGTGAAGCAGTGAAAGACGAAGCGGGCCGGATCCAGCCCGCTGTCGCGCAGAACGGGGATGAGATCGGCGAAGGCCTTGCGGCAGTGGAGGATGACGGGCAGGTCGATCCCATCGCGCTGGCGGCAGCCCTTGATGAAGGCGAGCTGATCGCGCAGGATGCGATCCTGGATGGCGCGGGCCGGCTCGTCGTAGTGGTTGTCGAGGCCGAGTTCGCCCCAGGCGACGCAGCGGGGCGATCTGGCGACCTCGCGCAGGACGTTCCAGTCGTGGGGGCCCTCATCGGCGTGCAGGGGGTGGATGCCGGCGGAGCACCAGATGTTGTTGTAGCTCTCGGCGATGGCGCGGGCCTCGGGGGCATCCCGCGTCGTGGTGCTGATGGTGATGGCGCCGGTGATCCCGTGCTCTGCCGCGCGGGCGAGGATGCCGGGGATGTCAGCGCGGAGCTGCGGGAAGGTGAGGTGGCAGTGGGTGTCGATCACGCCGAACGGTACGGGCGCTGTCATCAGGAAGGCAGGAACGCTGAGCCCGCAGAGCAAGCAGAGGAGCGCAGAGTGGATCGGGGGTGGCCCGCCGCTCCGCGGCGGGTCCTGCTCCCTCACTCGCTCTTCGCTATTCGCTCAATCGCTCTCCCCCTCAGCAGCCTGCCGCGAACTCATCCTGGAAGGCGAGGAAGTCGAACAGCGTGAGCGCCCCATCGCCATCGAAATCCGCGGCGAGGTCGCCGGCGGCGAAGAGGTTGAAGAACCTGAGAAAGTCGAAGAGGGTCAGCGCGCCATCGCCATCGAGATCGACGCGGCAGGCCGAGCATTCGAGGTCGAACACGTAGGCCGCGCCGGAACTCTCGACGCCGCCGACTGTCTCGTCCATCGCGCCGGTGACGACCCACCTGCCGTCGGTTGCGACCGCGGCGGCGAAGCCAAAGGCGCCGGTGAACGGGTCCGGCGTCAGGCGCCCGGCAGGCGTCCACGCGCCGGAACCATCGGGCCGGTAAACGTGCAGAGCGCCGCGGGCGCCGCTGACGAGCGTGTCCCCACTCATGGACACCGACTCGCCCAGCCGGAACGTTCCGTCCTCAGCCAGCGAACCGGCGGGCGCCCACATCGCGCCGTCGAGCTTGAAGAGGTGGACGGCGCCCTTGGCGGCCTCCGTCAGCGGCGCGCCCACGGCGAGCGTGTCGTCGGTGGCGCTCAGCGCGTAGCCAAAGAGGGGGCCGTCCAGCACATCGGGGGCGACCAGCTTCTGCGTCCGCGTCGCCATACCGCCGGGCTCGCGCCGGTACACGTGCACGGCGCCACCGAAGAAGGCGAACTCCTCGTCCTCGGGGGCGCCGACGAAGATCCACTCGTCGGTCATCGCCAGCGCGGCGCCGAACTCGGAGCCCCGCCCCGACGGGTCCGGAAGCTTCTGTCTGAAGGTCCAGTCGGGCGCAGTCTCCTCGTAGATCCAGCACGCGCTGTACTTCGGCTGACCGATAACAGCAGTGCCATCGCATATCGCGACGCGCAACGCGAATCCCCCTCGCGACGCGGGTTCCACCGGCGCGATTCGCCCAACCTCAGTCCACTGCTCGTTACGGAGTTGGAATACGTAGGCAGCTCCAGCCTCTGGGCCGCCAAGATCACTTCCGGACGCTCCGACGATCAGACGACCGCCATCCTCGGCCATCGAACGGCCGAAGTTGTAGTACTCGTCAATGTCCGACGCGAACAGGGTCTGAGTATGGGACCACGCGGTGGCCGCGCCTTCAAGGCGATAGACGTGTGCGGCCCCATTCCCGCAGTTCTGCGCGAGCGGACAGAGTGTGGCATCGCCCGAGTCCCCAACAAACAGCCATCCGTCAGCAACTACTACGGAGCGCCCGTAGCTGGCGATGTACCACGGCGTCGGCGGCTCCAACCGCTGCGGCGGGCAGGCATGGGCCGGGGATAGACTCCAGAGCATCGCGCTAACCGCGGTCAGGATCCACATTTATGGCATTCTCCCTTCTCGGCGCCGATATTGTCTCACATTTTTGCGGTCACCGCAACTCAATAAGCTGAGAATCTGGTAGACTGGGCAAGGTCCCGCCTCATTCGTGCTCGGGCGGGGGGAATGCTTCGCGGATGAGGCGGAAGCCTCGACATCAGGAGATCGTGATGAATGCGGGAAGTCTTCTTCTGGCGGTGGGCTGTGGGTGCGCGATCGCTGGATCGCCCGCGCTGGCACAGGTACACGACATCGTGTTCAGCCCGGATAACGACGACACGCACGGGGCGCGGAACGTGGACTGCGGCGTCGCCGTCAGCGCGGACGTCTTCGTGGTGTCCAGCAACATGACGCTGGGTCTGTACGAGCGCGACGGAACGTTGATCGAGCAGTTCGACGCGGATGACTCGATGAACTTCCCCTTTGTCCAGGTGGATAGCTTCAGCTACGTCTTCGATCCGCGCGCTGAGTACGATGTTGTCAACGATCGTCTGTGGATCATGTACAGCGAAGAGACGACGACCGGCGCAGCCATGGCGAGGCCCATCCATGTAGCGGTCTCGAAGACCGCGGATCCCGAGTCCCTCGACTCGAGCGCCTGGTGGTTCTACACGGGCGTCGGAATGAGCGCCGGCAACGGCGGCGAGGCGATCCAAGCTGGGCCGAGCGGCGCAATCGACATCGACCACTGCTTCATGAGCATCGATCACCAGGCGTGCTATATCGTCGGCCAGACGCACGATGGATTCGGCATCCCGGGAGTGTATCCGAGATCACGCCGTCATCATTCCCCTGGCGCATGGTGACGAGGGCGAACTCTCGATTCTGGACGGCGATCGGCCCGCCTTCAGCGATATCACTGTCATCAACCTTGGTGACGCGAGCATTGAAGACTTTTCGAGTTATCACTGTGCTGTGCAGGAGCCGTTCGATCAGTTCGAAGATGCACAGTTCGTCATCACGACCGTCAACCCAACACCACCGTCGCTTGAGCAGACACACATCCGGCTTGGCGCCATCTACTACAATTCTTCGATTTCCGACTGGGACTACAATTTCGCCGACATCGATCTGCCCGGGACCAGCTACAACTACTACAACTCGAATATCGGCGATCCGCCAGCGACGCCCGACTCGGGCGGGTGGGGGCCGGCGACGTCGCGCCACTACTTCGAGTCAGCCGTCCTCATGTGGCCGGATTCGAACACCCCGCTGATCTTCGCGACGCATCACATCAAGGCGTCCGACAGCACGAGCGGGTCCAATCCGCACATCGTGCAGTGGTACGTCATCAACCCGGACCTTGCGAACTTCGACGGCACATGGTCGCCGAGCATCATGACGAACGGCATCGGGCGCATCCCCAGCTCCGGCGACTCCGACGCCTACTTCCCCGTCATCGGCGTCACGGCGCAGGGCGACGCGTACCTGGAGTACACCCTCTCCGACGATGAGACGTATCCGGAGATCCGGCGGGCGGCCTTCAACAGCTCGTACACCGGGATTTCGTCGGACAACCAGGTTCAGCCGGGGCCGGACCTCGCCTACGACGAGCCGGACCCGGCCGCGTGGGCGGACTACTCGGACATGCAGGCGGATCCGATCAGTTGTGGGCTCTGGTCCATGCACGTCCTGGTGTTCGACCCCGAGGACAGTTCGACGCTGACGGACGCTCGCGATGTGTGGGTATTCGAGAACCAGATCACCTGCACCAACGCCGAGATGAACGGTGACGGCCTGGTGGACGAGACGGACCTGTACCTGTTCAACCAGTACCACCTGGCGGGCTCGCGCCAGGCGGACATGAACCGCGATCAGACGCTTGATGCGATCGATGTTGCGCTGTACTACGACGAGTACGCCAAGCGCTCGAAGTAGCGCGCTCAGCGAAGCAATCTGCCGTTGCCCAAGCGCCTGCTGGCCCGACGCCGGGCCAGCAGGCTTTACGATTGAGCATCGGCGAGGCCGTGGGCCGGCTCGCCGCCTCGTCTGGCGCGGGTAGACTGCTCTGGCCCGGCGGCGCTTCCGGGCGCCCGGAGCGACCGATGAACCGACCCATCGCACGCCATCTGCCACGATTCCCAATCCTCGCCCTCGCCGCGGCAGCGCTCCTCCTCGCCCCCCTGCGGGCCCTCGCCGAGGATCTCGACCTCTGGTTCACCATCGAACTGGCCGGCCAGAAGGCCGGCTGGCAGCGCCTGACCACGACCACCGATGGCGATCGGATCACCAGCCGCTCGGAGCTGCGCATGAGCGTGCGGCGCGGGCAGGCGACCACGGATCTTGCCTTCCTCAGCGAGTTCGTCGAGACCGCCGCCGGGGAGCCGGTCAGCATGCGGGCCGAGGACCGTACCGGCCAGACGCCGATCGTGACCGAGTACACCTTCAACGCCGAGACCATCGAGGTGGTCAGCCGCCAGGGCGCCGGGGAGCCGCAGCGGTCGGAGGTTGCGCTGCCCGAAGGCCGCTGGCTGCCGCCGGGCGCTGCGGCTGAGTACCTGATCCAGCGGCTGGGCGCCGGGGCGGACAAGGTCACGCTGCGCACCATGGATCCGACGCTGGGGCCGCAGGCGATCACCGTCACGCGCGATCTGATCGAGAAGACCACGGTCACCGCCGGCCCGCCCGGCGCCGAGCGCCAGTACGAGGTCTGGCGCTGCAACGTGCGCCAGAGCGTGGCCGAAGATCTTCTGACCATCGAGATGATCGACGCACGCGGCGTGCCGGTGATCACCGAGACCAAGCTCGGCGGCCTCGACATGCGCATCGCCCTGAGCGACGAAGCGACCGCGACCCGCCCGGCGCCCGCGCCGGAGATGCTCGTCAGCGTGTTCGTCAGGCCGGACAAGCCGATCCGCGCGCCGCGCCGGACCGTCGAGGCAAGCTACGTGGTGCGCACCGCGCAGGGCCCGCTGCCGGATCTGCCGACGGCGGGGGCCCAGCGGTTCGAGCGGCTGGGGGCGCAGCAGGGGCGCATCACGGTCGACGCGCTGAAGTCGCAGCCGGCGCCCGATGTCGAGCGGGCCGCCTATCTCGCCGCCACGCCGCTGCTGGATTCGGGCGATGAACTGATCCAGCGCCTCGCCCGCCGGGCGACCGGCGGCGCCGGCAATTCGCCCGAGGCGCGGGCCGAGGCGATGCGCCGGTTTGTGCACCAGCACATCAGGGCCAAGGGACTCGATGTCGGCTTCGCCAGCGCCTCGGAGGTCGCCCGGGCCCGCGAGGGCGACTGCACCGAGCACGCGACGCTGCTGGCGGCGCTGCTGCGGGCCGAGGGCATCCCGTCGCGCGTGGTCAGCGGCCTGATCTACGCCGACCGCTTCGCAGGCGAGGAGCAGATCTTCGGCTATCACATGTGGACGCAGGCGCTGCTGGAGATCGATGGCCAGCAGCGCTGGGTCGACCTGGACGCGACGCTGGACGGGCGGGCCTTCGACGCCGCCCACATTGCCGTGGCGACCAGTTCGCTGGCGACCGGCGCCTTGGACGCCATGCTGGTGGTGGGGCAGTTGCTCGGCAATCTCGAGATCGCGGTGGAGTCGGCCGAGTGACACCCACGTTCGACGCTCCTGCGCTTCCCGCCCTGCCGCAGCGCGATCCCTCTGGCCACAAGGGTGACTTCGGGCGCGTGTGCGTCATCGGCGGCTGCGCTGAGGCCCGCGCGCGCATGCTGGGGGCGCCGGCGCTGGCAGCGCGGGCGGCGCTGCGAAGCGGCGCCGGGTTGTGCATGCTGGTGGCGCCCGATCCCATCCTCAGCGCCTGCGTCGCGCTGACGCCATCGGCAACGGGACGGGCCCTGCCGGTCGATGAGGAGCAGCGCATCATCGCATCGGACGCCTGCGAGGTGATCGACGAGCAGCTTGATTCGGCGGATGTCGCGGTGGTGGGCGTCGGCTTCGGCGTCGGGCCGGGCCAGCGGGCCGCGACCCTGCGCGTCGTGCAGCGCGACGACTGCTTCGTCGTGGTCGACGCCGACGGTCTCAACGTCCTGGCGCAGACGCCGGAACTGTCGCGCGACTTCCACGCTTCCGCCGTGCTCACGCCGCATCCGGGCGAATTCGGTCGGTTGGCCGAGTCGCTGCGCTTGGGCAAGTACGACACTGCCTCGCCCGAGGGCCGCGCTGCCGGCGCCGAGGCGCTGGCGCAGCGCATCGGCGCTGTTGTCATCCTCAAGGGCGCCCCTGCCGCGGTCAGCGACGGCCACCGCACCTGGATCAACGATCAGGTCGACAGCGCCCTGGCGACCGGCGGGACAGGTGACGTCCTCGCCGGCCTGTGCGCCGGGCTGATCGGGCAGTTTGCCGCCAAGCCCCTGCCGCCCGGGCTGCCCGAGGCGGCGCGGGCAAAGTGGCCGAGAGATCCGCGCAGGCCGCTGGATCTGTTCGACTGCGCCCGCCTCGCGGTGCGGATTCACGCCTTCGCCGCGGTGGGCTGGCGGGCCGAACACCACGCCGATTCGGGCCTGCTCGCCTCGGAACTCGCCGACGCGATCCCGCCGGCGATGTCCCGGCTCAGAGAGGCGCCGCGCTCGTAGGCTGCCGGGGTGGCACAGGCGTCTCGCCTGTGCGGCTTGCAGCGCGGACGCTGCTGGCGCCGGCGGGCGCCGCTGTCACGCCCTACCAGCGCATCCTCGCCTCAGCCGCCCGCGCGTGGGCCTCAAGCCCTTCCATCCGCGCCAGGCGCGCTGACTCGGTGCACAGCGCTGTTGCCCCTGGCGTCGCGCGCAGCCACGTGCGCAGCGTCAGGAACGTCAGCACGCTGAGCCCGCTCGCGTGCGCTGCCGTGCCTGCGGTGGGGAGGGTGTGATTCGGCCCGGCGCCGTAGTCGCCCAGGACTTCAGCGCTGCCGGGCCCGATGAACAGGGCCCCGTACCGCGTCAGTGCGCCCGCCAGACGGTCATCGTCGCGCGTCATGAGCTCAAGATGCTCGGGCGCAAGCGCCTCGGACGCCGCGGCAGCTTCATCCAGATCGCTCACGACAAGAACGCCGCCGTTTGCGAGCGCCGCCAGAGCGGTCTTCCCGGTCGGGAGATCCTCCAGTTGCGCGCGCAGAGCCGTCTCGACGCGATCTGCAATCCCGGCATTGGTCGTGATCAGGATCGGCACGGCGTCGGTGTCGTGCTCGGCCTGCGCCAGCAGGTCAGCGGCGATCAGTTCGGGATCGGCGCCGGCGTCGGCGATGATCACGATCTCGCTCGGCCCGGCGAGCATGTCGATGGCCACTTCGCTGCTGACGATCTGCTTGGCCGCGGTGACCCAGCGATTTCCCGGGCCGGCGACGACATCGGCGCCGGGGACCGGCCCGGCGCCGAAGGCCAGCGCCGCGATCGCCTGGGCCCCGCCGCAGGCCAGCACGCCGTCGGCGCCCGCCAGATGCGCGGCCGCGAGCGTGGCGCCCGACGCTCGCGGCGACGCAAGCCACACGGTCTCGACCCCGGCTGCGCGCGCAGGAATGACCGTCATCAGCGCTGAGGAAGGCAGCGGATGCCGCCCTCCCGGGGCGTAGCACCCTGCCGCCCGCATCGGCACGAAGCGGTGCCCGGCCTCGCCACCCGGTATCGGCACACTGATGTCGCCGAGCGCGCTGCGCTGAGCTTCGGCGAAGCTGCGGATCCGTGCTGCCGCTGACTCCAGCGCGTCGCGGTCAGCGGAATCGAGCCGCTCCAGGGCCGGGACCATGGCAGCGCGTTCGAGGATGATGGGCGCATCGGCATCGAGGTCGCCGAGCCGGCGGGCGTGCTGAATGACCGCGTCCAGCCCGCCGCGGCGGACATCGTCGACGATCCGGCGCGCTCCATCCAGCGTGGCGTCGTCGAGAGCGAAGCGGCGCCGGGCCAGCAGGTCACTCAGCTCGCGCCGGCGCAGCAGAGGCTCGGAAGCTGTCATGGCGACGCCTCCCGGCCTGGTTTGGCATCGCCTGGCCGGCGCGACAGGCGCAGGGCGCGGCGGTCGAGTTCTCGCTCCACCGCCTCCAGATCCACCCCCGCCGCCTGCATGCGCACCAGCGTGAAGTAGATCACGTCGGCCGCCTCGTGCGTGACCTCATCGCCGGATGCTGCTTCGACGAGCTCGCCGGCCTCCTCCATCAGCTTCGATTGCATCAGTTCGCAGTCCTGAAGCAGGCGTGTCGTGTACGACTTCGCGTCTCGGCGAGTGGCCGGCTCGGCGAGCCGCCGCGCCAGTCGTCCGAGTCCGCCATCGGCGCCCCAGCATGTCCGCGTTCCAGCGTGGCAGAAGCCGGCGCCCTGCTGACGGACCGTGAAGCGCAGACAGTCCCGATCGCAATCAAGGTCGATACGCACCAATTCCTGCGCAGCGCCCGAACTGGCGCCTTTGCGCCACAACCCACGCCTGCGCGAGTGGTACACACCTGCGCGCTCGGCCAACGCCGCGCGCAGGCTCCCCAGATCGCTGTAGCACAGGCCGAGGGCAACGCCCCGCTCGTCGCAGACAACCGTCGGCCACAGGCCATCAGGCCGATCCGAACGCAGGCAGGCGCCGACCGCGTCGGCGAGATCGAAAACCTTCTTGTACAAGGCCATGCCGACCTGGGCGTCAACGCCCAGGGCGTCCAGGTCGCCGACCTCCGCGGCGGTCCGCACCCCCCCGGCGAACGTGAGACGAGCCTCGCCGCACAGGGCCCGCAGGGCCCGGACGCGCTCCAGATCAACGCCTTTGAGCGCGCCCTCGCGTTCGACGGCGGTGATCAGGAAGCCGCCGACGTGCGCGCGCAACTCGCCGATGCGATCCTCGACGCGCCGCCCGGTCCGCTGGCGCCAGCCGTCCACGACGACCTCGCCATCGCGGGCATCCAGCGCGGCGATTAGGCGCTGGCGCGGCAGCCGGCTCAGCAGGTCCGGCTCGGCTGCGCTGCCGAGGATGATGCGCCGGGCGCCGGCATCCAGCCAGCGGCGGGCCCGCTGCTCATCGCGGATCCCGCCGCCGACGCGGCAGGGATACCGGCGCACGAGCTGTTCGATCATCGCGCTGTTGTCGCCCTTGCCCATGGCGGCGTCGAGGTCGATCACGGCGAGTTCGCCGACGAGACCGAAGCGCTCCGCCACGGCGAGCGGATCGCCAGCTTCCAGCTCCAGCCGCTCGCCGCCGACAAGCTGCACCGCTTTGCCATCCATGATGTCGATCGAGGGAACGATCACAGTCTCATCTCCAGTCCGCGCGCCTGCAGGCGGCGCTTCACATCGTCGACCGTGAACAAGCCATCGTGGAAGATGCTCGCCGCCAGCGCGGCATCCGCCCCGGCCTCCAGTGCTTCGGCGAGATGCTCCGGTCCCGCGGCGCCGCCCGAGGCGATGATCGGGATGTCAACCCGCGTGCGCACAGCGCGGAGCAACTCGAGGTCGTAGCCGTCTCCCGTCCCATCTCGATCCCAGCTTGTCAGCAGGATCTCGCCGGCGCCGCGCCGGGCGCCTTCGGCGGCCCACTCCAGCGCGCACAGATCGACTCGCTCCTGTCCTGAGTGAACAACGACTGCCCAGCCTCCGTCGCTCCTGGCGGCGTCGATCGCGAGCACCACGCACTGGCGCCCGAAACGCTCGGCCATTTCGTCGAGTAGGTCCGGGCGCGCCACCGCGGCGGAATTCACGCCGACCTTGTCGGCGCCCGCTTCGAGCAGTCGCAGCGCGTCGTCGGCCGCTCGCACGCCTCCGCCGACGGTAAGCGGGATGCCGATCGCCGCGCGCACCGCCTCCACCGTCTCCAGCATGGCCCCGCGCCCTTCCGGCGTGGCGCTGACATCCAGCAGCGTGATCTCGTCGGCGCCCTGCGCCTCGTACGCGGCGGCCGCCTCTGCCGGGTCGCCCGCGTCGCGGAGGTTCTGGAAGCGGACGCCCTTGACAATACGTCCGCCGCGCACATCCAGACAGGGGATGATGCGCGACTTCAGCATGGCGCCTCCGCCGGCTCCAACGCCAGCCACCGCTCCAGCAGCGCCCGGCCCCACGCCCCGGAAAGTTCAGGGTGGAACTGGCACGCCAGCACTGCGCCCCGCTCCATGGCGGCGACGAACCTGCCGCCGTGTTCGGCCCACGCGACGTTCCAGCCGCGCGGCGCCTCGGTGAGCCGGTACGAGTTGGCGAAACAGGCGCTGCCGGGCCGCAGCAGCGCGCAGCCGTCATCCGGTTCGACCGCGTTCCAGCCAAGCTGCGGCCGGCGCACGCCCTCGAACGCCTCGGCGCGTCCCGGCGCGACGCCGAGCCCGGCCGCCTGCGGCGACTCATCGCTGCCTTCCAGCAGCGCCTGCATCCCGAGGCAGATGCACAGCGTGGGCGCCCCGGACTCGATGCGCGCGCGCAGCGGGTCGATGAGCCCCTGCGCATCCAGTCGGCGCATGACGGCGCCGAACGAGCCCACGCCGGGGAGCACGAGCCGATCAGCGCTGGCGGCGTCCGTGCCCGTTTCGACCAGCCGCCACCTCGCGTCGCAGCGATCCATCGCCGCACACACGGATGCGAGGTTGGCGGCGCCGGTCCGGATGATCGCAACGTCGGTCACAGGCTGCCCTTCGTGCTGCGGGCCGCGCCCGATGCGTCCGCGGGCGCCGGCGCCACCGCCTGGCGCAGCGCCAGCGCCAGGGCCTTGAACGCCGATTCGGCTCGGTGGTGGTCATTGTCGCCCTTGAAGGTGTCGACGTGCAGCGTGAAGCGCCCGCTCATCGCCAGGCTTGCAAGGAAGTGCCCGATGTTCTCGCACGACAGGTCTCCGAGCCGCTCCCGGCGCAGGCCGAGATCGATCGAGGCGTGCGGCCGGCGCACCAGATCGACGACCGCCCGGCTCAGGGCCTCATCCAGCGGGGCATAGGCGGCGCCGAAGCGCATCACGCCGGCGCGCTCCCCAAGCGCCTCATCCAGCGCGGCGCCGAGCGCGAGGGCGCAGTCCTCGACGGTGTGGTGGTCGTCGACATGCAGGTCACCCTCGCAGCGCAGCGTCAGATCGAGTCCGGCGTGGAAGGCCAGCGCGTGCAACAGGTGGTCCAGAAAACCGACGCCTGTCGCGATGTCCATCTGGCCGGACCCATCGAGAGCCAGCCGCAGTTCGATGCTGGTCTCGCGGGTCTCTCGCGTGATCGTCGCTTGCCTGGTCATGGGCGATCCTCCAGCGCAGCCCGCAGAGCCCGGCACAGCCGGATGAAGTCGCCGCGGTCGCCCGGGCACGTGATCCGCAGGCAGTCGCGCAGCGGCGGCGCGGCAAACGCCCGCACGTGCACGCCGAAGTTGCGCAGCGCTGCGTGGGCGCCGGCGGCGTCTGCGAATCGAGCCAGCACGAAGTTCGCCTCCGAGGGCAGCGGCCCTGCGCCCAGTTCTGCCAGCAGCGCCGTCAGTTCCGCCCGCTCGGCCCGCACCCGCTGCACGTGGTTTCGCACCCGCATCGCGCCGGCGCTCAGCCAGTCCTCCGCGATCGCCAGCGATGGGGCGCTGACGGTGTAGGGACCGCCCGCGGCCCGCATTGCCTCGATGACCTCCGCCGGTCCGACTGCGTACCCGACGCGCAGGCCTGCCAGCCCCCAGGCCTTCGACAACGTGCGCAGCACCAGCGTGTTGGGCCGGTCCAGCAGCGCTTTCGTCGGATCCTCGGCTGCGTACTCGGCGTACGCGAGGTCGGCAACGAGCAATCCGGTCGCATCCGCGAGCTTGAGCAGGTCGTCGATCCCGATGACCGAGCCCGTCGGGTTGTTCGGCGTGACCGCGAATGTCACAGCGCTGCCGGCGGCGGCGTCTGCAACGGCTTCGATCGGCAACGGTCCATCCATCCAGGGGATCTCGCGCAGATCAGCGCCTGCCAGGCGCACGGCCCGGCCGATCATCTCGAAGGTCGGCGTCGTCGTCGTCGCAGCCCGGCCCGGCTCCAGCATGGCCAGCGCGAGGCGCTGAATCGCCTCGTCGGCGCCCGCCGTCACCAGCACGCGCGCCGGATCGACATCGAACCGCGATGCGAGCTGCGCCTCCAGACTCGATGCGTCCGGGTAGCGCCGGAAGATCTCCGGCGCGCGCGACGCGATCCACTCGGCAAGCACGCGGCTCGGCGCCGGGCCCTCGTTGGCGTCCAGACGCAGCGCCCCATCCGGCGCCGGATCCGGCGGGCGGTATGGCCTGGCCCCGGCGATCCGCGCGGCGGGCTCGGGAAGGCTCGCGGTCGGCTCGATCGTCGCGTTCAAGGCGCCACCTGCTCGAGCCTGGTCACGACGATGTCGGTCCCGCCGCGCGCCTTGAGAAGAGGTATCAGCCGGGCCAGCGCTTCCCGCGGCACCGCCGCCTTGACCGCCCACCCCGCGCCGCCGTGCAGCGGCGACACCGTCGGTTCGCGCATGCACGGCAGCGCCTCGGCAATCGCTTCCAGCGCATGCTGCGGCGCGTTGACCTCCAGCATCACCCGCAAGCGCGCATCCAGCGCCGCTTGCAGCACCAGGGCCAGATCCTCGATGGCGGCCCGCTTGGCATCGTCGGCGATCGCCGCCTTGCTGGCGTACAGGCGCGTCGAGGAGGTCAGGATCTCGTCGAAGATCTCCAGGCCATTGGCCTCCAGCGTCGCGCCGCTGGCGGTGATGTCGACGATCGCGTCGGCATCCTCCGGGGGCAGCACTTCAGTCGCGCCGTACGAGCGGACGACACGGGCGTCCAGCCCGCGCTCGGCGATCCAGCTCGTCGTCAGGCGCTGGTACTCCGAGGCGATCCGCAGCGGGCCGTCCGGGCTCGGCGCCAGTCCGCCGGCATCCAGCCGGGCTCGCGGCGCCGCGGCGACCAGGCGCACCTGGTCGAGGCCGGTGTCGAGCACCTCGACGATGTCAGCGTCCAATTCCGCCACCCAGTCGGCGCCAGCGAACCCGACATCACGCGAGCCCAAGTGCAGCATCTCGACGATGTTCTGCGGCTTGAGGATCTTGGTCTCGAAGCCGGCGGTCCCGAGAGTGGGGCGGTAGCCGCGGGCGCTGGTCCGCAGGCGGAGCCCGGCGTCCGCCAGCAGCGCACAGACGCCGTCGTGCATCCGACCCTTGGGCAGGGCGAGCCGCAGCGTCGTCGGCATCGTGCCGGCGGGGCGGCCCTGCGCGGGCCGATCTTCGAGGGTTGTGGCTGGTCGGGACATCGGGACCTCCTTGCCGGGTCCCGGCGCCGCCGCTTTCCATCGCCCCGGAAAGCAATCGACGCCGGGCGGAGCCGGCGTCGATGGGGTGAGTCGGTTACTCAGTCCACATCACGACCGGCGCCACGGGTGACGCTTGCAGTGGTGATGATGGACGCGGACGGATGGCATCTGCGGAAGTAAAGCGCGGCGCATGGCGTCCGTCAAGGGGCGCAGACGAAGAGCCGATGAGCCCCGGGGATATCGGGCCAGCCGCCCCTCACTCCACGTTCTGCACCTGCTCCTTGATCCGGTCGATGGCGCTCTTGATCTCGATCGTCGCCCGGCTGATGTCGGCGTCCGGCGACTTGCTCGCGATGGTGTTGGCCTCGCGGAGCATTTCCTGGGCGACGAAGTCGAGCTTGCGACCCACCGGCTCGGCGCCTTTGCTGTCGAGCGATTCCAGGAACTGCTGCACGTGCGCGCCCAGGCGCGAGATTTCCTCGTGGATGTCGGTCCGCTCGGCGTAGGCGGCCACCTCGCGGAGGATGTCGGCCGGCTCGGCCGTCAGTGCCATGTCCGCCACCAGCCGCTCGATACGGGCCCGCAGCCGCTTCTCATACTCGGCGCTGACCTCGGGGGCCCGGGCGCCGATCTCCTCCAGCTTGCGCTGGATGCCGACGCACAGGTCGCGCAGCTCGCCGGCCAGCCCGGCGCCCTCGGTCTGGCGCATCTGGCGAAGTCCGGCGCAGGCCTTCTTGAGCAGGTCGAGGTAGGTCCGGCGCAGCTCCGCCAGTCGCTCGGGATTGTCCGCCGGCGGCTGGAGCACCCCTGGGAGGCCAAGCAGGCTGGCCAGGTCGATCTCAGCGCCGACCTCCGTCGCCATGGGCGCCTCGCGGATCTGCTCGATATACCGCTCCAGGGCCCGGGCGTTGACCGTGTACGCCGCCGACTCAGTGGCGTCGCTGCCCGAGCAGGTCACCGTGACCGTGCCGCGGGAGAGTTCACGCCGCACCGCGGCATCCAGCTCCGGTTCCAGGCCCAGCAGCTCATCCGGAAGACGAATGATGGTCTTGAGGTACCGATTGTTGAGGGAGCGGATCTCAAGCGTGTAGCGGGCGCCATTGCGCTCGATTGACGCGTCGCCATAGCCGGTCATGCTGCTGATCACGTCACACCGCTCCAACGCTCACGCTCGGTCCGGGCGCCAGCGCAGTGTACCACACGACTACCGAACGCGTCCGTCAGCCGCCGCCGGAGGATGAGCCGTCGCCTGCCGGGTCCGGAGGCGGCTGCTCGGGCGTGGTCTGGGGGATGGCGCCGGGCCCCGGCGCCGCCTCGCCTTCGACCGGCGCCGGGGCGCCATCGAGCGGGGCGGGCTGGGCTCCTCCGGGCGCCGGCGCCTGTCCGCTGGTCAGGGCCGCCGGCGTGGGCCCCTGCGAGGGCGTGGTCACGAACTTCATCCCGATCCCGCCCAGCACGAAGACCACGAACATGACGATCGTGAAGATCGTCAGGGCGTCGCCCGTCTTGGCGCCGAAGGCCGTCTGCCCCGAGCCCGAGGCCGACCCGAACGCCCCGCTGAGCCCGCCGCCCGATGGCCGCTGGATCAGCACCGTCAGGATCAGGATCACGCAGACGAACAGGAAGGCCACGCTCAGGAGGCCCTTGATCCACATGGCAAGACCGAGCGTCAGCAGCACCGGCGAAGGCTCCAGTTCAGAGGAAGAAGGCCGGGATGGTAGGGCGCCAGTCGGCCCCGCTTCACCAGACGCCGGCCCGGCGAGCCGAGTATTGTGGGGGACCGCTGGCCAGACGTTTCACCGGCCGGCGAGCACGAGGGAGCATGATGTCCGATAACTCTCGGTTCGATGTCGCGATCGTCGGTGGGGGGCCATCGGGCAGCACCGTCGGCGGGCTGCTCAAGGTGCACAGCCCCGACCTGAAGGTTGTGATTGTCGAGAAGGAGATCTTCCCGCGCGAGCACGTTGGCGAGAGCCAGCTTCCGCCCATCAACGCCGTGCTGCAGGAGCTTGGCGCATGGGACGAGGTCGAGGCCGCGGGCTTTCCGATCAAGATCGGCGCCAGCTACACCTGGGGCGCCGAGAAGAACTGGGACTTCGACCTGTATCCGCTGGAACGCTTCGTCGATGAGCCCCGCCCCGGCAAGCTCGACGGACAGCGCCGCTTCACGACCTTCCAGGTCGAGCGGTCGATTTATGACAAGATCCTGCTGGATCGCGCTGCGCGCCTGGGCTGCGATGTCCGCCAGGGCGCGCGCGTCGCGGAGATCGAGCGCAGCGGCGACCGGATCGACGGCTTCCGCCTGGCCGATGGCTCGCGCATCGAGGCGGACGACTACATCGACGCGTCGGGCGCTGTCGGGCTGGTCCGGCGCGCCATGGGCGTCGAGACCGACGCCCCCAAGGCCCTGCGCAACATCGCGATCTGGGATTACTGGGACAACGTCAAGTGGGCCGTGGAGATCGGCGTCGGCGCCACGCGCGTGCAGGTGCGCAGCATCGGCTTCGGCTGGCTCTGGTTCATTCCCCTGGGACCGAGCCGGGCCAGCGTCGGGCTCGTCTGCCCCAGCGAGTACTACCAGAAGCGCCAGGTCCGGCCGCAGGACCTGTATCACGAGGCTATCGCGGCCCAGCCCCAGATCGCCGAACTGACGCGCGATGGGACCGCCAGCGGCGAGGTCCGCACCACCAAGGACTGGTCGCACCTGGCCGACCGCCTGGTGGGCGAGAACTGGTGGCTGGTGGGGGAGTCGGCCGGCTTTGCCGACCCGATCCTCGGCGCCGGGATGACGCTTGCGCACACGTCTGCGCGGGATGTCGCCTGCACGCTGCTGGAGTTGCGGCGCGGCATGCTGGATTCCAGGTGGCTGCGCGAGAGCTACAACACGCGCACGCGTCAGTCGATCCGCCAGCACATCCAGTTCGCCCAGTACTGGTACGCCGCCAACGGCCGCTTCACCGACCTGCAGGAGCACTGCGCCAGCATCGCTGAGGAGGCCGGCCTGTCCCTGAACCCGCAGCAGGCCTGGGCCTGGCTGGCCCAGGGCGGCTTCACCAACTCCAACGCGCTGCTGCCGTTCTTCGGCAGCTACGACCTCTCCGCGGCCCGCCGGGTGATGGAGATCTTCGCCGGCCAGAGCCAGAAGTACACCTTCCACAACTACAACCTGCTGAAGCCCGACACGGCCGGCGCCACGCCCGACAGCGTCCCGCACTACGACCGGGGGCGCGTCATCCGCATCGAGGGCGTGCGGCGCGGCCCTTACTTCCTGCCCACCGGCGGCGTCCACGGCATGCTGATGCAGATGGTCGCGCGCCGCGGCGACATCAACCAGTTCTTCGATGAGATCGAACGCTACGTGCAGACCCAGCCCGCCGAGCATCGCAGCTATATCCGCAACAAGCTGATCCAGACGCTGGAGACGCTGGTGCTGGAGGGCTGGATCAAGGGCAGCGTGAACCCGGCCCGCCCGATGCTGAAGTGGAGCTACCAGCCCAGCCAGCAGATCCGCTGGGCCGAGGAGAGCGAGGCGGCCCTCAAGCGCCGCGACGAGGCCGCGAAGTCGAACTGACCGATCGCGAAGTGGCAGAGTAAAGAGCCCTGAGCGCAAGCTCAGGGTCCCTCTGCCACGACATGCCTGTGCGCCCGGCGCGCGAGCAGGCCCCCGAGCTCGCGCTCGGGGCTCTTTCAGCACCCCGCCCCGAACGCATCCTGAAACGCCAGGAAGTCGAAGAGCGTGAGTTCGCCATCGCCATCGAAATCCGCGGCGAGGTCGCCGGCGGCGAAGAGGTTGAAGAAGGTCAGGAAGTCGAAGAGGGTCAGCGCGCCATCGCCATCGAGATCGACGCGGCAGGCAATGAGACAGTCCAAGTCGAAGACGTACGCCGCGCCGGCGCTTTCCACGCCACCGACCGTGACATCCTCAGCGCCGACAACTGCCCACGCCCCGCTCGTTCCGGCCGACAGGCCGAAGCCGGAGAAAGGCCCGGGGTCGGGCTCGGGGGTCAGACGCGCTGCGTGGCGCCAGCCGCCGGCGTTGCGCCGGTAGACGTGGGTGGCGTACCCCGCCGACGCCACAAGCGTATCGCCCGCCATGGCGACCGCCGTGCCCAAGAGAGCGTCGGTGTCGTAGGTGAGCGCCTCCTGCCACGCCCAGGTCTCGCCGTCCAGCCGGAACAGGTGCACGGTATTCCAGCCGGGCGCGCCGATGGCGAGCACGCCGCCTTCAACCGCGATAGCGTCGCCGAACCTCGCGCCCTCGAGGATCTCGGGCGCCAGCAGCTTCTCGCGGAACTCCACCGATGCGCCCGGGCCGCGCCGGTACGCGTACACCGCGCCGCCCCAGAAGGCGTGCGCGTCGTCCTCCGGCGCCCCGACGAGCAGCCACTCATCCGTCAAGGCGAGGGCCTGCCCGAACGTCCTTCCGCCGGTGAGCTTCTGACGGAACTCCCAGCCGGAGGGCGTTTCCTCGTAGAGCCAGGCGCGCCGATAGACCCACTCCCCGATGGCTACTAGCGACGCACGGACCGCCACCGAGCTGGCGAACGCGGAGGTGACGACTGGTTCAACCGGCTCAATCCGCCCGGTCTCGACCCATTGGTCGCCATCGAAATCGAACACGTAGGCCGCGCCGGGCTCGCGGCTCCCACCGCTCCCGGCCGCGCCGGCGATCAGCCGATCGCCGTCAAGCGCAAGGCCCTCGCCGAATGCGTCGTATTCCCCAACGTCGTCGGGGAGTAGCGTCTGGCGTAGTTCCCAAACCCCGGAAACCGGGTTCAAGCGGTACGCATGCGCTGCGCCGTTGAGGCAGTTCTGCGGAATGGGACAGAGCGACGCGTCCAGCGGATCGCCGACGATCAAATGCCGATCGTTCATCGCCACGGCTCGGCCGTACTCGGCTCGATACCACGGCCTCGGCGGCTCAAGTCGCTGCGGCGGGCATTGGGCGAGGGCAGCCCCGCCTGCCGCCGCCAGAACGGCTCCGAGAACGGCGACTCGCGACGTGGCCATCGGCTCGCTCCCTGCCAGCGCTGCCGCCAGGGCGCAGCAGCGCCAACTCCATTATTGGCGATTTCCGGGCCAACGCAAGGCGCCGGCCGCTCCGCCGCCGCGGCTGCCCGCGGGGGCCGGGTCCGATGGCAGCGCAACTCCCGCGCCCGGCGCGGGCCCGGTCCGGGAATAACGCCCCCGCCGGGCCTGCGCAGCGCTGCACTGGTTATTGGATGCGCTCGTCAGCCGCCAAAGAGCGCTGCGCAGCCGCAAGACAGCGCTGCGCCGCCGCTGATGAGCGCTGCGCACCCGCCGACGAGCGCTGCCCGGCCGCCCGCGAGCGCTGCGCCCTCGCCGAGCAGCGCTGCTGCGCCCCCCGCCAGCGCTGTTGCGCGTCCGACCAGCGCTCAAACCTCACCGGCCAGCGCTCATCGCCCGCCGCGCAGCGCCGATGCGCCCCTGCGCAGCGCTGCCAGCCGGCGCCCCGGCTTGCTCCCCTCCAACGCCCCCTCGGCGTTCTCCGCCCCCTCTGCGCGCTCCGCGTTCCTGCCCTCTGTTAGCCGCCCCCGCCTTCGCGCCCCGGCCGCTGCGGCGCCGGGGCCGTCACGCTGCCGGGCTCTTCGATGCGGATGTGGTCGGTGGCGATGTTCCACAGGATGCGGCTGGCGGTCGCCGTGGCGCCGCGCGCGCCATCGAACAGCACCACGATACTGCCGGGCGCTGTCGCCTCGATGTCGCGGGTGATGGCGTCGTAGGTCAGCCGGTCGGCGACAAGCTCGCGCTGGCCCGACTGGGCCCACACCGCCCCGAACGCCTCGGCGCTGATCAGTTCGCCGGCGAACTGGTCGCCCGGCCCGCCTGCGCCAGCGCCGGTTTCGCGCATGCGCGCTTCCAGCCGCTCGCAGTCGAGGTTCACCAGCGGATCATCGGGATTGGGCCGGTGCGACAGACGCACCGCGCGGTCGATGTCGAGCCGGCCGCTGGCCCGGCGCATCTCCATCGCCCCCTGCCAGGTGATCAGCGTCTCGCCGTGGGCCATCTGCTCGGGCTGGAGCGGATCGGGCCCTGCGGCTTCGGCCGCGGCGGAGACCTGCTCATCCTGCGCGCCCGCCGCGCCCTCGTCCGCCTCTTCATCGGAAGCCCGATGATCGAGCATCACCAGCCGCCCCGCGCCGGGTACATCCAGCGTGCCCTCGACGGCGTCGGCATCGATCCGCGGCCCTTCCAGCGACAGCAGGCTCACGAGCCGGCGTCCGCCCTCGGCCGTGGCGTCGGCAACCCAGCGCCCGGAGCGCACCTGGGCCAGCCCGTCGCCGCTGCCGCCGAGGACTTCGCCGATGGCGATGGCGCCGAGGAACTGGCGCCCGGACGCCGCCTCGGCGCCCGTCTCCAGCGCGATCCCCGGCGAAGCGCCCTCGACCGCTTCATCCCGCGGCGTGAAGCGGATCGTCACCGACTCGGCCTCGATCTTGTCCTCCTCGTGCTTGCGCACGATCCGCGTGACGACCTCGCCGTGCAGCGCGGCGTCCCCCGTCTCGTCGTTCAGCAGCATCTGCTGCGACCAGCGCGCAGTCAGCCTGCCGCGCTTGTCGCGATCGGGATCCTGGATCTCGTGCTCCAGCCGCCCGGCGCCGAATGCGTCGACCAGCCCGATGCGTCCATCCAGTTCGAGCTGCCCGGCTTCGATGGAGGTCTGGTCCCGCCGCACGCTGGCCGGCGTCTCGGCGTCGCCGAGCAGGATGGCCCGGTCGCGCTGGGGCCACGCGGTGATCTGGCGGGCCTCGGCCCGGATGCGGAGGCCATCGCTGTCGCGTCCATCCAGCGTGACACCGCCGCCGAGCTCGGCCTTCTCGACCCGCGCCTGACCCTCCTCGTTGGCGCGCATCGTCGCATCCAGCGTGCCGGCCGTCAGCGACGCGTCC
>JBICIE010000191.1:0-19941 GCA_043101635.1 Phycisphaerales bacterium JB039 | reverse complement strand
CGAAGATGTCCAGCAGCCCGTCGCCGTTGAGATCGACGCGGCAGGTTTCTGTCACGCACGCGAGCCCGAAGTCGACATCGAACGGCGAGCCAGTCGAACCGATGGCGACGCCGGCGCCGGTCGCCGGATTCACCCGGTACAGCGTGTCCGTCGCGTCGTCGAGCGTATAGAGCATCCCGTCGTCAGCGCAGTACGCAAGCCCGTCGCAGTCGCTGGCGCCGAGGCCCAGGCTGCCGACGACCTCGCCGGCGCCGGTCGCCGGGTTGATGCGCATCAACTGAGTGGCCCCGGGTCCGTCGTTGGTCGCGTACAGCATGCGATCGTCATCGTTGAACGCAAGGCCCGACATGCTGCCGCCGAGGGGCGATCCAATCGCAGTCGCCGCCCCGCTGCCGCGATCGATTCGGTAGATCTGCCCGCTCAGCGCCGAGATTCCGTACAGCGTTCCAGTGGCGTTGTCGAAGGCCAGACCGTTGATCAGGCCGGCGCCGGTGATCGTGGCCACATCCAGCGACGCGCCGCTGGCCGGGTCGATCTCCCAAAGCTTCCCGCCGCCGTCGACGCCGATCAGTCGCCCTGCATCCGCCGCCCACGCCAGGCCACGCATGTCCGGCGGCGTGTAGCCGACGCTGCCGAAGGCGCCGCTGGCGCGATCCAGCGTGCCGAAGAGGTTGATCTCGTCGTTGCTCACGTACAGCGGCGGAGCGACCGGCGCCCTGCCGTAGCCCGCGGTTCCGCGCGGCGCCGCGTGGGCGTTCTGCCAACCGGGGCGATCGATTGCGGTGCCCCAGTTGTTGCCCGTGCCGTCGCTGCGGCAGCCGCCGTGGGTGTGCACGCCGATCACGAGTCCGGTCGACTCATCCTGCACCGCCGAGCCGGAGTTGCCACCACTGGTGTCGGGCTGATATCCCAGCGAGGTTCCGCTGAAGGTCACATACGGACCGGCGTGCGTCTTCAGGGCCCGGTTCCACTCGCGTGGGACGGTCGTGTCGGTCGTGCCGTGGCCGGTGATGCGGATGTCCTGCCCGGCCACCGCCGGAACGGCGTCGGCGAGGGTGAACCACTCGCCCTGGGCCTGCGCCGGCATCAGCCCGGTGATCGAGTTGGGCAGCACGCCGATATACGCCCAGTCGGCGCCGATGCCGCTGGCCTCGCTCTGGACCGATGTTCCATCGACCGGGTACTGGTCCTCCAGCGCGGGCGGAACGGTTATTCCGCTTGCAGTCGCCAGCGGGACGTTGAACCACGCCAGGTCGGCGCCATCCGGCCGGCAGTGCCCGGCGCTGTTGAGCATGTGGTTGCGGTCGTCGAAGAGCCAGATCGTGCAGCCCCAGTCCCACCGGCCGGTGCGCCGGTCGATGGTCGGACGGCGGTCGTCGGTCGGGCCGCAGATCGTGTCGAGGAAGACCGAGCCGAGCCCGGCTATCGCTCTGTCGATCGTGACGCGAGACGGACCCGTACGCGGGTGAGCAATGAGTTCAACACGCACGGAGTCGCCGCGGAAATACGCCGTCGAATTGCTCCAGTGGCGCAGGCTGCGGGCGTTGAGTACTTGCTCAGCGCCGTCAAACAGACTGGTCAGCCGGATGAAGCTCCCCTGGCTGAGTTCCAGATCGCCGGACAGCACCGCCTCACCGAGGAAGAACCGCACATAGGCGGCCCCGGGAACGGTGAGTACCGTCTCGTAGACAACCTGTGGGGCGGGAGCAACCCCGTCGTGCTGCACCCAGCGGCTGTCCATCTCCATGGGAGCGATAATCCGCGACTCCGGTGGTCCGATATCCGGCTCGGCGGGCGGGAGGCTCTGGGCGGCGGCGGCGCCGGCGCAGGAGCCGGCCACCAGCGCCATGGCAACGGTACGAATCTGCATGGCATGGTCCCTCCGATAGGCCGGCCCGGCCCCAGCCCGTCCGACCTCATCAAGTCCACACCATTGTTGCGGCCCCGTCAAGGGGCAGAGCGAGTTTTACAAGCGCAATCCGCTCCTGTCAGGGTTGTGTCCGCAGGCGTGGCGACTCGGCCCAGCGCATCTTGCCGATCAGCGTCGACCAGTAGTCGACCTCCGGGTTGCGCACAAACCGGACAGCGCTGCCGCGCCGGCGGGCCGTCACGACATCTCCGGCGAGAAGCCGGGTGCGGCGCTGGCCATCGAGCACGAGCGTGGTTCCCGCGCGGTCCTCTTCGTTGACGCGCACAGCCTCGATCCGCACCTCCGAACTGCCATCAACGACAATCGGCCGGAACGACAGCGACTGGGCCGCAAGCGGCGTCACCACGATGGCGTTGCAGCTTGGCTCCAGGATCGGCCCGCCCGCGGAGGCGTTGTGCGCCGTCGAGCCCGTCGGGGTCGCGACCAGCAGCCCATCGCCGCCGACGCGCGGCCCGCGCTGTCCATCGACATCCAGCGCCAGTTCGATCATGCGAAAGGGCGGGCCGGCCGCGACGACCAGCTCGTTGATCGCGACATCCTGCTCGATGACCGCGCCGTCGCGCCGCACCTCGACATCCAGCACGAGGACATCGCGCGTCTGGAACTGTCCGGCGCCGAACAGGGCGGCGGCATGCTTCTTCAGCGCCGGCATGTCGAATTCCGCCAGGAAGCCGAGCTTGCCGAAGTTGACGCCCAGCAGCGGCGCTGCGCTGTCGATGAAGCGCCGGGCCTGCAGCAGCAGCGTCCCATCACCGCCGAGCACGACCAGCAGGTCCGCCGCGCCATCGCCCTCCGGCTCCTCGGCCAGTTCGGCGTCGGCCTCGGCCCGCAGCGATCCGAAGCGCTCGATGAGCGCCCGCACCGCCGGCGCGGCCTGGCGGGCCTCGGCCTTGTCTCGATTCACCAGAAGCAGCGTGCTGAGCGCCATTATCAGCCTGTGTACGGGGCCTCGGCGGTCGACTCCGCCGGCGCGGCGCGGGTCCGCCGTCGGCCCCCGCGCGGATGGCGCGCTCGATGCCGGACGCATCCAGCCCCGCCTCGGCCAACTGGCGGCGCCGGCTGTCCTGGGCGATCCACGCGTCGGGCATTCCCAGGCGCGACACCGTCGCCTGCAGGCCCATCTCCTGCAGCGCCTCGAGCACCGCGGCGCCGAAGCCGCCGATGACCGAGTGCTCCTCGACGGTCAGGATCGGCGTTCGGTCCCGGGCCAACTGGCGCAGCAGAGCGGCGTCGACCGGCTTGGCGAACCGGGCGTCGTAGACCGCGACGCTGTACTCGCCGGCGAGCGCCTCGGCGGCCTCAAGAGCCGCCACCGCGCAGACGCCATAGGCCAGCACCGCGACATCGGCGGGACCGTCCGCCGGGCGCAGCAGCCGGGCCCGGCCCAGTTCGAACGGCGGGCAGGGCTCGGCGGACATCGCGTCGCTGACATCATCGCGCGGATAGCGGACCGCGCTGAGCCCCTCCTCGCAGCCGCGCATGAACTCCAGCGCCGCCTTCAGCGACGGCTCATCCATCGCGGCCATCAGCGCTGCGCCCGGCAACGTGCGCAGCAGCGCGACATCGCAGAAGCCGTGGTGCACGGCCCCGTCGCCGCCGACCAGCCCGGCCCGGTCCAGGCACAGGCGAACCGGCAGCCCCTGCAGAGCGACTTCCTGAAACGCCTGATCGAACGCACGCTGCAGGAACGTGCAGTACACAGCGAAGAACGGCTTGTAGCCAGTCTTGGCCAGACCGGCCATCATGTCCATCGCGTGCGACTCGCAGATGCCCGTGTCCCAGGCCCGCTCGGGGAACCGCTCAAGCGCTCCGCTCAGCCCCGTGCCGTCGGGCATGGCGGCCGTGCACGCCACGATCGCCGGATCGCGCTGCATCATGTCGACCAGGGCTTCCCCGAAGGCGCTGGTGAACGAGCGACCGCCCGTCCTGATCTCGACCCGGCAGCCGGCGCCGGTGAGATCCGAGCCATCGGCCGCCGCGAACGGCTTGGGAGAGTGGAACGCCGTGGCGTTGCCCTCGGCGAACGGGTAGCCCTTGCCCTTGATGGTCTTGACGTGCAGCACCGTGGGCCGATCCATCTCAGCGGCCTCGGCGAGGAACTCGATCAGCGACGGCAAGTCATGCCCGTCGATCGGGCCGACCGTGACAAGCCCGAACTTCTCGAACCAGTCGTCCTGATCGTCCTTGACCCACGCCTTGGTCGCCTCGGCGGCGCGGTGGTAGGCCTCGGTCATCAGGGCGCCGCCGGGCACATGGTCGAGCACCTGCCGGGCCGACTTCTTGAAGTCGGTATAGGTGTGGCTCAGGCGGACGCGGTCGAAGTACTGCGCCAGCGCGCCCTGCGGGCGCGAGATGCTCATCCCGTTGTCGTTGAGCACGACGAGGAACTGCCGCTTGAGCGTGCCGGCGCCGTTGAGCCCTTCCATCGCCACGCCGTTGACGATCGAGGCGTCGCCGATCAGCGTCACCACGCGTCGCCCATCCGGGTTGCTCTTCGAGTGGTAGGCCTCACCGCGCAGCGCATCGCCGCGGGCCATGCCAACCGCCGTAGAGATCCCGGTGCCCGCATGCCCGACCCGGAACAGGTCATAGGGGGACTCCGCCGGCTCGGGAAAGCCCGCCATCCCGTCCCGCTGGCGCAGCTTGCCCAGCAGCGGGTAGCGTCCCGTCAGCAGCTTGTGCGGGTAGCACTGATGGCCGACATCGAACAGCAGCCGGTCGTGGGCAAAGTCGAACACGTAATGCAGCGCAATGGTCAGTTCCACCACGCCGAGGTTCGGCGCCAGGTGACCGCCCGTCCGGGAAACCTGCTCGCAGATCGCCTGCCTGATCTCGGCCGCCAGGGCGCCGAGGCGGTCGACCGGGAGGGCCCGCAGGTCGGAAGGGGAAGTCAGCGTCTCGAGAATGCCCATCTGCTGCCTTTTCGACCTGCCTGCCGGCCCTGAGGGGCTCGTAACGACACGAACCTGCCACCCTGGAGTGGCCTTCGAGGATCAGGTTTCACGAGATTCTGAAACCACTGTAGCCGAAGCCACGCCGGTGGTACATCGGCCCGGCGGGGCGCTCTGCACGACTTGGTACGGCGCCTCCCCGCCTCCGGATCGGCTACCGGGACCGATCGCCGACCATCCTGGCCAGCGCCGCCAGGCCCTCGCCGCGGGCCAGCGCCCCAGCCGCGGCACAGGCTTCGTCGCACAGGCGCCGAGCCTCCCGGTGGGCCGCCGGCAGGCCCAGGACCCCGGGATAGGTCAGCTTGCCTGCCGCGGCGTCCTTGCGGGTCCGCTTCCCGGTCTGCTCGACGGAGCCCTCGGCGTCCAGGATGTCGTCGGTGATCTGGAACAGCAGGCCGAGGATGTCCCCGTATTGCGTCAGCGTCTGCATCGCCCCGGCGTCGGCGCCGGCCCACAGACCCCCCATCCGGCAACTCGCCCGGATGAGAGCCCCGGTCTTGTGCTCGTGGATCAGGCGAAGGCGCCCCAGGTCATCCAGTCCTGCGGGCAGTTGACCCGTGGTGTCCCAGCTCTGCCCGCTGATCATGCGCGCCGTGGCGTCGGTGAGCTCGTGCACCAGCCCCGCCGCGAGCTGCGGATCCGGCGTGTGGCGCACCAGGTGCGCCAAGGCTTCGCAGAGCAGCAGGTCGCCGGCCAGGAGGGCCGTCGCCTCCCCCATCGCGATGTGAAGCGTCGGCCGGCCACGGCGCAGATCGTCATCATCCATAGATGGCAGGTCATCGTGCACGAGGCTGAAGGCGTGTACGAATTCGACGGCGACCGCCGCGGGCAGGGCGGCCTGCTCGGTTCCCCCCGCCGCCCGGCAGCTCTGCAGCACGAGCGCGGGGCGCAGCCGCTTGCCGGCGCCGAGGACCGCGTACCGGCACGCCTCGACCATGCGAGCCGCCCCACACATCTCGTCCAGGGCGGCGCGCAAGGCGGCGTCGATCCCGTCCCGCACCGACCCCAACGGATCGGCCGCGGGTGGCTCCTGGGGCCCATTCTGAGGCGCTGCCGGGCTCATCGCGAGTGTCACGATACCATCCCCGCGTCATGGAGTCTCTGATCGAGCCCATCCGCAACCTGTTCCAGACCGGCGGCTGGGTCATGTGGCCGCTGGCCTTCCTCAGTCTGCTGTCGGTCACGCTGATCGTCGAGCGGTTTCTCTTCTGGGGCCGGGCGGCGACGGCGACCCGGCGCCGGTGGCACAGCCTGGCGCGGAAGATCCGGCAGCGGGACCTGGCCGGCGCCCGGGCTCTGGCCGAGGACGATCACACGTTCCTGGGTGTCTTCGCGCTGGCGCTGGTCGAGGAACTCAAGCAGGGTCCGCTCACCGAGGTGGCGGCCCGCGAGGCGGTGGAGCAGATCCGTCCGGGCATCGAGCGGTTCAGCGCCACGCTCTCGACCATCATCACCGCGGCGCCGATGCTCGGGATCCTCGGAACGGTCACCGGGATCATCCGGAGCTTCGAGGTCGTCGGCGCCGCAGCGGTGACCGGCGGCGAGGGCGCCGCCGACCCGACGCTCGTGGCCGACGGCATCGCCCAGGCCCTGTACACGACCGCGTTCGGGCTGCTGATCGCGATCGTGACGCTCTTTCCGTATGTGATCTTCCGGGCCCGGATCGAGCGGGCGCTCGGGCGCCTTGAACTGCTGGCCGCCGCCGGGATGGAGGAGATCCGGCGCGGCGTCGAGACGAGGCCCGCGCCGGCGCGCGAGGCCGAGCCGGTCGAGGGGGAGGCGGCGGCCGCCACCGGCGCCTGACCGTGGCGGGCCCCGATGAGCATCGCGAAAAGCGATGGCGCCGGGCCAAGTGGATCTGTTTCGCCAGCGCCCTGGCGTGCTTCACCTTCGGGCTGCGCGGACAGGTGGCATGCGTCGCCCATCCCCTGGCGTGGGCCCTGGCGCTGGGGCAGGGGTCTTCTGCAATGGCGTCGCCAACAGCTTCGATCCGCGCCGCCACCGAGGCCACTGCCCGGCGTGCGGGTATGAACTCGCCGGCGCGACGCGCTGTCCGGAGTGCGGCCGCTTCCGGGAAGGCGGCGTGGCGCTTTGATTGCCCGGACCCTGACACCCGGAGGCCCGCCATGGAGCGCTGGACCGGCATACTCGGAATCGCCGTCTTCATCGGCGTCGCCTGGCTGCTCTCGACGAACCGGTCAGCCGTCCGCTGGCGGCTGGTCGCGATCGGTCTGGCGCTTCAGGTCGTGCTGGCGTGGCTGCTGCTGACGGTCGACGTGGCCGTGTGGGCCCTCGACGGCGTCGCGAGAGTGGTCAACGGTGTCATCAGCTCAGCCGCGGCGGGCAGCGAGTTCATCTTCGGCGGCCTCGCAGACCAGGCTGGGCCGTGGGGCTTTATCTTCGCGGTGCAGGCCCTGCCGGTGATCATCTTCTTCGGCGCCCTGATGGCGGTGCTCTACCACCTCGGCGTGATGCAGCGCATCGTGGTGGCGCTGGCGTGGTGCCTGCGCCGGACCATGGGGATCTCCGGCGCCGAGGCGCTCTCGGTCGCTGCGAACATCTTCGTCGGCCAGACCGAGGCGCCGCTCGTCGTGCGCCCCTACATCGCGAAGTTCACGCAGTCGCAGCTTGCGCTGCTGATGACCGGCGGCTTTGCAACGATCGCCGGCAGCGTCCTGGGCGCCTACGTCATCATGCTCGGTGGCGGCGAGGAGTCGTCGCGCATCCTGTTCGCCAAGCATCTCATGATCGCCAGCGTACTTTCGGCGCCCGCTGCGATCGTGCTGGCCAAACTCATGGTTCCGGAGACGGAAGCGCCGGTGGAGGACTCGCTCAGGATCGCCGAGCAGGAGCGGGCCCGCAACCTCTTCGAGGCCGCCGCCATCGGCACAACCGACGGCCTGCGCCTGGCGCTCAACGTCGCGGCGATGCTCATCGCGTTCCTGGCCCTGCTGGCGCTGATCAACTGGCCGCTGGCGGAGTTGTCTGAGTGGCGCCCGATCGCCGACTGGCGCGCCGAGCGCAGCCTTGCGCCCTTCAGTGTCCAGATGGGCCTCGGCATCCTGTTCACGCCGCTGGCGGCGATCATGGGCGTGCCCTGGGATGAGTGCGCCCGCTTCGGCAGCCTGCTCGGCGAGAAGCTCTTCCTCACGGAGTTCGTCGCCTACGGCCACCTTGCCGAGTTGGCCCGCAGCGAGGAAGCCCCGCTGAGCCCGCGCACGGTCCAGATCGGCGCCTACGCCCTGTGCGGCTTTGCCAACCTGCCTTCGATCGGCATCCAGATCGGCGGCATCGCGGCCCTGGCGCCGGAGCGCCGGGCCGACCTGGCGAGTCTCGGGCTGCGCGCGATGCTCGCCGGGGCCATGGCGTCCTGGTGCACCGCCTGCGTCGCGAGCCTGTTCATCCCTGCGTGATCTGCGGAGCAAGCAGTGGCGGAACTGATCATCATCACCGGCGGAACCTGCTCGGGCAAGACGTCCGTCGTCACCGAGCTTGCCCGGCGCGGCCTCCGGACGCTGCCGGAAGCGGCGATGGAGGTCATCACGGAGTTGACGGCGCAGCACGGCCTTGCCGCGCAGGGGGACTGGCGCCGCGCCAATCCGCAGGAGTTTCAGCGCCGCATCACGCTGCGCCAGCACGCTCGTGAAACGGAGGCCCGGCAGGCGCCGGCGGGGCGCATCTTCTGCGACCGCGGCGCCCTCGACGGCCGGGCCTACTGCTGGCTGGCCGGCGTGGACTGGCCGGACGACCTGCGCGAACTGGTGGCGCCGGTGCGCTACGACCATGTCTTCGTGTGCGCCACACTCACGACCTTCGATCCACGCCCGCACTCCGGCCGGCTCGACTCGCGGGAGGACTCCCTGCTGGTCGGCCAGTACCTGCAGGAGATCTACGCGCCGCGCGCGCAGCGGCTCACGCTCATACCCGAGGCGCCGGTCGCCGCCCGGGCCGACGCGATCCTCGCGGCGCTGAACCAGCCGCCCCGCTGATGCGACTTACGCGCCCGGTCCATCCAGCAGGATCACCGGCGCCGCGCCGACCTCGGGGATCGACGCCAGCACGCGGTCCATCGGCACGCAGCTCTGCTGCGGCGGGCACGGGCGAAGCAGTTCGGGATCGCGGTCCACCGGCGCCGCGCCCGCCAGCAGCCACGCCGCCGGCCCGGCCCCATGCGTCATCACGGCGAGCGTGCGCGCAAGGTGGTCATCGAGATCGTCCAGCATCGAACCGGTCAGCAGGGCCAGCGGCTCGGCGACCAGCCGGGCCCCGGCCTCGCGGGCCATCCGCTGCCACCGCGACGCGTCGCTGAGCACATGGCGGGGGTGGGGTCGCAGCAGGAGGTCGATCCCGCGATCACGGGCCTCGACGATGGCCTCGCCAAGGCGCTGCCAGGCGCCGGGCCCCCAGATCCGCGGATCGGGCCCGAACCAGCCCGCCTCCGGGTCGGCGTCCTCGGTCAGCCACCCGCTCCAGCACAGCAGCGGGCCCGGCGTCCGCGGCGGGGCCTGGCGGAGCAGGTTGCCGGTCCAGAACCAGAGGCTGGCGGCCTCCGGCGAGAGCGGCGGGATCTCGATGGCCCCGGGGCCAGCAGGAGTTGCGCAGAGTCGATGGGTCGGCGTCAGCGGCATGCGCCAGCGTACGGCCGAAGATTGGCGTGCGGCGCACATCGCATCCGATAGCCCCTCTTCCCGGACACGGAAGTTCGGGCGCCAATTCGAAACGGGAGTTCAGGCATGGCGACGCCCTTTTTTCGCGCCACGTCTGAGCAGCTGGAGAGCCGCTCACGTCCCAGCCCGCGATTGACCCGGGAGCAGGTCGTCGATCGCATCATCACCATCAACCCGACCGCCTCGGCCGACTTTCTGAACCGCTTCCGGGACCAGTCGCTCGAACTCTACCTGGAGCGGCTGAGCAGCGCCACGCGCCGGGGCGCAAGCTGGGTGCGGCCCCAGGAGACGCCCGCCATCATGGGCGTGGTCCGCCGCAACTGAATCTTCGAGCGCGACGCCGCCGGGCCGTTTGAGGTTGTGCGCCTTGTGCGGGTTGACCGACTCATGCCGCGCGGATTTCGGACCGATCGAGGTTTACGGACCGCCACCGATCAAGGGCGATCGGCGGGCGGCCCGATAAGTCTCTGGTCGGCATGGGCCGGCTTGAGGCCGCTGCCGCGGGCAGGACGCCCTCGGTCAATCCGCATGACAGGGCAGGCGGGTCGGAGGGCCCGGGCCAGCCCGCCAACGGCCGCCGCCTGGCGCCCTTCGGAGAACGCCTCATGAACGAGATCTCGTTGCGCATCGTCCGGCTTGGCGTCGCCGGCCTCATCGGCGCCGCCGGCCTCGCCGGATGCAAGTCCGACCCGGCTGGCCCCGAGGCCATGGCCCAGTCAACCTCGCGCCCCGCACCCACCGGGTCGGGCTACGAGGATCCGGGCTACGACAGCTTCGACCCATACGCAGTGGCCCTGACGGCCGACGATCCGGCCAGCTTCCGCGCGACCGGGCAGGCCCCCACCACCGGCTCGCACTTGAGCCTTACGCCCAAGACCCCATCGTCGCTCCAGCGGTCCGACGAAGTGCATTCGTTCTACGGCGAGGTCTTCAGCGGCGCCGGCAAGGATTATGACACGCTCGATCCGACCAAGGCCGGCGGCGCCAGCCTCAGCCAGATCAGCTTCTCCGTGGAGGGGGCGGACTTCGACCCGGACATCTCCCCGGATGGCCGCTTTACCGTCTACGCCAGCACACAGCACAGTCATACCAGCGACATCTTCATGAAGTCTGTCGAGAGCCGCGTGGTCACACAGCTCACCCGCGACGAATCGCACGATGTGATGCCCAAGTTCAGCCCGGACGGCAAGCGCGTCGCCTTTGCCTCCAACCGCTCGGGCAACTGGGACATCTTCGTGATGTCCACCTCCGGCGGCAAGGCGGTCCAGATCACGACCGAGAGCAGTCATGAACTGCACCCGTCGTGGTCGCCCGATGGCAAGCAGCTGGTCTTCTGCCGACTCGGCGAGGTCAGCGGCAAGTGGGAGCTGTGGGTCACCGACGTGCAGAACACCGGCGTGGCCCACTTCCTGGGCTACGGCCTGTTCCCGGAATGGTCGCCGGTGGTCGCCAGCGACGATCGCGGCGCCAGCCGCATCCTGTTCCAGATGAGCAAGCAGCGCGGCGACCGGGCCTTCAGCATCTGGTCCATCGACTTCGCCAACGGGAAGGCGAGCAACCTGACCCAGGTCGCCACCAGCGCCACCGCCGCGTGCATCAACCCGGCGTGGAGCCGCGACGGTCAGTGGATCTCCTTCGCCACGGTGCCCAACCCGACCCAGTGGTCCGCCATGGAGCACACCCGTCCCGCCAGCGCCAACCTGTGGATGGTCAGCGCATCGGGGCATGGCCTGGTCAACCTGACCGAGGGCGCTGCGGTGAACCTGATGCCCGCGTGGGGCGCCGGCAATGAGCTGTTCTTCGTATCCGACCGCGGCGGCGTCGACAACATCTGGTCGATGGATGTCGGCAGCGCCATCGCCGCGATCACCGGCGAGACGCTCGACACCTCCGTCATCACCACCGTCACCACCGACGAACAATGATCCCTCGGCGCCGGCGCCCGATCGCGCCGGCGCCGCTTCGGCGGGGTGGAGCCCCGCACCATCCGGCAGGACGCCATGATGATTCCAACTCGACACAGCCCACTGCGCGCCCGCGCCGGTTCCGGCCCGCGGGCGTTCTTCGTGCAGGTCGCTCTCTACCTGGTCTTCTGCTTCGCGCTGCTGGTCATGCTGCCAGCGCTGCTGGGCGGCTGCGCCGCCAGGAGCGACGACCAACTCACCGCGCCGCGCCAACTGGTTGCGCCCTACGACACATCCCGCAGCGAGCCCGTCTGGGCCGTCTTCCCGCTGCGCAACGAGAGCGGAACCAGCGCCGCTTCCAGCGCCGCGATCTCCGACGCCATCGTGGCCGCCGCGGCCCAGACCAGGGGCCTGCGCGTGCTTCCACTCAACCGCACCCTCGAGGCCATGATGGCGCTGCAGCTCGAGCGGCTCGATGGCCCGGACGACGCCAGCGCGCTGGCCGAGGCCATGGGCGTCGACGGGCTCATTCTCGGCTCGATCACCGCCTACGACCCGTACACCCCCACGCTCGGACTGTCGCTGGCGCTGTATATCCGCCCCGGAGCCCTGCAGACCGGCGCGGCCCAGCTCGACCTGGACGCCCGGGCCCTCGTCTGGCAGCCGACCGACTACGCCTTCTTCACCACCAGCGCCTACGAGGACCGGCCGGCTTCGGCTGTCAGCGAACACCTCGACGGCAAGAGCCACGCGGTCCAGCTCGCCGTGCGCGATTTCGCCGAGGGCCGCTCCGACCCGGTCAGTTCGCTCGGCTGGCGCCGCTACCTGGCCAGCATGGGCCTTTTCACCGAGTTTGCCGCGTGGCACACCGTGGGCCGACTGCTGGATCACGAGTGGATCCGGCTCGCCAGCGGGTCGGGCAAGCGCCCGCCGGCGCTGGTCCAGCGGGCCCCGAGCCTGGACCCCTAACCTTCAACAACCGACCTCAGCGGGGCAGAATCCCCACAGGCAGGCTGATCTTGCGCCCCCGGCATGTCCAAGAATCTTGCCCTGATCGAGGTCGATCCAACTCTACCGGACCTCAGAATCGGCCGATGAGTGTGCTACAGCAGTTGGGCCACACGGCCCCAGCGGCCGTGTCCGGCCAGGAGCAGAGCCATGTCGATCCTTCCACTGACTGACGCGTTTGCGGACTATCTGACCGACGAGCGGCACTTCAGCCCGTACACCGCGCGGTGCTACGGCGCCGACCTGCGCCAGTTCGTTGAGCACATCTGTGCCGCCAGAGGAATCACGATCGATGAGATGCGCGAGCGCTCCGCCTTCGAGCGGCGGCGCACGCCGGGCGCCGAGCAGCCGGCCGACGTCGCCGGGACCATCACTCCCCCCACCGTCACCGACGTCATCTGCGACGCCGACCCCGACACGGTGCGCAGCTTCCTGGCCAAGCTCAACGAGCAGAACTACTCCGCCGCGACGCTGGCGCGCAAGATCGCCACGCTGCGGTCCTTCTACAAGTGGGCCGAGCGCCGCGGCGTCGCCAGGACCAACCCGATGTCGCTGATCCGAACCCCCCGGCAGGCCAAGCGCCTGCCCAAGGCGATCACCATCGACCAGGTCGAGCGCCTGCTGGCTGCCCCCGATGAGAGCGACGTGCTCGGCGCCCGCGACCGGGCCATGCTCGAGACGCTGTATTCCACCGGTATCCGGGTCAGCGAACTGGTCGGCCTCAACGTCGGCGACCTCGACACCGCCGGCGAGTGCATGCGCGTCCGCGGCAAGGGGTCCAAGGAGCGCATGGTGCCGCTCGGCGCGCACGCGCTGGCCTCCATCGCCCGCTTCCTCGACAAGCTCCGGGCCGATCCCCGCTTCGCCCGCGCCACCAGCGGCGAGTCGCAGACCACCCCTCTGTTCGTCAACAAGCACGGCGGCCGGCTCAGCTCACGCTCGGTCCGGCGCAAGCTCGACAAGTACCTGACGCAGGTCGGGCTTGATCCGAGCATCAGCCCGCACACGCTGCGCCACAGCTTCGCCACGCACCTGCTGGACAACGGCGCCGACCTTCGAAGCGTGCAGGAGTTGCTTGGCCACCGCTCGCTGAGCACCACACAGGTCTATACCCACCTCAGCGCCCAGCGCCTCCGCGACGCCTACGACGACGCCCACCCCCGGGCCGAGGCCGGCTGATCGCTACGGCTGCTCGCCGAGGGCCGCATCCAGCGCCTCTTCGATCGCATCGCCTTCGCGCCCCAGCAGCGGGATCACCGCCCGCACCACGCCATCGGCGCCGACCACCAGGGCCGCCGCGGGCTCGAGTGTGACCAGATCGATCGTCTCGTCCGGCGAGACCGACCACAGCCGCCCGTTGACGCCGGCGCTTCCGAAGCGCGCAGCGTCCGCACGGACCGACTCGGCGGTCCACGCCTCCAGCGTATAGACCAGGGCGGAGAAGATGGTGAGATCTTCCCGTGCGGCAAGCCGTCCGGCGGCGCCGAGGCCAGCTTCCATCGCCTGACCATCTGCCGCCGTCGCCATGATGACCACGACCGGGGCCTGCTGCTGCTCGAGCTGCGCCGAGAGCCGCCACGGCTGGTTGTCCGCGTCAAGGAAGAATAACTCCGGCGCCACATCGCCGGCCCGCAGCGGCGGCGCCGGCGGGGCCAGCGCCGCCAGGGACGCGACCTCGCGCCGGCCCTCGACCTCCGGCCGCCACTGCTCCGGCTCCAGCGCCGGGCCGGGGCCGATCTGAATCGACAGCCAGCGGTCCTCGGCGAGCTGGGCCACGACATCCCCGATGCGCCCGCTGCGCTCCATGTGCACGGTGATCTCGCCGCCATCGACCAGCACGCCGGTGAGCGTGACCCGTCCGGAGGGCGCCAGATCGGCCCCGGTCCACGCCGCGACCCGGGCGTAGGGGGCGAGCGCGAGATCCTCGTCCAGCGCCAGCGCCAGCCCGGGCGCCGGGACCGGGGGCAAGAGGCTCCAGAGCGTCTCGAGCGTCAGCGGCGGCTCGTACCGCCCGAGGAAGCAGTCGCGCGGGTTGTCACGCCGAACCGCGACCATCCTGCCGTCACCCAGCCAGATCTCCATGGGCCCCAGATCCAGACGGACCTCACGACGGCCGGGGTCGCACCGCACCACGGCCCATTCGCTGCGCCCCTCCCACGGCTGGGCCCCGACGTGAATGCGCATCCGTTCGGCGAACGGCGCCGCGTACGCCTCGGCGCCGGCCAGCAGAGCGATCTTCGGGTCGATCGGCTCGGCCCGCGCAGCCGCGCCGGCCAGCCCGGCGCAGGCGACAAGCGCAGCCGGCAGTCTCACGGGGCCTCCTGCAGCGCGCGCAACGCCTGGCGAACGGTGACGCCGCGCCCCGGGATCAGCGTGTCCGGCGCCAGTTGCGCCAGCGGCTCCAGCACGAAGCGCCGCTCCGCCATGCGCGGGTGCGGCGTGGTGAGCTCAGGCTCCCGGATCGTCTCGTCGCCGTACAGCAGCAGGTCGAGATCAAGGGTCCGGGGCCCCCACCGCTCCGCAGCGCTGCGGACCCTGCCGGCGGCCCGCTCGGCGGCCAGCATGCCGTCCAGCAGCTCGCGCGCCGTCAGGCCCGTCTCCAGTTCCACCACCGCGTTGAGGTACCGGCCCTGACCGGCGGGCCCGACCGGATCGGTCTCCAGGACGCTCGAGCGGCGCAGGATGCGCGACCTCGGCAATCCCGCGATCGCCGAGACTCCGGCGGCCATGTACCGCCAGCGGTCGCCCTGGTTGGACCCGAGGGCGATGTACGCAAGGCGCCAGCCCCGGCGCGGCACGTAGGCAATCTCGCGGCAGGTCACGCCCTGAGTAAAGCGCCTCGGCGGCAGCTATCAAGTGCGTCGCCTCCGAAGCGGCGCGACTACCCCAGCGGCTCCAGTTCCGGGGCCCGCGACGCCAACTGGGCCCGCAGCTTCTGCAGGATCTGGGTATGCAACTGGCTGACGCGGCTCTCGCTCAGATCGAGCGTCAGCCCGATCTCCCACATCGTCAGCCCCTCGTAGTAGTACAGCACGACGATGAGGCGCTCGGCCCGGCTCAACCTCCTGGTCAGCAGCTCCAGCGCATCCTTACGCTGGGCGGCCCGGAGCGGCGACTCGGCCGTCGCGGCGATGGCCATCACCTGGCTCTCCTCGGCGCCGCCGGCGCGGCAGCTCCGGTCGATGCTGGTGACCATCACCGGCGCGGCGTCGCGCTCGATGCGCCGGAACTTCTCCTCGGTCGTGCCCAGGCCGCTGATAAGTTCCTCACGCGTCGCCGGCCGGCCGCGCTCCACCTGGACCCGCCGGCGCACCTCGGCCACCCGCGCCTGGCGCGACCGCACCGTGCGCGACGCCCAGTCCAGCGTCCGAAGTTCGTCGACCATGGCCCCGCGGATCCGGCGCTGGCAGAACGTGGTGAATCGGATGTTGCGATCCGGGTCGTACGACTCGATGGCGTCGCTGAGGCCGAAGGAGCCGGCGCTGATCAGGTCATCGACCTCGACCTGCGACGGCAGGCGGGTCCGGAGCCGGGCCGCGATCCGCTCGACGATGTGCAGGTGCCGCTCGATCAGCGTGTTGCGCACCGCCGGCGTCGGGTTGCGCCGGTACGTGTCCCAGAGGCCGCGCATTGCGGACGGCCCATCGTCTCGACCCGTCGCTGACGCTGCTCGCTGCGCATGGGACATCGCGATATTTCCCCCTTCTGGCGTTGTCGGACTGCTGCTCCCCGGCGCCCCGGGCCGAAGACCACGGGCCCTCGGACCTCAGTGCACGGGCTCGAGTTCGCGAGCCCGGTACTGCATCTGGGCCTTGAGCCGCTGCAGGATCGAACTGTGCATCTGGCTGACGCGACTTTCGGAGAGATCGAGCGTGGCGCCGATCTCCTTCATCGTCATGCCCTCGTAGTAGTAGAGCACGACGATCAGACGCTCGGCCCGGCTCAGGCCCTTGGTGATCAGATCCTGCAAGTCCTTGCGTTGAATGAGCCGCAGCGGATTGTCGGCGCCGTCATCGCGGGCCACATCGATCTCGCGGACTTCCTGGCCGCCGTCGCCCTGCGTCAGCTTCCGCGTGATGCTGATGGTGCTCACGGCCTTGCTGTCGCGATCGATCTTGTCGAATTCCTCTTTGCCCACACCCAGTCGCTGCGCAATCTCGTCGCTGGTGGCGGGCCGGCCGAGTTGCATTTCGATCTGGCGCCGGGCCTCGTCGACCTTGCCCTGCCGGTGGCGGACCAGGCGCGGGACCCAGTCCATCGAACGCAGTTCGTCCAGGATCGCGCCGCGGATGCGCGGGGCGCAGTACGTCTCGAACTTGACCTGGCGCTCCAGGTCGTAGGCCTCGATGGCGTCCATCAGGCCGAACAGCCCGGCGCTCATCAGATCCTCGATGTCGACCTCGTCGGGCAGTCGCGCGTAGATGCGCTCGGCGTTGTAGCGCACAAGATGCAGGTACTTCTGGATGAGGTAGCTGCGGACATCCTCACCGCCATCCCGCTTGTACATCTTCCAGACGTCGAGGATCGCCTTGCGCTCGAGCGGTGATCCAGCGATCGAGGGCTCTGCCATCCGCGCTGCCGCCCGCCCCTTGGCGCCCGTCCGTGCGCGACTGCTCGTCCCGGTCATTGTCATGGTCGGCTCCTTGACCACCTCTTTGTGCCCCAACCCAGCGGGCCGGCTACTCAACCGAGGGCGACCGCCCATCCCTGGCAGCGGTCTCAGTATACGAACTGACTGCGATCAACGCCAGCCCTTCATGCTGCCGCGGCCGATGACCGCGCCTCTGATGCTCCATCCGGCCCGTTCAGCGCTGCGAACACATCCGGAACCGGATGCTCGCGCTTGTACGCGTCCACGCGCCTGCGTACCACCGATTCGGCGCAGGCTCCGAGAACATGTCCCACCACATAGCACACCACCATGCCCACCAGCGCCCGGCCGAGAACGACCTGAGACGGATTCCCTGCCGCCAGTCCCGCGATCAGGCCGATGGCAAAGGCGCACAGCGCCACCGCTGTCGCGATCACCCTGGATGGCATGCCGAATACCTGCACCGCCGCTCCCTATCGGATCGACGCCAGAGGCGCCCCAGTTGAGCCAGTCCGCACAATCGGCGCCATATGCCGGCGCTCCGGCCGCCCCAGGCGCCCGGCCAGCCCCGTGGAGGTTGCCGCCGGCCGCTGCCCGGCCTGCTCGCGGACGCGACGGGCCAGCCGCCCCAGGTCCCTGGCAGCGCGGCTCCGCGGGGTGTCCAGCAGCAGTGGCCTGCGCCGGCGCACCGCGGTACGCATCCGCTCATCGTCCCTGACCCAGCCGACCAGCGGGAGCGGATAGTCCAGGAATCGCCCACAGACCGCCGCAATCCGCCGATGGGTGGCCTCGGCGCCGGACTGGCGCGCCACCTGGTTGACCACCAGCCCCAGCCCAGCCATCGGCATCGTCCGTTCTGTCACCAGCGTCTTGATCAGCGCGTAGGCGTCGGCGATCGCCGCCGGCTCGGTCGTGCAGACGATCAGACCGTAATCGGCTGCCCCCATCATCGTCAGCACCGCCGGGCCCAGGCCCGCGCCGGTGTCGACCAGCACGATGTCGCTGACGCGGTCAAGGCCGGCAAGGCCCGCCAGCAGGGCGTCGCGATCGGCCGGCGTCAGCGCCGCGAGGCGCGCCACCCCCACCGCCCCCGGCACGAGCCGGAAGCCGCCGGGGGCGTCGATCGCGATGCGGCGCATGCGCTCGGCCGCGCTGCGGGCATCGTGCGGATCGCCGCTGGCGACGTGCTGCAGACGCCAGCGCGGGCTTGCGCCGCAGATGACATCCGCGTTGGCCATGCCGAGATCGGCGTCGACCAGCGTGACCTGCAGGCCCATCTGCGCCAGCGCAATCGACAGGTTCACTGCGCACGTCGTCTTGCCGACACCGCCCTTGCCCGACGCGATCGCGACGACCGGCGCCGCACTGCGCCGCGCAACGGCCTCATCACCGGCGCTGACAAGGTCGCGCAGGCGCGACGCCTGATCGATCGACGGAACGGCCGGCATCATGCCGTCGCCTCCGCCGGCTGCGCCACGCCATCGAGCACCAGGCGCGCGATCCGCTCGGGGCGGGACGGCTCGAGGTGATCCGGAACCTCCTGGCCCGTGGTCAGGTAGCTGAGCTTCAGATTCACCCGCTGCACAACCGACAGCAGCACCCCGAGATTCACGGCCTCATCGAGTTTCGTGAAGATGATGCGATTCGGACCGAGCGCCCCGAACTTGCGGGCCGCCTCCAGCATCGTCGAGCCGCTCGACGTGCACGAGAGCACCAGATGCGTCTCGTGCGGCTCGGCCGCGTCGAGAAACGCCCGCAGCTCCGCCAGCCGCTCGCTGTCGCGCTGTGATCTGCCCGCGGTGTCGATGAGGACGATGTCGCAGTCGGCCAGGGCGTCGCAGGCCGTCCGCATCTCGGGGCCGGTCAGCGCCACGCGCACGGGCACGCCGATGATGTTGGCGTACGTCCGCAACTGATCGACCGCCGCGATGCGGTAGGTGTCCGTCGTGATCAGCCCGACCCGCTTGCCGTGGCGCAGGCGGTACGACGCCGCCAGCTTTGCCACCGTCGTCGTCTTGCCCACCCCCGTCGGGCCGATCAGCGCGATCGTGCGCGGTCGCCCGGCGAGTTGCCGGGAAGGAACGTCCTCGGCCACCGGCGCCATCGCGGCAATCCGGCGCAGCACCGTCTCGCGCACGATCTGGCCGTCGGCCAATTCCGCGGGCGTCAACTCGTCGCGCACGCGCCCGACGATGTCATCGGCGATGTCCGACGCAACCTCCCGCTCCAGCATCGTCAGATACTGCTTTGTCAGCGCATCGGTCATGCTCCCGGTGGTGACGCCGGCGCTGGTAGCCAGCGAGCGGCGCGAGCACTCCAGGGTCTGGGCCAGCAGCCCGCGGATCGCCGCCAGCTCGCTCTCGACGCTTGCGGCCGAGACATTTTCGACCGCCACGGCGCTGCGGGCCTCGGCCATCGACGGGCGTGGCGCCGGCTCCGGCGGTCGCGGCCCGGTGCGCCGGACCCGCATGGTCACCGGCCCCGCCTTCGGATCAGTCGGCGCCGGCCGCGCTGCTGGAAACGGCGCCGCTTCCGCCGCGACCGCGCTGGCGACAACCGCCTGCGGGCGCAGCGGCGCCGGGGGACCCGCTGGCCGCGCCGCGACCGGCGCCGAAGCCGGACGCGCTGCTGGACGAGCTCCCGGGCGGGGGGGCGCGGCGCGCTGCGCCGGGCCAGCGCCCCGCGGCGCCCGATGCGCAGAACTTGCGCTTGACGCCATCACCTCGACGATGCGCCGGGCCCCGAGGCCGAACAGCCCGCCTGTCTTGGCATGTCTGGTGTGCAGGATGACCGCGTCGGCGCCGAGGCTGGACCTCACTGCGGCGAGCGCTTCGGCCATCGACGTGGCGCGGAAGGTCTTGAGTTCCATGGTCGCCATCCCTGGCGGCGC
>JBICIE010000190.1:0-3730 GCA_043101635.1 Phycisphaerales bacterium JB039 | reverse complement strand
CGCCGGCGAAACCGGCGCCGGCGGTATCGATGCGGACGGAGGCCATCTTCCACCAGCGGTCCAGAGGCGACTGGCGGACGCTGATGACCTGCATCTTGTCATCGAAGGTGGTGACGGTGCGCCGGGTAATCCCGCCGGAGCGCATGCGGACGCTGGCGGCGCCGTCGCTCCAGCGCGAGTTGCGCCAGGCGCGCCAGGCGATCAGCGCGCACAGCGGCACGAGCAGGGCGCCGGCAAGGGCGGGCCAGGAGCGCAGCGCCACGCCGACGATGGCCCAGAGCACGAGCCCCAGGAGCACGCCGGCGATGATCATGCGCCGGCGGGCCCGGCCGCTGAGCGGGGTCCATGCGACCGAATCGGCCGTCAGGAGAGGGCGGACCTTGTGGAGCAGATCGTCGAGGCGGTCGCGCTCGATCAGCGGGGCGAACCACGCGGCGCCGGCCCGGTCGCCTTCATCGTGTGCGCCGCCGGCGGTCTTGATGCGGACGCTGGCGCGGCGGAGGATGCGCCGGATGATCGACTCGTAGACGACGACGAGCTGAATCCGGCGGCGCGGGATGGTGGCGCTGGTGCGCGTGAGCAGGCCGGCGGTGATGCGCAGATCCTCGCCGCAGCGCTGGAGGCGGAAGCCCCAGAAGCGCAGGAAGCTCCACGCGATGGAGAGCACGATGAGCAGGGCGGCGGCGGCGACGACGGTCATCGCCACGGCGCCGGGGCCGGGGAGGCTGTCGAACAGCGGCTCGATGTACTGCTCGACGGTTTCGCTGCCGATCAGGTCAAACTCCCAGGCGAGGGCGGCGACGGCGGCGAGGGCCGCCATGGCGCGGTTGGAGACGAGACCGAGGCGCACGAGTTCGGCGGGGCCGAGCGTCAGCAGGGTTTCGGGCGCGGCGGCGTCTTGCTCGACCGGTCGGGCAGCGCCGAAGACGCCCTGGCGCAACTGCTCGACGGCGTCCAGCGAGAGCACGCGGAGGACGGCCTCGGGCTCGGCGCCGGAGCCGGTCTGGACCTTGACCTCGGCGACGCCGAGGAGGCGATGGATGGGCGACTGGGAGAGATCGATGTTGTTGATGCGGGCCAGGGGGATGTGGCGCTCGCTGCGCCCGATGAAGGCGCTGGTGACGACGAGTTCGCTCTCGGTCAGCCGGTAGCGCAGCGTGAAGAAGCGCACGACCTCGTAGATGGCGCTGGGCACGAACAGGGCCATGACCCAGAGCTGCCAGGTCTCGCCGCGGGCGGCGAGCAGGACGATCAGGCCGGGGATGAGCAGGGCCTTGGCCTGGCGGAAGAGGCCGAACAGGAGTGAGGAGGGATGGAGACGGCGGGCTTCAGACGCCATCGGAATCGTCCCGGGCGCCAGCGCCATTCTGGGCGATGAGCTGGTCGCGGATGGCGACGGCGTCGGCCATCGTCAGCCCGTAGAGAGGCACGGTGGCGTGCTCGGCGCCGGCGGTGTGAATGACGAGCTTGGCGAGGCCGAAGCGGCGCATGATGGGGCCCTGCTCGACATCGGTGTGCTGGATGCGGCTGCGGGGGACGATGGTGATGCGCCGCCAGAGCACGCCGCGGCGGATTTCGATGCCCAGGTCGCAGACGGCGTAGGAGGCGCGGCGGTATTGCAGGACCGGCGCGACCATGGACAGGGCGCCGATGGCGATGGCCGCGGCGAGCCAGCCGGCGAGCCACCAGAGGAGGTGGTCATCGACGGCGAGCAGCAGGGCCACGAGTGCACCGGTGGTGACGACGGCGACGCCGATGGCGCCGCTGATGCGCTCGGCGGTGATCCAGGCCGGATCGAGCCGGCGGATGGGCGCGTCGGCCCAGTGGGTGGCCACGTCGGACATGGGGCAACGGTAGATGCCCTGGGGCCCGGCGGCGCCTGTGGCAACCGGGCGTCTACCGGGCAAAGGCGATGTCGATCAGGGTGAGATCGTCCGGCAGGCGGATGCTGTTGCTGAAGCGCAGGAGGTCTTCCTCGAGTTTGTCCAGTCGCACCGGGCCGGCGGGATAGCCCTGGGCCCGGAGCAGGGACACGAGCCCATCGATGCCGAGCGCTGCGCCGCCGGCGCCGATGACCTCAATGGCGCCATCGCTGAAGAGCAGCAGGCGCTCCCCCGGCTGGATGGGGACGGTGACCTCGTCGTAGGGGGCGTCGGCCATCAGGCCGAGGGGCAGGCCCGGGTTCTGCAGCGCTTCGTGCGAGCCGTCGTGGCGCATGCGGAGGATCTGAGGTCCGCCGGCGCTGGCGATGCGCACGATCTGCTGACGGAGATCGACGACGGCGCAGAGGGCGGTGGCGAAGGTCTGGTCCGACTTGAGCACGCGCACAAGCTCGTTGTTGACGCTGGTGGTGAAGGCGGCCGGCTCGATGATGGAGTGGCAGAAGCGCTCCCAGAGCTGGCTGAGGTGCATGGTGTACAGGGCGGCGGCGGCGCCGTGTCCCATGACATCGGCGAGCATCAGGCCGTAGCGATCGTCATCGACGCGGTCGATGGCGTAGTAGTCGCCGCCGATGATGTCGTGGGGGACATAGTGCGTCGTGAAGGTGACGCGGTCGTCGACCGGGAGCTTGTGCTCGAGGGCGAGGCGCTGGATGGCCTTGGCGCGCTGGAGGTCGTAGACCTCGGCTGAGGCGTCGCGGAAGGTCTCGACGCCGCCGATCACGGCGCCGGTGGCGTCGCGGATGGGCGCGACGCTGACGTGCATCGGCACGCGGCCTCCATCCTTGCCGCGGGCAAAGACGAGCAGGGAGCCCTTGCTGGCGACGCCGGTGACCATGGCGCGGTGGAGCGGGCAGTATTCCTCGCCGCAGAGCTGGTGCTCGTCCTTGTCGACGTGGCAGAGGACGTTGTCGCAGCAGCGGCGGCCGACGACATCCTCGGCCGGCCAGCCGGTGATGCGCTCGGCCGACTTGCTCCAGTAAGTGATGCGGCGCTCCAGGTCGCAGACATAGAGGCCCTCGTTGAGGGAGTCGATGAGATCGGAAACGCCGATGTCGGTGAGCCGGTTCATGTGCGGCCCTGGAGGTTCGCCGGAGCGGCGCGATTGTAGGGGGCTTGGCGCCGAAGCCGGGGCTTCGGAGGGGACGGGGCAGCAATGGCGACCGCCCGGGGAGAACTCCGGGGCGAGCCGGCGGACGGGCGCGTCGGCCCACAGCGAGGGCGGCTGGTCCGGCATGGCCAGCGGGAGATGCCGGCCCGTCGGCGGGGCCGGCCGGGCGCGCGCGACGCGACCGCCCCCCTCCGGGCGGTCGCGTGTGGCGCGGGCCGTGTCGGCCGCGGCTCAATCGTACAGCGCGTCAACATTGGGCAGTTGGGCGCTCTTGAGCACGAGGTTGGTCTCGATGCGGCAGTTGGAGTGGGTGAAGTGCCGCTCGGCGAAGAAGAGCTTCAGGCTGTACTTCTCTCCATCCTTGAGCCAGTTGAGGCGGTCGATGTTCACGCTCTGGCGCACCGCGCCGTGGACGCCGCCCAGGTCGATGACCATCTTCCCGTCGATGAAGACACAGACGTCGTCGTCGCCGATGAAGGTGAAGACCTGCTCGGCGCCTTCCTGGTAGACGAAGTTGGTGCTGATCTCGAAGGTGAAGTGGTAGTTATGGCCCCACTCGTCGGCGGAGGGGTTGCCGTACATCTCGCCGTCGATCGGAAAGAAGCCCTCGATCTCGGTGGTGGCCGGGTCGTCGTTGGCCTCGAAGACGTAGGAGCCGGTCGACTCATCGAGCTGGAAG
>JBICIE010000189.1:0-29494 GCA_043101635.1 Phycisphaerales bacterium JB039 | reverse complement strand
GCCATGGCATCGCAACCAAGGATGTTCTTGGGGGAACTTGGGCAACTTCTGCACGGCGGTATCGCAACAGTCGCAGAGTCGCATCTCGAGCTGCGCGGGACCGTGACGGTGGATCAAGGCCATTGGAGCGCCGTTTATGGTACAGCGTCCGGTGCTGCCTGGGGCGACTTCGAGGTGCGCATCACTGGGACCTGGGACGAATCCGTGCGCCGGGGCTTTGTCGCTGCGCTTGTTGTGACTGCGAATTCGCGGGTGCCCGACGCGATCGGCACAGAAACCACCTATGAAGGTTGGCGCTACGACAATCAAGGACGTCGGTGGGTCGCGACGTCAAGCGAGAGAAGACTGCCCGACGGCCGGCTGGATAGGCGGCTGCACAGCTTGACTGTGGACTGTGGTCATTCTTTCGCGTCGGTTTCGCAGATGCCGACAAGTCGTCGCGCCGACCCGATTCGAGGCGAGCTCGGTGATCGCCGGATCAATGACTTCAGCGGCGGAAGGCTCTCCAGCAGTGCCCTCTTTGATGTCGAGCCGTTCGACCCGTCGAAGCAAGGCATGTCGGATGCTGCCCGCCAGCGGCTGACGGTATACGAGGAGGGCGATGCGCCGCCGCGCTCGCGCGGCAGGCTTCTCAGGTGGCTCGGTTGGATCAGCGCATCGTGTATCGTTGCAGGGATCTTGACATTGGCGATCGTTCGACGTCGCGCGTGAGAGGGGGCAAGGGCCCCGGAGGTGACCAATATGTACTCTAGGCGGTTTTGGACTGTGGCGGGTTGCCTGTCCTGTGCCGTACCGCTTGCGCTTGCGGTCGTTGCACAGGATTGCTATGAGGATAGCGGCGCCGGCGCATGCTGCGAAGCGCCTGTCGATGCCTCGTGCAACCCCCCATGCTGGGGTAGTACCACAGGCGCGTGCACCGTATGGACGGTGATACCGGCTGAGGAGGGCAAGGACTATTTCAACGGCTGGATCCAGTGTGACTGTGACCTGGCCCACTACCAGTGCGGCTCAAGCCCGAACCAGTGCGAGTACACCCACACCTCATATAACGTGTGCTGGAGCTACTATGCGTATGGTGATCCATGTCCCGGGGAAGATTGATAGCGATGGTCCGCCAGCGCCTCGGCGAGATCAGTGGCTCGTTTGGGTTCGGTGCCCTGTTGATTATGGGCTTGGCGAAGGCGATCGATGTGGCCGAGTTCCAAGCGGCGCTCCGGACTTGGGACATCATCCCGGTCCATGCCGTCGGAGCGATGACTCTGTTAGTGCCGGCCGCCGAGGTACTGCTGGCTATGTTGTGGTTCACGCGCCAGTGGCCGCGTGGCGCGACGATTGCAGCGATCGTGTTGATCGGCAGCTTCAGCGCGGCCTTCGGGTTCCAGGTGCTCGTTGCCGAACCCCCGCAGTGCGGCTGCTTCGGCGTGCTGGCCAGATACTACGAAGTACTCGATGCAGCCCGGCTGCTCCTGTGGCGCAATGCGGTCCTGACGGGGTTGCTGTTCGCCAGCCTGTTCCTTGCTCGGCCCGGCCGGCCACACGGCGCGAACCCGCAGCGCGAACGCACCGAGGGTTTTCAGTCATTGAAATCATCGTAATTACATCGATTCTGGCGGTACTTGCCGGCATCGTTCTTCCGTCGCTGCACCGGTTTCGGGAGTACAGCCGCACCGCCCAATCACTCGCAAACCTGCGGTCGCATGTCGCGATATTCGCCGCATATGGGACAGACTGGAAGGACTACGCGCCCTATTTTACAGATCCAGGTGTTGAAAGGACGTCGCTGTTCGTCGCTGCTGTCGGGCGACGATTGGAGGTGCCGTATTTTGGCGCCCATGCCATGTGGAACTACGCCTTGGGCGACGTTTACTACGGTGAAAACGTGCACAATGGTGCGTTTTACCCACCGCGATATGTATCGAGCGACCAGGATCGTGTGCCAACCGGGCCGACGCCATACTACTATGGTTGCTCGTTCATCGCCTCGTCTGCGTACTGGGATCCAAGAACCCGAATCGGCCCGGACCAATGGCGAGCGACCTCACTCGCGGACGTGGTGTTTCCGGCCCAGAAGCTGCTGCTGGTATCACAGTATCCGATGAAGCTCCATTTGCCGGGCGTGATATCGCGCTCGGTGACCGCCAACACAAAGACCGAGGCTGCTGCCGTCGATGGGAGCGCCGATCAGATCAAGCTCGGTGAGATCCAGATGGGCGTCCCAAGCGGTGATGGCGGGCCATGGCCGGGCGCCATGCACAGCATCGAGTGGCCCTACGGGCTTCACACCCTTCGAGGCGTCGCCGGGATCGATCGACGATGATCGGCGAGCCTCATGGCACTGGATTGGTCGCAGACGGTACGTCCTTGATCTCCGTGCGCACATCCCACAGTTCCGGGAAGAACAGCCGATCGATGGCCTCGCGCAGGAAGGGCACGCCGGCGCTGCCGCCGGTGCCCGTCTTCATGCCGATGACGCGGTGCACCAGGCGCAGGTGCCGGAAGCGCCACTGCCCGAACTGCTCATCCAGATCGACCAGCTTCTCGGCCATCTCGTAGGCGTCCCAGTAGCGCTTCGGGTCTTCGTAGACCATGCGGAAGACCTCGACGACACCCGGGTGCGGCCTGTGCGCCTCGGAGACATCCCGCTCGACCACCTCCCGCGGCACCGGCAGCCCGCGCCGGGCCAGGTGTTGCAGAAAGGCGTCGTAGACGCTCGGCGCCTCTAGGGCCTCCTTCAGCTCGGCGTAGGCCGCGGCGTCGTGCTTGTGCATCTCCAGCATGCGCCGGTCCTTGTTGCCGAGCATGAACTCGACCATGCGGTACTGCGGGCTCTGGAACCCGCTGGCCCGCCCCAGCACGTGGCGGAACTGGGCGTACTCGGTCGGCGTCAGCGTCGCCAGCACGCTCCACTGGTCCACGAGCTGGCTGAGGATGTGCTTGATCCGCGCCAGCACCTTGAACGAGGGCTCCATGTCCCCGGCGCCGATGAAGCGCAGGGCGCCGCGCAGCTCGTGGATGATGAGCTTGAACCACAGCTCGGTGGTCTGGTGCTGGATGATGAACAGCATCTCGTCGTGGTGCGGTGGCTCCGACAGCGGCTGCTGGGCGCTGAGGATCTTGTCCAGGCGCAGGTACCCGGCGTAGGTCATCCGCCCGGCAAGATCGGTCGAGACGTCTTCGAGGGAACGGTCGTGGGTCATGGGGGAAGGTAGGGGCGCCGTCGCCCCGCCTCGGGTAGGTCGGCGCCCGTGCCGACACTCCTGGGTACCCCCCACTCCGTGGGGGGCCTGCTGCCCCTCCTCCTCCGACGCCGAACGCCGCGAACTGCCACACCCGCGCGCGCACCCGCGTCCCACCGCCCATAGGTAGAGGGACCACCCAAAACCCATGCCGCAAGCGCCCGTCCATCCCGCCTGCAAGAACCTCTGCCCCACGCGCAGCAGGGCCGCATCGGGTACGCCGACGTCTGCCGCGCGCCTCGATCCGCGCCTCGCCAACCGTCCCGACCGTACCAGCCTGCGCGCGCACCCCGAGCACGATTCCGCCCCGAACCACACCCCCCCGAAAAGAACTTCCAGCGCCCGCGCTTCCCACCCTCGCCCCGCGCAGCGGGGAGAGGTGGCCCGACGAAGTCGGGTCGGCGCCGGGCTTCCACTCCTACTCCCTCTACAAGCCTCGTTGCACAGCGCGCATCCGATGTCCAATGCGCGCCCTCGCCACAGCCGCGCATCCAACCCCGACGTCATCACTCTCTACCACACCCTCCGCGCCCACCAGGCCGCCATGCGCGCCACCACCGGCGCCACCCAGCTCCGCCACCAGGAAGCCGTCGTCTGCGCGGCCATCGCCATCCTGCATCAAGTCAACACCGCAGCGCACGACCACAACCCCGCGCCCCGGCGCCTGCAGCTCCAGTTCCCCCGCATCCCGCGCATCTCCCTCCCGCGCCTGCGCCTCCCGCGCATCCCGGGAGTCCGCCTCCCGCGCCTCCCCGCCCTCGTCACCTGCCTCCGCCGCCTCGCCCGCGCCGCCCTCCTCCTGCGCGACCGCCGTACCACCGACCACGACTCTGCGTGGTCGGCGCCCCCTGCTTCACACGCGCCCGTCCGCGCCGACCAAGTGAACGCGGCCCCTTCCGCGGGCTGCGCTCGTCCAACACCCCCGCGCCCCGCCGCGCCGCAAACCACTGCGCCAGCCCCGATCTTCATCGACCCGCCGCCCGCCTCGACCGGCCCCAAGGGTCAGTCGCCAGGAGCCACACGCCAGCCCGCATCAACACGCCCCAGCGAACCGCGCCCAGCCCCCGCTGCGCGCCGTAGCCTGCAACCAGGGCGCCCTCGCCCCCGCGCTCCCCCCCGCGCGACCACCCGTCCCTCCGCCGACATTCCACCCTCCACCCCCGCCGCCACCCCGGCGCCGTTGTCCCTGCGCGCCCCCGAACCCCATGCTCAACACCACCCGAGATCCTGGCCCCACCCGTCGCCCCAGCCGCAAATGCGCACGCAGCGCCAGCGATGCTCGCAGGATCAGATGCAACCGCCTCTAAGGTCACCGGTACATTCTCCTGGTGGGTCAGGGGAGGCCACAATGACCGCACGATTCTCCAAGAGGTCTGGAACCGCCGGCTCCGATCAAACCGCCAGCCTCGCTGTGTCACGACGAACTGTCGGACTTCTCGCAAGTGGGCTCGCAATGGGCCTCGGCGGCCCTGCCAGAGCGCAGCCGGACGGCGATCTATTCTCCGGTCGTAAGTTCGCAACCGGCCAGTACCCAGTCTTCATTGCGCTCGGCGATATCAATCGGGACGGACGTCTGGACATGGCGGTTGCCAACTCCATCAGCGATGACATCTCCATCCTGATTGGCGCCACAGATGGCCTGTTCCATCCCGAGTACCGGCTTGAGGCGGCAGACCAGCCGCGATCGGTCGTCTTTGCCGACCTCAATGGCGATACCCTGCTTGATCTCGTCGCTGCCAACGAGATCAGCGACGAGATCTCAGTCCGGTTCGGTAACGGCGACGGCGCCTTCCGGGACCAAGTCAAGTACCCCGCGGGTGGTTCGCCCTTCGTCGTAGCCGTTGCTGACTTCAATCAGGATCGCGTCCCCGACCTTGTGACGGCGAACGAGCGAAGCGACGACGTCTCCGTGCTCTTGGGGCTCGGCGATGGCGTGTTCGGACCCGAGCAGCGATTCGCTGCAGGCGCCGGCCCGCGCTGGGTCGCCTTCGCCGACTTCAACGAAGATGGCGCTACAGACCTGGTGGTGGCGAATCGAGGCAGCGACGACGCTTCGATCCTGCTGGGAAGAGGCGACGGGACCTTCGAGCCGCAGACTCGCCTCGCGGCCGGCGGCGCCCCGCGGTCGATTGCGGTGGCGGACTTCAACCGCGATGGTCATGCGGACGTTGGGCTCGCCAACCAGGACAGCGATGACGTCTCGCTCCGACTCGGCAACGGGGACGGGACGTTCACGCCGGACCAGCGCATCCCGGCCGGCGCCCGGCCGGTTTTCATCACTGCTGCTGATGCTGACCTTGATGGTGAAATTGACCTCGCCGTGACCAACTTCAACAGCGCCGACGTGTCGCTGCTCCTGGGCAACGGCGATGGTACGTTCCAGCCACAGCGCCGCTTCCATCCCTGCAATGAACCACTACCGGTCGCCATCGCCGACTTGGATGCCGATGGCGCGCCGGACATGCTGGTCGCGAGCTTCCGGGGTGACGGAGTGTCGATCCTGCGGGGTCGTGGCGGAGGCGACTTTCAGAGCCAGCAGAAGCTGATTGCCGGCGAGCGGCCGCGCTCCGTCGTTGTCTCCGACTTCAATGCCGACGGCGTCTTGGATCTTGCGGTCGCCAACTCCGAGGATGATGATGTTTCGGTTCTTCTTGGCGCAGGCGATGGCAGCTTCCGACCTCAGCAGCGATACGGCGCCGGCGCTTACCCCGCCACCATCGCGAACGCGGACCTCAACGGAGACGGGGCTGACGACCTCGCCGTGACGAACTACCTCGCAGACGAGCTGTCGATACTCCTCGGGCGGGGCGACGGCACATTCCAGGAGCAGCAGACGTTCGGCGCGGGCGAAGCGCCGCTCGGACTTGCCATCGCCGATCTCAACGGAGACGGCGCCAGCGACTTGGCTCTGGCAAACAAGTGGTTCGCGGTGTCAGTCCTCCTGGGTCGCGGCGACGGGACCTTCCCCGATCGGCAATCTCTGTACCCGGGCGCCCGAACGCTCTCCTCCGTATGGATCGCAGATCTAGATGCTGATGGCGCTCAGGATCTTGTTGTGCCGGACACTGAGTTCGATCGGGTGCTGATCCTCCTTGGCAACGGCGACGGCACGTTCCAGGAAGCGGCGCCATTCGCAGTCGGTCAGCAGCCTCGAACTGCTACCTCAGCAGACTTCAACGAGGACGGCGCCCTTGACCTTGCCGTGGCGACCTCGGCGACGCCTGATGTCTCGATCCTGCTCGGCAATGGGGACGGAACCTTTCAGGATCACCAGTTGGTCGACGCCGGCGGCCAGCCTCTCGCGATCTCCGTCGCGGATCTCGATGGCGACGAACGAACTGACCTCGTCGTGGCAAATGCCGGTGTCTTCGGCGGCGGGTGGGATGTCTCGATCCTTCTCGGTGATGGCGCCGGAAGCTTTCGTCCCCAGCAGAGGTTCGCCACAGGCGCCGAACCGTTTTCGGTGGCGGTCGCCGATCTGGATGCAGATGGTGATCAAGACCTTGTCGTCGCGAACCATGCACAGCGCGGGGGACCGTCCGATGTCTCGATACTCCTGAATCATCGTCTTATCGCGTGTCGGCCCGACTGCGACCACGATGGCGCTCTTACGTTCTTCGACTTCCTGTGCTTCCAGAACCTCTACGCCGCGGGCGATCTCAGGGCGGACTGCGATGGGTCTGGAAGCCTCGAACCATCAGACTTTCTCTGCTTCCAGGACGCCTTTGCGGCCGGATGCCCGTAAGAGGCGCAATCTACCCAACCCCGGCTTCGACTGCCGCGGCGGCGGGGGGGTGGGGGGCGTGGTGGGGGAGGGGCAGGCGGAGGTAGCGGGCCAGGGCGCCGGCGCCGAGGTAGAAGGGGATGGTGTCGACGAGCGCTGCCGCGGCTTTGAAGACGTAGCCGGTGGCGATGAACACCAGCAGTTGCGGCCAGATGTCGCGGTCGGCATCGACCGGCAGGGCTTTGGCGTAGAAGTGCGTGATGAGGATCACGGCGGTGGTGTCTACAAGCTGGCTGACCAGCGTGGAGCCGTTGTTGCGCAGCCAGAGGTGGCGGTTGCGCGTCAGCTTCTTCCAGAAATGGAAGACATAGACATCGACGAACTGCGCGGTCAGGTAGGCGATCATGCTTGCCGCGACGGCGCCGAAGGCGAGGGCCCGCACCTCGTAGAAGACGGGCACGCGCCCGGCGGCGTCCAGCGCCGGGGCGCCGGTAGCGGGGTCGAGGGTCTCGAAGCCGGGGAGGGCGCCGCCGACCCAGAGGATGAAGACGACCCACAAGTTCAGGATGAAGCCGATCCAGACGACGAGCGTGGCCCGCCGGCGCCCGTACAGCTCGCTGATGAAGTCGGTGCACAGGAATGTGATCGGGTAGGGCAGCACGCCGACGGCGACGGCGAAGGCGGTGGCGCCGGGCGTCGCTTTGTCGAAGTCGATCTCGAAGAGCTTGATGAAGCGGGTGATGCCGAGGATGTTGAGCATCGCCAGCGTGCCGAGGAAGAGACCGGCCAGCAGCAGGAAGACGCCCTCGCGCCGGCGGTAAAGCGTCAGTTCCGACAGGCGCGGCAGGCCGGGGTGCGCGATCTGGCTGGAGGGCAGGACCTGGTGGTCGTGCATGGGGGAGAGGGTACCGCCAGAGCGCTGCGCCGGGCTCGCGGCGAACCCCGCGGGCGGCCCGGCCCGTACAGTTGGCGGTATGGATACGACCACCGCCACGGACGCCGCGACCGATCCTGCCACCGACGCCCCGCAGCCGCCGGAGGGGGTGAGCTTCGATGCCGCGGTGGAGGCGATCCTGCTGACGACCGAGCGGCCGCTGGCGCCGGCGAAGGTGGCCGAGGCCCTGGCCCCGTGGCTGGGCGAGGCCGACAACGGGCCCAAGCAGGTGGCCGAGGCGGTCGAGCGGCTCAACAGCGACTATGCCAGGGCGGGCCGGGCCTTCCGGATCGAGCAGGTCGCCGGCGGGTACCGGGCGATGACCGTGCCGGAACTGGCGCCGGCCCTGGCGGGGTTTCACCGGGCCCGGATGGCGGCGAAGCTGAGCCGGGCGGCGATCGAGACACTGGCGATCGTGGCGTACCGCCAGCCGATCACGCGGGCGCAGCTGGAGGCGATCCGCGGGGTGGGCTGCGGCGAGGTGCTGCGGACGCTGATGGAGCGCCGGCTGGTGACGATCACGGGGCGGGCCGAGGAGCTTGGCCGGCCGATGCTGTACGGCACGACACGGACGTTTCTGGACACCTTCGGACTGTCGAACCTCAAGGACCTGCCTGATGTCGGGCAGGGTCGGAGCGCGTGATGAAGACACGGATGTTGCTTGCGCTGGCGCCGGCGTGCGCTGCGGCGATGACACTGGCGTGCGGGTGCGCATCGAAGACGATGGGGCGGGTGATCACCGGCTCGGCCGGGGTCGTGACGGTCGTGCCCAACGACGGCGCCTATGACGACCGCGCGGGCGTGGAGGGCGTGAAGATCACGGTGCGGGAGAAGTCGACGGTCGGGAGCAACGCGATCGTGGCGGAGGCGACCAGCGGCGAGGGGGGCTGGTTCAGCTTCGAGACGCCGCGGGCGGTGTCGCGCGACACGGTCGAGGTGACGGCGCAGCTCGGGACGGCGCGGCAGCGGGGCACGGTGGTGTTCCCGGGGGCCGAGTCGCTGCTGCTGGTGATTCTGCCGGAGCGGGATGTGCCGGCGCCCGCGGAGCCCGATGACGGCTCGCGGAGGTAGCGTGTCGCGCGGCTCGCCACAGCGCCGGTACCACTTCCGCTACGCGGGGATGATCTACATCGGCGTGACGATCTTCATCGCGATCGGCGCGCTGAACAGCCAGAACAACCTGCTGTTCTGGGCGCTTGGGCTGGCGATCGGCGGGCTGCTGGTGTCGGGGCTGATCAGCGGGGCGGCGCTGATGGGCATCGAGATCGAGCGGCTGCCGACGGCGGACGGGGCGGTGGGGCGGCCGATGCGTCTGCGTTACCTGGTGCACAATCGCAACCGGCTGCTGCCGGCCTTTGCGCTGCACGTGGTGGAGCGGCCGGCGGGCGGGGGGCGCTGGACAGCGCGGTCGTGGCTTGGCGGGGAGCCGCACGCGTATGTGGCGCACGTGGGGCCGCGCCAGCAGGTCGCGTGCGCGACGACGGTCTGGCCGCGCAAGCGGGGGGTGGGGCAGTTCGGGAAGGTGCGCATCTGGACGACGTTCCCGTTCGGGATCGTGAAGAAGTCGGTGACGTTCACGCTGCCGGCGCCGGTGGTGGTGCGTCCGGCGGTGGCGCCGCTGCGCCGGAGCGTGCTGGAGCAGGTGCGGTCGCGGGCGGATCTGGGGTCGGCGTCGGTGGACGCCATGGGGCTGGGGGAGGAGTTCTTCGGGATCCGGGAGTATCAGTCGGGCGACAGCCTGCGGCACATCGCGTGGCGGCCGTCGGCGCGGACGGGGGAGTTGCTGGTGATCCAGCGGTCGGCGCCGGCGCCGGCGAAGCTGTGGGTGGTGCTGCGATTCCCGCCGACGGGGCGGACGGAAGATCTGGATGAGCGGGCTTTGTGCCTGACGGCGAGCGTGATTTCGGAAGCGGTGGCGAATCACATGCTGGTGGGTATGCTGATTCCCGGGGCGCGCGTGCGCGTGGCGCAGGCGAGCGGGCGTCGGCATCTGGACAAGCTGATGCTGCAGCTCGGGCAGCTCGAGCCGGCGCGGATCACGGCGGCGAAGGCGCCGCTGGCGGTGGAGGGGCTGACGCGCGGCTCGGGGTGCGTGGTGATTCAGGCGGGGGCGGTTGAGCTGGGGAGCCTGCCGCCGGGGGCCGTTGCGCTGGACGCCGCGTCGCTGGCCCGGTACGTGCGGGACACGGCGCCGCTGGACGCCCTCGGGTGGGGCGCGCTGGGGCCGGCGGGGGCGGGGCCGGAGCCGACGCTGGTGGGACGCCTGGCCAGCGAGTGGCTCGGGCGGTTTCGCGAGAGCTTCGAGATCGGGCAGGGGGCTCGGGCGTGAGGCTGCACCGCTCGCTTCGCCGGCTGGTGCTGATCACGGCGCTGCTGTCGATCGCGGCGTACGCGGTGGCGGCGGGCAGCGCGATGATCGCGCTGCTGGGGTTGCCCGGGGCTGTTGCGCTGTGGTGGGCCGGGGCCCTGCCGCAGGCGCGGCTGGCGCCGCGGATCGTGATCAACATCGGGCTGCTGCTGGTGATCGTGCTGGCGGCGGCGGCGTCGGTGGCGGGTCCGGCGTTCGGTGTGGAGACGGTGGCGAACCTGATCGTGGCGCTGATCCTGGGGAAGCTGTTCGACTGGCGGACAGCGCGGGACGCGGCGCAGATTCTGACGCTGTCGGTGTTTCTGGCGGTGGCGGCGGCGCTGACGAGCCTGCAGCTTGCGCTGGCGCTGCTGCTGATCCCGCTGACGCCGCTGGTGATTCTGACGGCGATGGTGTATCAGTTGAGCGCCGGGCAGGAGCTGGCGCAGGCGGAGGCGAGCCGGCTGGTTCCGGCCAATGCGCCGGCGCACGGGATCGGCGTGGCGGCGGGGCCGGGGGCGGCGCGGCAACTGCGGTGGGTGGCGACGCTGGCGCTGGGGCTGATCGTGGTGAGCGGGGTTGTGGTGTTCATCATCACGCCGCGCGGGATCTCGCCGGGGGTGTTCAGCGGGCTGGAGTCACCGGCGGTCGGGCGGAAGGTGGACTTCGCCGAGACGGTGCGTCTGGGGCGTGGCGGGCTGATCAGCGAGTCGCAGCGCGTGGTCATGGACATGGAGGTGTCGGACACCGACGGGGTGCCGATGGGGGGTCCGGACCGGATCTTCTACCTGCGCGGCGCGGTGCTGGGGACGTACGACAACGGCGTATGGACGCGCTCGCGCGACAGCGTGAGCAAGGACACGGTGGGTCAGGGCGGGCCGCAGGCGCCGATCAAGTTCAAGGGGCACGACTCGGGGCCGGCGCTGGAGCAGCGGATCACGCTGCGCAACGCCGGGGAGAGCCGGCCGTATCTGTTCGCGGTGCAGCGGCCGTTCGAGTGGCGGATCGACGAGCCGGTGCGCCTGATGTACAACATCGATGAGGGGATCGTGCGGGTGGGTGACGCCCCGCCGCAGTTGTCATACACGGTGACGAGCACGCTGCACATCTCACCGCGCGCCGAGGCAGCGCAGGCGGCGCATGAGGATGTGCAGTATCTTCCGGTGGGGCTGGGGTTCGACTCGCCGGTGGTGACGGCGCTGACGGGGGAGGTGCTCGCGGCGGCCGGGCTCGACGCGACGGTGCGGGCCCGGACGGCGTCGGAGATCGCCTCGATCGTGCATGAGATTCGGCGCTACCTGTCGGAGGAGTACGCCTACACGCTGGATGTGCAGCGTGCCGAGGGGGAGCCGATCGAGTGGTTTCTGACCGAGGGGCGGCGCGGGCACTGCGAGTACTTCGCATCGGCGATGGCGGCGATGTGCCGCAGCGTCGGGCTGGGGGCCCGGGTGGTGACGGGGTATGTCGCGGCGGAGTACAACGAGGCGTCGCAGACGTACGTGGTGCGCGAGGCCAACGCGCACGCGTGGGTCGAGGTCAATCACGGCGACATCGACAATCCGCAGTGGCGGACGCACGACCCGAGTCCGGTGGCGGACGTGCGCCGGATTCACAGTCCGAAGCCGACGCTGCTGGCGCGGCTGCGGCGCTGGACGGACGCGATCGAGCACTTCTGGGTGACCTCCGTGGTGACATACGACTCGGGGACGCGCAGTCGGCTGCTCGGGGCGCCCTCGGGGTCGCCTTTGCCGATGCTCAGCGAGTTCGAGGAGCGTGTCGAGGGGTTGCGTCGCAGCGGGTGGCCGGGTCTGGCAAAGGCGCTGCTGATGGGCGTCGGCGTGTTCGCGGGGGCGCTGGTGGTCCTGCTCGGGATCCCGGCGGCGCTGCGCCGGGCGCCCCTGGGTCGGGGCCCGAGAGCGCGGGGGGCTGCGGCCGAGCTGGAGCAGCCGGCGGAGGGGCTGTATCACGATCTGCTGGTTGCGATGCAGGCGGTGGGGGCGCCGAAGCCGCGATGGCGGCCCGTGCTGACGCACGCCATGGAACTGGCGACGGAGGCGCCGGAGATCGGCGCGGCGGCGGCGTCGGTGGCGGGGCTCTACTACCGGGCCCGCTTCGGGAACCGGCCGCTGGCGCCGGAGGAGGCGGACTCGGCCCGAGAACATCTGCGGACGATCCTCGACTCGGTCCGAGACGGCGGCTTGCCGCAAGCCGCCAGTCCGTCGAACCCCACCTGATGGCAGCGCGGCTTCGGGCCGGGTCTCAACCGGCCCCGTGCGGTCGCCGATGCCGTCGGGGAAACCTCCCGCGACCTGGAAGAGGAGTCGAGGATGCCCGCGAACCGCTCACGGACGCTGCGTTGGAGAGACAGTCTGCGGAAGATCCAGGAGCGGGGGGGTTCGATCGAGATCTCGATCGACCTTCCCGAGCGGGAGGGGGCCGGCAGCCACCTGATCTGGCGGGTGCGGGTGGTCGACGTCACGAGTGACCGGATCGTCGTGGAGCAGCCGGTGGCGCTGGGCCGGGAACTGGCGCTGCGCGAGGGGCTGGAGATCGTCGCGGCGATCACGGTGGGGCAGAACCGGTGGATGTTCCGGACCCGCTCGATCGCGTCGGGCGGCGGGACGCTGAGCGTCGAGATGCCCACGCAGGTCGACCGGTGCCAGCGGCGTGACTTCTTCCGTGTGGGGACGGCGGCGCTGGCGCTGCCGCCGGCGGACTGCTGGCCGCTGCTGGATCCGGTCTCGGCGGTCAGCGCGGAGGTCGCGACGCGGGCCCTGATCGTGGAGGGCGGGACGTACGACCCGGAGGCGGCGATCCTGCTGCCGGAGGTTGGGCCGCGGTTCGGGGCCCGGCTGGTGAACATCGGTGGGGGCGGCGCCGGGATCGTGATCCGCAAGGAGGACGCCTCGTCGCTGGACCGGGCCAGGCTGCTCTGGGTGCGGCTGGACCTGACGCCGCAACTGGCGGCCCCGATCGGGATGGCCGCGCGGGTGGTGCACACGCACCTGGACAGCGCCCAGAACCTGTATGCGGGCCTGGCGTTCGATTTCGGGCATCATCCGGGGTACCGACAGTTTGTCGTAGAGCAGATCTGCCGGTACGTGGAGGATGTCAGCCATCGGCAGACGGCGCCGGCGGAGTACCGCCAGGCGGGCTGACCCGGGCGGGATTGGCTGGAACCGGCGGGCGGGTAACTGGTTATACTGTCTTCACCCGGCGCCTTTGCCGGGTCGAGGTTGAAATCAGTCCGTCGGCGCACGGGCCGTCGGGGTTTGGAAGTACTGCCTGCGGGACCCTTGGATGCGGTTGTCCCGCGGTTGACGGGTCGATGGCGAAACCCGCCGCAAGCGAGGGCGCGTGATGCGTATGTTGAGGATTGAATCGGCTGCCGCGGTCCGGCAAGGCGTTCCGGACGCGGCCGCTCAGCGCTAACGACCGCCAACCACCAGTCACTTCCGATCGCCCGACCGGCCGCACCAGCGTCCGGACGCTGTGGATCGGAGTTTTCGTTGCATCAACAAATACTCCTGGCGACGGGCGGGCCCCCAGGCGGTGGTCTGGCGATCGCGCTTGCGGCGATCGTTGCGCTGGTGGTCGGCGTGGGGATCGGGCTTCTCATCACGAACCTGATCGGGTCCCGCCGGATCGCCGCGGCGGAGGCGAAGGCGAAGGAGATCATCGAGCGGGCTCAGTCGGATGCCCGGGGGGCGGCGGAGAAGATCCGTCTGGAGGCCGAAAAGGAGGCGCTGGAGCGGCGGGCGGCGCTGGATGAGGAGTCTGAGGGCATCCGGCGGGAGCTGCGGGACGCGGAGCGGCGGATCCTGAAGCGTGAAGATCTGATGGACCGCAAGGAGGAGACGCTCGCGACCAAGGAGCAGGCGCTGGAGAAGTCGGCCGAGAGCCTCCGCAGCCGGGAGCGGGGGGTGGAGCAGCGGGAGGGGGAGCTGGCGAGCCTGCTGGAGGATCAGAAGCTGGCGCTGAGCCGCGTGGCGGAGATGTCGCGGGAGGAGGCCCGCGAGGCGCTGATCCAGCGGGTGGTGGAGGAATCTCGCCACGAGATGGCGAAGGTGTCGCGGAAGATCGTGGAGGCGGCCGAGGAGGACGCCCGGCAGCGGGCGACGGAGGTGATTCTGGGCGCCTGCCAGCGGTTCGCGGCGGAGACGGCGTCGGAGGCCCTGGTGCGGACGGTGGCGATCCCTTCGGATGACATGAAGGGGCGGATCATCGGGCGGGAGGGGCGGAACATCCGGGCCTTCGAGAAGGCGGCGGGCGTGGACATCATCGTGGATGACACGCCGGGGGCGATCGTGGTCTCGTGCTTCGACAAGGTCCGCCAGACGGTGGCGGTGGAGGCGCTGGAGATCCTGATCGCCGATGGCCGGCTGCACCCCTCGCGGATCGAGGAGGTCATCGCCAAGGTCCAGGCGGAGATGGATGAGCGGGTCCGCAAGATCGGGAAGGACGCGCAGCTCGAGGTGAATCTGCGCGGCCTGCACCCGAAGGTCGTCGAGGCGATGGGGCGGCTGCACTTCCGGACGAGTTACTCGCAGAACGTGCTGCGGCACTCGATCGAGGTGGCGTACCTGTCGCAACTGATCGCTGAGCAGCTCGGGCTGGATGGGACGATTGCGCGCCGGTGCGGGTTTCTGCACGACATCGGCAAGGCGATGGACCACGAGATGGAGGGGGGGCACCCCAAGATCGGGATGGACTTCGCCCGCCAGCACGGAGAGAAGGAGCCGGTGCTCAACGCGATCGGCGGGCATCACGCGGACATCCCCTCGACGAGCTTCTACACGCCGATCGTGATGGCGGCGGACGCCGTCAGCGGGGCTCGCCCGGGGGCGAGGCGCGACTCGATGGAGCGGTACGTGCAGCGCCTGCAGGAATTGCAGGACATCGCCTTGGGGTTCAAGGGGGTGGTGGAGGCGTACGCCATCCAGGCCGGGCGTGAGGTGCGCGTGATGGTGGACGCCGGGAAGGTCTCGGACGACGAGTCGCACTGGATCGCCCAGCAGATCGCCAAGCGCGTGAGCGAGGAGCTGACGTTCCCGGGCGAGATCAGGGTGACGGTGCTGCGGGAGACGCGGGCGATCGAGATCGCGCGCTGAGGCTCAGCCGGCGGCGAGGGCGACGGCGGCGATCAGGATCAGGCGAGCGTCGATGAGATCGCGCACCGGGCCGGCCGGGCGCAGGACCGTGATTCCCAGCGCGGTTGCCGGCGTGAGAATCGCCCACAGCGCCCCGGCGACCGGGCGGCGCAGCAGCGGCAGGCACGCCAGCAGCGCGACACCGGCGACGAACTCGGCCGCGAGGGCCCAGCGGATCGCCGGCGCCCGGCGCAACGTGTTGGGCAGCGTGCGGGTGCCGAACTGGGCATCTGCACTGAGGTCATCCAGATCGCAGAGCGCGGCGTCGGCTGTGATGATCAGGAGCAGGAAGGCCGCGCCGGGGACGATGTGCGGCAGCGACGATGCGCTGACGGGTTGCTCGGCAGCGAAGAGCAGCGCCGCCGCGAACGCCGTCTGGCTGGCGCCGACGGCGAGGTTCTTGAGCAGGAGCCTGTCCTTGATGCGCGGGCGCGACGCGGCGGGGGGCCTCCCCGCGTAGATCGTCACGCCGATGAGCGATGCGGGCGCCAGCAAGGCGGCGAGCGGGTGCAGCGACCATGCCGCGGCAGCGCCGAGGGTGGCGAGGATCAGGATCGCAGCCCGGAGGGCGCCCCGGCGCCGGCGCACGATGGCAGCGCGGGTGGGGTGGGCGACGGGGTCGGCGGGGTCGAGCAGGCGGTCGGCGAGCTTGACGCGATCAAGGAGGTAGGTGGCCGCGGCGAGGGCGCCTGCGGCCGCGAAGGCCATCGGCGGCGGGGCGCCGGGGGCGCCTGCCAGTTGCCACAGGCAGACCAGGGCGCCGCAGACGTACAGGCTCGCCCAGAGGGCGAGGGCGCCGGCAACCTGGAGCGTGCGGGCGACGGGCATGAAATCGATCCTTGGCGCCCGGGGCGGCGGGGCGGTATGCTGAGGAATCTCACGAGGAGGAACCGCCATGCGACAACTCGCAGCGTCGATCGCGATGATGTGTGCGGGCAGCCTTGCCGCCCACGGGCAGCCCAACGCTGAGCCGGGGCAGGCGCCGGCGCCGTACGCGGGGCACGCGCTGGTGCAGGCGAGGATCGAGACGCGCGCGCAGATGGAGCGGATGCTGGCGATCTCGGGCGACTGCTGGGCGTGCGAGCCGCGTCCGGGGCTGGTTCCGTTCCGGGTGGCGCCGGAGGACATGGACCGGCTGCGGGCGAGCGGTATCGAGTTCGAGGTTCTGATCGAGGATCTGCAGCAGGTGGTGGACGCCGAGCGCGATCGCATTCGCGCTGCGCGCGCTGCCGGCCCGGATGACGACTGGTACGCGGAGTACAAGGACCTGAGCGAGGTCTACACGCGCCTGGGCGAGTTTGCCGCGGCGAAACCGGACCTGGTCAGCGAGTTCCTGGTTGGCACTTCCATCGAGGGGCGCGAGATCCGGGGGATCCTGATCGCCGAAGCGCGGGACGCGGGCGAGCCGTGCCGGCCGACGCTGTTTCTCAACGGCACGCAGCACGCGCGGGAGTGGATCAACACGATGACCACCATGTACCACGCCCAGCGGTTCGTGATGGACTACGGGACCGACCCCGAGATCACGGATCTGCTGGGGAAGATCGATGTGGTGGTCGTGCCGGTGGTGAATCCGGACGGGTTCGAGTACACGTGGACCAGCCAGCGCTTCTGGCGAAAGAACCGGCGCGACAACGGGGATGGCACGTTCGGCGTCGATCTCAACCGCAACTGGGGGTTCATGTGGGGGCTGACGGTTCCGGGATCGAGCGCGGGCTCGAGCCGGACCAGCAGCGAGGTGTACTGGGGGACCGGGCCGTTCAGCGAGCCGGAGACGGCGCAGACGCGGGATCTGGTGGAGTCGATGCCGCAGATCCGCGGCAGCAACGACATCCACAGTTACGGCGAGTTGATCCTGCATCCGTGGTCGCATTCGCCGGATCCGTCGCCGGATGATGCGACCTTCCAACTGCTCGGCAGGGACATGCGCCTCGCGGTACGGGATGTGCACGGGCACAGCTACGCCATGGGGCGGTCGTACTCGACGCTGTATCCGCACGTGGGGACGGCGACGGACTGGTTCTACGGCGAGCGCGGCATTATCGCGTACAGCTACGAGCTGCGCGGGCCGACCTTTGCGCCGCCGGCGGAGGAGATCCTGCCGTGTGCCGAGGAGGCGTTTGCGGGCACGCTGGCGCACGCCCGATACATTGCCGACCGGTACGGCTTCATCAGCGACTGGGACCGCGACTGCGTGCACACGCTGTTCGACTTCCTTGGGTATCTCAATGACTTCGGCGCCGGCGACCTGAAGGCGGATCTGAATGGCGACGGCGTGCTCGACGTATTCGACTTCTTCGAGTATCAGACGCTGTTCGAGACCGAGCAGTGAGTGACGCGGGCGCCGACGGGGCCGGCGCGCCGGGCCGGCTGCTGCGCGGGCTGGTGGGAAGCCGGCGGCGGCTGGCGGCGAACCTGGTCCTACTGGCTCTGGTTGCGGGAGCGTGGATGGTGCTGGATGTGCGCGGCTGGCTGGAAGCGCGGATGGCGTATTACCCCAGCCGCGAGGCGTTCGAGACGCCGGCGGGGATCGAGGATGTGGAGTTTGCGACGGAGGGCGGCAAGCGGCTGCACGGATGGCTGATGCCGGCGGTCGGGGGAGCGGGCGAGCGGCGGCCGACGATCATCCACGTGCATGGCAATGCGGGCCATGTCGCGGGGCACGCGGAGCTGAGCGCATTTCTGACGCAGGCGGGTTTCCACGTGCTGGTGTTCGACTACCGGGGGTACGGGCGGTCGCAGCGCGGCGGGCGGATCACGCGGGCGAAACTGGTGGCGGACACCAACGCGGCGATCGACTACCTGCTGACGCGCGAGGATGTGGACCGACAGCGCATCGGGATGCTGGGGTACAGCCTCGGCGGGGTGATCGGGCTGGCGGCCGCGGCGGAGCGGGATGAGATCCGGGCGGTGGTGGCGTGCGCGGCGTTCAGTTCGTGGAAGGCGATTGCGCGGGATCATCTGGGGCCGGGGGGGGCGCTGCTTGCGCGCCCAGGGGTGGATGCTGATGCCGCGGCGGGGCGGCTCGGGGAGCGGCCGCTGCTGATCGTGCACGGGACGGCGGACGGGATCGTGCCGGTGGAGCACGCCGGGCGGCTGGAGGCCGCGGCGACGGCGGCGGGGGTTCCGGTGGAGGCGCTGATCGTGGAGGGGGCGGACCACATGGATGTGCTGGATCCGGCGCGGGTGCGGTCGGCGGTGATCGGGTTCCTCGGGGAGGCGCTCGTGCGGAACGAGTGATGCAGGACGGATCTCGCGGGAGATCCGGAGCGAGACATCCGGCGCTTCGAGAACCCCTTCGGGGTTCCATGTGTTGTGGGCGGCGCTCTTCCGGGGGTGTCGCTGCGCTCCACCCCCGGCTACTTCCGTCGAGCCCTTCGGGCTCAGGAAGATCCGCCGGCGTGACTTCCTGTCAGAGCAGACGAGTTAAAGCCAAGGGAGGACGCAGGCATGCGTCTGTTCGCACGACGGAGTACCGGGAGCACCGATGTCGCAGAACCGACATCGGTGGCACGAATCGCGCTGACTCCGTGTCTCAATCGGTGTGAATCTGTGGCCATCTGTGGATGCAGAATGATCAGCTTGCCGGCTTGGTCATTGCCATGGGATTCAGCAGCTTGTTGAGCTGGCTCTCGGGCAGGATCTTGTCTTCCAGCGCAAGCTCACGGACGGTCTTGCCTTCGGCGAAGGCCTTTTTGGCGAGGGCGGCGGCGGCGTCGTAGCCGATGACGGGCGCCAGGCTTGTGCACATGGCGAGGCTGCCCTCGATGAGTTCGGCGCAGCGCTGTTCATCGGGTTCGAGACCCTCGACGAGATTGGCGCCGAACATGTCGCAGGCGCCGGCGAGCAGGTTGATCTGCTCGATGAGGTTGGCGGCCATGACCGGCATGGCGACGTGCAGGTCGAGCAGGCCGCCGATTCCGCCGAGGCCGGCGGTGGCGATGGCCGCGTCCGACCCGATCACCTGGCAGGTGACCATCATCATCGACTCGCAGATGACCGGATTCACCTTGCCGGGCATGATGGATGAGCCGGGCTGGACGGCCGGGAGTTTCAACTCGCCGATGCCGCAGCGCGGGCCGCAGCCCATGAGGCGGATGTCGCTGGCGATCTTGCTGAGGCTGATGGCGATGGTGCGCAGGTGACCGGAGGTCTCGACGACGGCGTCCTTGGCGTGCTGGGCCTCGAAATGATTGCGGGCTTCGCGGAACTTCGGGCCGACGTAGTTGCTCTTTGAAGGGGTTGTAGAGGAGGGAGACGTTGTAGACGTTGTAGCCCCCCACGGAGTGGGGGGGTACCCAAGAGTGGGGGGGTACCCATAGGCCTCGGTCAGCTTCTGCGCCACGAGCTTGCCGAACTGCTTGTGGGTGTTGATGCCGGTGCCGACGGCGGTGCCGCCGAGGGCGAGTTCGCTCAGGGTGTCGAGGGCGCGCTTCAGGCGTGCTTCGCCGTGACGAAGCTGGGCGGCAAAGCCGCTGAACTCCTGGCCGAGGCGGATGGGGGTGGCGTCCTGGAGGTGGGTGCGCCCGATCTTGACGATCTTGTCCCAGGCCTGGGCCTTGGCTTCCAGCGCGCTGGCGAGGCGATCGAGCGCGGGCAGGAGCTTCTCGCAGATGGCCGCCGCGGCGGCGACGTGCATGGCCGTCGGGAAAGTGTCGTTGGACGACTGGCCCATGTTGACGTGGCCGTTGGGGTGGACGCCGCCGGCTTTGAGATACGCCGGGTCCTTGGAGGAGCCGATGGGCTTGCCCTTGTCGAGGCAGATGAGGTTGGCGATCACCTCGTTGGCGTTCATGTTGGTGCTGGTGCCGCTGCCGGTCTGGTAGATGTCGACCGGGAAGTGGCGCTGCCAGCCGCCGTGGTCGGCGAGACCGGCCTCGACCGCCTTGCAGGCCTTGATGATCGCGCTGGCCCGCTGCTTGTCGAGCAGGCCGAGATCGCGGTTGACTTCGGCGCAGGCGCGCTTGAGGACGCCGAAGGCGCGGATGACCTCGAAGGGCAGCGGGCGGCCGGAGACGGGGAAGTTGAGCACGGCCCGCTGGGTGCTGGCGCCGTAGAGGGCGGTGGCGGGGACTTCCATCTCGCCCATGGAATCCTTCTCGGTGCGGGAATCCGACTGTGAGCGGCGGGGAGCCACGGGGGTACTCCTTTCGGGTTGTTCGGGGTTCGAGCGGCGCCGGGGCCGCTTGGAGACTCTATGGGGCAGAAGGGGGGCCAGATGGGCCCCGGAGGGATCGTTACGATGCCTCAGGCGTCCAACGGATTGGAACCGCCGGCGGCGACCGGCGGCGGCGCCCAGGCCCCACGAAGGAGACCGCCATGCGGCACGCTCTGACCCCGTTTCTCGCGATCGCGCTCGGCGTGATCTCTTCGGCGGCCGGGCAGATCGACCAGATCATCACCCGGACCAACCCGCGCAACTGGACCATCGAGTACCGGGTGACGCTGCGGTCGTACCAGGAGCGGTTCATCCGGCCGGACCAGAAGCGGATGCCGGAGATCGACTACTGGACCTGGGACAAGATGACGCTGGTTGCGCCGGTGATCCGGGAGACGGCGGGGCACCGGGTGGTCGGGGGCGAGGTGACCACGGCGACGGTGCACGTGGACGACTTTGCCGCGAAGCTGCTGGCGGAGCCGACGATCAAGCCGGGGTATCACTCGGGGGCGCAGTACCTGATCATCGGGGTGGACGCGGCCAAGGGCGTGCGGGAGGTGCGCCTGGAGATGGCGGTGCCGATCACCTCGTGGCGCGTGACGTACGACGAGGCGCTGGCGAGCCAGATCGACTGGCCGGAGCAGTGGCCGGCGGAGGCGCGCAGCGTCTTCGAGCCGCAGATGTGGATCGACATGACGCCGGACGGGCCGATCGACTGGGCCCCGATCGACGCGGCGCTGAAGACGTGGACCAACGGCAAGGACCCGCGTCAGTTGAAGCCGGCGGTGCTGGCGAAGTACCTTGCCGGGGAGGTGCTACGCAGCTTCCAGCCCAGCGGCAACGGGGTGAACTTCAATCGCCTGGGCGAGGTCGAGGGGTTTGAACTGAACCCGATCGACGAGGCGGCGCGGCGCGGGCGCGGCTCGCCGTTCGACATGGTGAACCTGCTGGTGGCGGTGTACCGGCGGGCGGGGCTGCCGGCGCGGACGGTGGTGGGGATCCGGCGCGATCAGGATAAATCGGGCGTGTTCACGGAGCGCAAGGGCAAGGAGGAGATCTATGCGTGGGCGGAGTTCGCGCTGTCGGACGGGCGCAGCGTGACCTGGGTCCCGGTGGACATCCTGCAGATGCGCCGCAAGATGGGCAACCGGCCGCGCAACCTGGACCAGGAGTGGCCGTTCTTCGGCAACCACAAGGACCTGGAGTATTACATGCCGTTTGCGTTCCACTTCCATCCGCCGGTGGCGGGGGTGCGGGCGTATGGCTCGCCGGGGTTCTGGGGCTGGATCGTCTTCCCGGAGATGCCCGAGCGGGCCGACCAGGCGATCTACTTCAACGTCCTGACGACGGCCCGGCGCGACAACACGCCGCCGGGGCAGGACACGGGGGAGCCGGAGCGTCCGGGGCGCGGCGGGCGATAGCTCAGAAGCGATCGAGCCACTCGGGATCGGGCAGGAAGCTGTAGTCGCCGGTGCGGTTGATCTGGTCGACCGGGCCTTCGAGCATCTGCTCGCCGATGGAGACGTGGTAGTCGGCGAAGAGCATGTTGGCGCGCACCTGGCGCGGCCCGTGCCAGAACATGCCGCGGTCGCCGCCATCGTCGAAGTTGTACGCGGGGTGGGTGGACAGCACGATCGTCTCGGTGGTATCGAAGATCGGGGGCATGCGTCCGCCGTAGGCGGGCACGAGCGTGGGGTAGTCGTCGGCCGCGGGATTCTTATCGAGGGCGTGATCGTTGAGGGTGTAGCTGCAGCCGAGCAGTTCGTACATCGAGTCGACGCGGTCGAAGCCGGGGATGGGGACGCCGGTGCTCATGGCGCCGACATCGAGCGGCGACTCGAAGACCTGAAGCTCGACATCCTCTTCATCGTCGGGGGGGAGGATGTCGTAGACGTAGGGGTTGAGCGGCCGTCGGGCGGCGCCGATCTGGTCAATGCCATAGAACGGCAGGTCGCCCTTCTTGCCCCCGAACAGGGCCCCGATGGGCGAGCGGCCGAAGCCGGTGTCGACGAGGACCTGGGGCAGGGCGTCGTAGTAGTCGGTGGTGTACATGGCGATGGCGAGGCCGAGCTGCTGGAGGCGGGAGCCGCAGACGATCTCCTTGGCCCGCAGCTTGGCGCCGCCGAGAGAGGGCAGGATGATGCTCATCAGGGTCGCGATGATCGCGATGACGACGAGCAGTTCGATGAGGGTAAAACCGGCGCGGCGCATCATCTCACTGTAAGTGTAGAAGGGGCGGGCGGTTCCGCTCTCGGCCCGCTTACAGGTCGCTGAGGGTCGGCCCGTAGACGATGGCGTTGAGGACCAGGCGCATCGGGGCGTGCTGGAAGCCGCGGAGCGAGGGGTCATCGGCCAGGCAGATGACCGCGCCGGCGCCGACGCGGTGGTGGGTGACGGCGGGATGGCCGGCGAGCCGGCCGAGGTTGCGCTCCGAGACGGGGCCGGAGATGATGGTCCGGGGGATGGGGCCGTAGCGGCCGACGACGTAGCCGGCGTCGGCGACGGGCAGGACACCGTCGCCGCGCTTGACGACGCCGACGGCGGGGCCGAGTCCGGCCGCGAGCGGGTGGGTGGTGTCCAGGTCGATGCGGGTCATGGCGCCGGAGATGCGCTCGGTGACCGAGCGGTCCTTGCGCTGCTGCCAGGAGAGCTGATTGGCGGGCGGCTCCTCGTCGGCTGCATCAGCATCGGCGGCTGCGGCTCCGGCGAGCGTGCGGCTGGCCCAGCCGGCGATGCCGCCGGAGGCGACGACGACGCCGCCGGCGCGAACCCATGTCTGCACCTTGTCCGCGGCCCGCTCGCTCAGTGGGCGCATGTCGGGCATGACCAGGACGTTGTACGGGCTCAGGTCGAGGCGATCGAGCTGCTCGATGGTGATCTTGGTGTGCGGAATGGGCTGATCGACATCGAGGAACCACCAGTGATGGCCGGCGCTGCCGGCCTGGGCGCCCTCGCCGCGCAGCAGCAGGACCTTCGGCTGGCGGTAGATGGCGTTGGCGTTGGCGCCGAGGACGGGGCCTTCCGTTGATGTGCCCGCGCCGGCCCTGTGAACCGCGGCTCCGGCGGCGAGAATGTCGGCGATGAGAGCGTCGAGGTCGCGCTGGCTGTTGCGCACGCGGTGGATGATGAAGCTGCCGGCGGCGAAGGTGCGGTCGTCGATGGTGAAGGGCTCGGTCGCGACGCGGCAGAAGACATCGTGTCGCATGATGGCGCCGGCGGCGGCGGGGAATCGTGCGCTGGCGCTGTCGATGATCAGCGCGATGTCGCCGTCGCCGGTGACCTGCGGGGCGTAGCCAGGCCAGTCGAGCGGGCTGGTCGGGGCATCCAGGGCGGCGTCGCTCTCCAGGGCGCGCAGTCCGAAGGCGATGGGCAGCGACCAGGCGGTGACGTCGTAGGTGTCGGCGTCTTCGACCTCGGTCTGACGCTCGAAGACGGCGCGGACGAGCCGGCCCATGGGCTGGGCGGCGGAGATGATCCAGGTTCCCTCGGGCAGATCGCCATCGGCGGGATCGCCAAAGCTGCTGGTGAAGCCGTCGGCGGGGGCCGCGGCGTTGAGCGTGCGGATGTGGACGCCGTGGGCCTGGCAGAGACGCCAGAGCCGGTCGAGGAGGGCGGGATCGTTGTCCGGCAGGATGGCGAAGGTCCGGGGCCCGTCGCCGGTGGCGTCGCTCGCTTCGCGGAAGAACCGCGCGAAGCGCTCGAGCTGGCCCTGGCGATTGGCGGCAGTGGTCTCAAGGTAGCTCATGCTGGTGAGGAAGTGATGGCGCACGCGCTCGGTGAGGGTCAGCGTGTACTGGTCGCTGATCTCGATGGCGAGCCCGACGCCGCCGGCCTTCTCGCAGAGCAGGCCGACAGCGCCGTTGTAGACGGGCAGCACCTTGCCGTAGCCGGGATAGAGATAGTCGAAGCGCTCCTTCGTGGAATAGACCAGCCCTTCGCGATCGAAGACCTCGGCGTTGGCGTCGCCGTAGATAGCAAGCCAGTCTTTGGTCTCCTCGGGGATGTTGCGGTTGTACGGATTGTCGCCGGGCCCGAAGAAGTACGGGCTGCGGTGGCCCTGCTCGTGGTAGTCGATGTGCAACTGCGGCATGAAGCGCTTGTACACGGCGAGGCGCTGCCGGCTCTCGGCCTGGGTCAGCCAGAGCCAGTCGCGGTTGAGGTCGAAGAGGTAATGGTTCGTGCGTCCGCCGGGCCAGGGCTGGTCGTGTTCGGCATCATCGGCGTTGGGATTGGCCTCGGCGCCTCGGGCATTCTGGTAGGAGAAGACGTAGCGGTCGCGCCCGTCCGGGTTCAGCAGGGGATCGATAGCGATGACGCACTTGTCGAGGATTTCGGTTATCTCTTCATTCTGGCCGGCGGCGAGGGTGTAGGCGACCTGGATTGCGGCCTCGGCGGCGGAGGCCTCATCGCCGTGCACGCCGTAGCTGAGCCAGACGATGGCGGGATTCTCTGCGATGATGGCGTCGGCGCGGGCGCGGTTGGTCGCGGCGGGGTCGGTCAACTCGAGGTTGCGCTCGAGGATGGCATCCAGGTCTTCGAGGTTCGCCGCGGCGCTGATGACGAGGTAGGTCAGCGGCCGTCCCTGCACGGTTGCGCCGTAGCGGTGGTACTGCACGCGGTCGGACGACGCGGCCAGCGCCTCGAGATAGTCGACAATGTCGGCGTGGCGGGTGTAGCGGGCCCCGATGCGGTATCCGAGCACTGACTCAGGCGTTGGCACAGCACCCTCAAGCTGCAGGCCGTCGAAGTAGTCGTACGGCTGGTCGGGCAGGGGGCTCAGTGCGCCGGCGTCCGGCGTCTCGGACTCGGCGGGCTGGGCCGGCCGGGCCGGGCCGGAGGCGGCGCAGCCGAGCAGGACGATCGACACCACGAGCGCGCTGAGCGGGTTGGCAAGCGACTGGCGCATCAGGCCTCCTTCGAAAACCGTGCAGGGATCCTACCGGAAAGGGCGGCTCGCGGCGCGGCGGGCGGCGGCGTTGCACGGGCGGACGCCCGGCGCCAGCGGCGCCGCGCGGGTCAGGCGCCGGGATGAACGAGAGCGAGGGCGTCGGCAGGGACCCATGCGGAGCGCCCGTCGAGCAGACTGACATGGGCCCAGCCCGCTTGCCGGTCGAGGATGCGAACTTCCATGCCGGCGGCGAGCGGGGCGTCGAAGGCGGGCTCGTACGCCGCGGCGCCGGGGCCGAGGCGGGCCTCGACGCGCTCGGCGAGGATGACGGCGTCGCCGGTGGCGCGGTGCGTCCAGGCGGCCCAGCCGATGGCGCCGAGGGCCAGCAGGGCTGCGCCGGCGCAGGCGGCGGCGGCGGGGCCGGCCCAGGGGGCGACGCGACCGAGCAGTCGCGCCCCGATGAGCGCCCACGCGCCGATCCACGCGAGGGCGCCGAGCCAGAGCAGGCGAACCGGACCGAGCGCGCCGATCAGGCCGATGGCGCGATCGCTGAGGCGCCGGGCGGGGGCCACCGGCGTCTGCACACCGATGCGCGAGCGGGCCTCGGCGAGCCCGGCGCGGGCGGCGGGATGAGCGGGATCGAGGCGCAGGGCCCGCCGGTAGGCGAGGACGGCCTCGCCGGGCCGTCCGGCGAGCAGCCAGGCGTTGCCGGCGTTGGCGCGCAGCGAGGGAGAGTCGACGCCCTCAGCGGCGACCTGCTCGTAGGCCAGGGCGGCGCGCCGGAAGTGGTCGCGGGCCTCATCGGGCCGGCCTGTCTCGACGCTGGCGACGCCGAGTTCAAAATCCGACTCTGCGCGTGCGAAGATCTCGGCGGGCTGGGCCCGCGCACCGAAGCAGAAGGCCGTGGACGAGAGCACAATGGCGAGTGCGAGGCGCATCATCGGGGCAGTCCCTCACGAGCAAGGGCGCGCAGGAGCGCAGCAGCGCGGTCGCGCAGGGAGCGGTCGCCGATGGCGCCGGCGCGGTAGCGGACGGCGTCGCAGTCCTGCAGGAGTGTGCGGGCCTGTGCGCCCAGATCCGGATGCGTGTCGAGCGCGGCGGCGGCGTCGTCGGCGGAAACGGCGCCGGGCGCCATGCCGAGGCGCAAGGCGAGGTAGGTCTGCACCGCGAGGGCGGCGGACTCGGGCCCATCCTGGGCGAGGCGCCGGCGGGCAGCGCGCAGGGCCGCGCGGGCGGATGGCCGGTCGGCGCGCTGGCGTCTGCGTCCGGCGGCGACAACCAGAGCGCATGCCGCGGGAGGCGCAAGCAGGGCGACACCGAGCGCCGGGGCCACGCGGCGCAGGGCCAGGGCCGGGGCGGTGGATGTCAGTGCGACCTCGGCGGGCGCGTTGGCGAGCAGGCCGGGGGGACCGGCGCCGAGGCGCCGGCGGACGGCGGGGGAGGGGCCGAACTCGGCGTCCTCGGCGGTGACGACGGTGGTGGGGCGGATGCGCAGCGGGATCGGGCCGCAGCGGGCTGCGCGATACTCGCCCAGCTCGGGATCGAAGTAGGGGAGGCTCAGGGCCGGGAAGGCGGTGACTTCGCCGGAGCGCGCCCGCACGGTGGTGGAGTACGCGCGCTGCCCGGGGCCGCTGTCGGGCAGGCGGCGCCAGCCCTCGCTGTCGGTGCGGAACGACTCGGTGACGCCGGGGGCGTCGAGATCGGGCGGGCGCGCCGCGCGCATGGGTTCGGGGCCGTTGATGCGCACGGTGAGTTCGATGGGATCGCCGACGTTGGCGCTGCTGCGATCGGCGGCGATCTCCATGGTGTAGTTTCCGACGAGCCCGGTGAAGTTGGCCGGGCGGCCGGCCTCCGGCAGCGGTCGGACCTCAAGGGAGACGGGGTCGGAAGCAATCACGACGCGGCGCGTGCGGGTGCGATCGCGCAGCGGCGAGTCGAAGAAGCCGCGGGGATCTTCGCCGACGATCTCATCGAGGGCGACGGTAACGGGGCCGACCTCGAGCCGGCCGGGAGCCGCCGGGGTGAGGATCTGCTCGAAGGTGAGTGTGCGGAAGGCGCGCCCGTCGAGGGAGACCTGGCCGAGCACGCCGGAGACCTGGCGGCCGTCGATCTCGACCTCGAGGGTTTCCTGGCCGCGGACGCCGCGTGGCAGTTGCGGCAGGCCCCGCGCGGCGTCGACGCGGGCCCGGTCTTCATCGACGGGCATCGAGGGCCACAGGCCGCGCAGCGGCGCGGCGAAGTAGATCGTGGCGTTGAGCGTGACCGGCTCGCCGACGTAACAGGTCTGCTTGGAGGGACGGACGATGATGCGGAAGTCCTCGGTTTGGCCGGGGCGCTCGACCGAGACCCAGACTGGCTGAGTCCGGTAGACGCTCCCGTTGACTGGCACGTCGATCGGCGGGATCTGAATCGTGCCTTCGCGCTGGGGGCGCAGCAGGTAGTGGTAGTCGATCGTGACGGTGGAGCGGCGACGGCCGTTGATGATCTGCAGGCTCTGGCTGCGGCTGTCGCCGGCCTCTTCGACCGCAAAGCCGTCGATCTCCACCTGCGGGCGCGGCGGGACCGCGTCCGACTCGATGGAGATGGTGAACTGGATGGCGTCGCCGAGGTAGGCGCGGGTGGAGCTGACGCCGGCGCTGACGCGGACATCATCGCTCTGGGCCCTGGCGGGCAGGGCGAAGAGGAGCGGGAGCGCGGCGAGCAGGATGGTCAACAGCTTTCGCACGGCGATCACCAGTCCTTCTCCACTGGGAGGATTCGTCCGAGCACAGCGCGGGCGCGCTCGCGGGCCTCGCGCTCGGCCCGCTCCTTGTCGAGCAGGGCGTCGGCGATGCTGTCGCGCTGGGCCTGATTCTCGTCGCCTTCGGCCTGCTGGGGCTCCTGATGCTGAGGCTGCGACTCGTCGCCGGTCTGTCCCTCGCCCTGCTGCTGCTGGCCCTGCTGCTGGCCGAGTCGCTGGGCGGCCTGGCGGAGCAGTTCGGCTGCGCGCTGCTGATCCGGCGGGGCGTCGGCGGGGCGTTGGTCGCGCAGGTCGTCTCGCGCATCCAGCTGGGCGCCGGTGGCGCGCTGGACATCGTCGCGGGCGCCTTCCTCGGGCGTCTGCTCGGTCGTCTGGCTGGCGCCGGACGGGTTGTCGCGGGCCATCTGCTGGAGCTGCTCGAGCAGGTCCTCGGTTTCCTGGTTGAGTTGCTCCTGCTGCTGCTGGAGGTCGTTGGACGGCTGCTGCTGATCCGGCTGCTGCTGGGCCCGCGCTTCGGTCTGGTCGGCGAGATGCTGCTGGCGCTCGGCGAGGTCGCGCAGCTTGTCGGCCATCTGCTGGGCCTGCTGCTGGCGCTCCTGCTCGCGCTTGATCTGATCCTGCAGGCGCTTTGCGGCCAGGCGGCTGATCTCCATCGCGCGGGCCGCCCGCTGCGCTTCGGGGCCATCGAGGGCGGCGCCCAGGCGGAAGGCCTCGGCGGCCTGGAGGTAACGGTCAACAGCGGCCTGTGGGTCGTCGGCGCTGGCCTGCCGGGCGGCGCTGAACAGGGCGTGGCCGCGGTTGAAGCGGGCCCGGGCGAGCAGATCGGGATCGGCGCCGGACTGCTCGACCTGCGCCAGGGCGTCGGCGGCGCCGGCGAAGTCGCCGGCGCGCGTGCGGGCGACGCCGAGGTTGTATCTGGTGATGGTGGCGGCGCCGGGTGGCTGCATGGAGTCGTCGGCAACGCCGGCGGCCTGCTCCAGGGCGGCGATGGCGTCGGTGGTCTTGCCCTGCTCGAGCAGTGCGAGGCCGCGCTGGCTCAGTTCGAGGGCGGATGGGGCGGGCGCTTCAGCCGGTTGCTCCTGGGCGCGCGCAAGTGAGGCGGCGAGCGCAAGCAGCGCGGCGATCAACGACAGCTTAGCGGCGGCGCGCATCAGCAATGAAGCCCTCCATGACAAGCAGCGCCAGGGCGCCAGCGAGGAGCCACTGGAACCCCTCCTGGTACGCCAGGGCGATGGTGTCGTCGTACTGGTTCTGCGCGGCGGCCTCGATGAGGTCCGCGTAGATGCGGTCGAGTTCCATGGCGCCGGCGCCGACCGG
>JBICIE010000188.1:0-3409 GCA_043101635.1 Phycisphaerales bacterium JB039 | reverse complement strand
GGCGCCGTTGCAGCGCGGTTCGGCCCTGGTGTACCACTCGCCGGGGCGAGCCGAGCTGGCGTCACAGGTCGTGGACCTGCTGGAACGCCAGCACCGGCTGCTGGCGTACTACACGGATCAACCGTTTGTGGTGCTGCCGGTGGTGGTCGTCGGGGCCGAGGAGCAGTTGCCGCGCCCGTTCGGCTTCTGGGTCGACATCGACCGCGTCACCTGCTGGAAGCTGGTCACGCAGGAGACCGAGTTGCCGCTGCGCCAGGAGGGCAACTTCTGGGCGGATGTCGGGCGGGCGTGGCTGTACCACGGAACGCTGCACGAGTGCTGCCATCACGGAACGTGCTTCCAGCTCGGGCTGATGCGGTACCGCTGGTTCTGCGAGGGATTGTCGGATTACCTCGGCGCGCTGGCGGCGGTGTGCTATTCCGGGGCGCGGGACCAGGCGCACGTGAGCCAGTGGATCGAGCCGGTGGAGCAGACACTTGCACAGCGCGCCACGATCGACGTGCTGGCGGATGATGTGTGGTGGGCGCCGGGCGGCGGGCGGCTTGGGGAGCCGCTGGAACTTGCGGCCTACGCGGCGTCGCAGTACTGCTTTGCGCGGCTGGTCGATGCGCACGGGTACGGGTGGATTGCGCGCGTGCTGAAGCGGGCCCAGGAGACGCCGCCTGCGGACCACGACGCCCTGATCGCGATGGTCGAGGCTGAGACGGGAGAGACGGCTTTGCGCGCGCAGCTGCAGGCAGTCTCGCTGCGGGAGACACTGGCGTACCTGCGCCAGGGGCTGGCCGAGGACCGCGTCGACGCGAAACCAGATGGCGAGGCCGCCCCTACCGAGCCGCGGGGCCCCTGATCGCTTCGGCAGCCTCCTCCAGCATCTGCTCGCCCTCGGACGGCGCCGCCGGCGCCGGCTCGCGCCCGTCCAGCAGCGCCCGCTCGATGAAGTCGATAAACAGGCGGTTGTAGTGGCGGCCGCCGATCCCGTGGCGGAACCCGGGGTAGATGAACATCTCGAACTCCTTGTCCGCCCGCTGGAGGCCGCTGATCAGGCGGATGGAGTTCTGCATGTGGACGTTATCGTCCATGGTCCCGTGCAGGATCAGGAGGCGGCCGTGCAGGTCGCCGGCGGCGGCGACGACGGAGGTGTCCTTGTAGCCATCCGGGTTGTCCTGGGGCGTGCGCATGTACCGCTCGGTGTAGATGGTGTCATACAGGCGCCAGTCGGTGACCGGGGCGCCGGCGATCCCGGCGCAGAAGCGGTCGCTGTGGGTGAGGGCGTAGGACGTCATGAAGCCGCCGTAGCTGTGACCGCTCATGCCGATGCGTTCGGCGTCGATGTAGTCGCGGGAAGCCAGCCAGTCGATGGCCTGCTCGATGTCTGAGAGTTCCCGCTCTCCGAGGCGCTGGTAGGCGGTCCAGGCGCTGATGGCGCCCTTGCCGCTGGCTGGGTACGGGTCGGCCCGAAAGACGACGATCCCCATGTCGGCGAGCATGCGGTCCATGGTGCGGCTGGACCAGGCGTCGCGCACGGTCGGGGCGTGGGGGCCGGCGTAGGTCATGAACCAGACGGGGTACCGCCTGGAAGCGTCGAAGTCGGGGGGATAGACGAGCATGCCCTCGAGCTGGGGGCCTTCGTCGGTCGGGATGGTGACGAGTTCCGCTGTGCCGAGCTGCCAGTCGTCCAGTTCGTAGACCGGGTTGGTGTCGAGCCACCGGACGAAACTGCCATCGATTCGGCGCAGGGCGACCTTCTGGGGCTCGTCGAAGTTCGACCAGGAGTCGATGAGCCAGCCGGCCTCGGGGCTGACATCGGCCCGGTGCGTGCCGCGCTCCAGCGTCAGGCGCTGGATATCGCCGCCTTCGAGCGGGACGCGGTACAGGTTGGAACCGATATGGCTGTCCTTGGTGGCACTGAAGTAGATCCAGCCGGCGTCCTCATCGATGCGCTGGATGCCGCGGACTTCCCACTCGCCCTCGGTGAGGCGGCGGACGAGCTTGCCCTTCTTGTCGTAGAGATAGAGGTGCTGCCACCCGTCGCGCTCACTGGAGAGGATGAACGACCCGTCTTCGAGGTAGCGCGGCGAGCCGAGGCTCTCGACCCAGGCGCCGGTGGTCTCGCGGAAGAGACGCTCGGGCGAACCGCCGCTGCGCCCGGCGATGAGGAAGTCCAGCCAGGTCTGGGCCCGGTCCTGCACGTACAGGCGGACACGGTTGTCCGGGGTCCACCCGACGTGCGAGACCAGGAACTCGCCGATGTTGTAGTCGGACAGGTCGATCCAGCGGATGGCGCTGCCCGTGCGCCCGGCAACGCCGATGCGCACCTGCGGGTTGGGCTCGCCGGGGCGGGGGTAGCGGACGGTTTCGATGCGCTGCGGCTCTTCGGCGTCATCGATGATGGTGAAATGCGGGACCATCGAGGCGTCGGTCTCGATGAAGGCGATGGCCTGCGAATCCGGGCTCCACCACCAGGCCTTCCACGATCTGCCGAACAGCTCCTCGAAGTAGACCCAGTCGGCCTTGCCGTTGCGGAAGTCGTCCCGACCGCCGGTGGTCAGGGCCCGCTCGGTCTGGGTTGCGACATCGACGACCCAGAGGTCGTTGTTGCGGACGAAGCCGACGAAGGCGCCATCCGGGCTCAGCTCGTGCAGTTCCTCTTCCTCGGGCGTGCTGGTGAGGCGCACGATGTCCGACCCGTCAGCAGCGGCGTGGTAGAGGTCTCGATCGTGCTCGAAGACGACGCCGCGGGGCGACGCGGCCTGCCCATCCTCTTCGCCGGCGTCGAACCCGCCGCGGAAGTGACGGCGGGCAAGCTGGCGGGCGTCATCTTCCGAGATGGCCGGGTGCTCGGCAAGCCTGGCGGCGATGTCGTCACTGGAGAGCTCGCCGCTGGCCAGCGGCTCCATGCGGCCGGTGACGGCGTCGATCTTCCACCACGAGCCCTCGCGCTGGTGCGCGATGGTCTTCTCATCCAGCCAGCGGAAGCCGCGGGCGGGGGAGCCGTCGAGATCCGGACGCTTCGCATCGCCGTAGACGTGCTCGAAGGTGATACGCTGCGGCGGCTCGCGGTACTCGGCAAGCGGGCGGGCGGGGCGGGTCAGCAGCGGGAGGTCCTCGGGCATGCGCACGATGGGGAACTCGCTATCGAGCTGGTCATCGAGGAAGTTCCAGGCGACCAGCCCATCTTCGGACTGCGGCTCGAGCAGGTACGCGGCCAGGGATCCGAGCGCCTGATCGGTGGGCACGACCATCCAGCCGGCCTCGGCCCGGACGGTGCGCGGCAGGACCGTGGCATCGAGATCGACGACCAGTTCGTGGCCCTCGAAAGCGCGGCGCGAGCGGCGGAAGCCGGTGACGGTGTAGACCTCTGCGGGGATCTCGATGTCCTCGCGCAGCTCCTGAAGCTCGATCCCGTGGT
>JBICIE010000187.1:0-25570 GCA_043101635.1 Phycisphaerales bacterium JB039 | reverse complement strand
TTCCTCGACGAGCCGACGGCGGGCATCGATCCTGTCGCCCGCCGCCGGCTCTGGGATCTGCTCTTCGATCTTTCCGGCCGCGGGGTAACCCTGTTTGTGACCACGCACTACATGGACGAAGCGGAGCGCTGCTCGCGCGTCGCGTACATCTACCTCTCGAAGCTGCTGGTGCTGGGCGATCCTGGATCGCTGAAGCGCCTGCCGCAAGTCACGCCCGAGGGAACCCGGCGGCTGGAACTCCGGTCGCAGGATCCGGCCCGGCATCTTGCCGCGCTGCGCCGCATGGACGAGGTCGCCGATGCGACGCTGTTTGGTCAGGACATCCACCTCCTGGTCGCTCAGGGCGTCAGCGAGACGCGGATCCGCGATGCGCTGCGCGTCGGCGCCGAGGAAGCCCCGATGCGCGAGATCCCGCCATCGCTCGAGGACGTCTTCGTCACGCTGACTGCCGCGGCACAGAAGGACGCCGGTGCTGCAGCCTCGGCCTCGTCGACGCAGGCCACTGCGCCCGGCGCTTCGGCCCTCGACGCTGCCGGGGCCAGTCCGGAGGCTCGCCGGTCACCTTCCGTCGCCGACGCGCCCGCTCGCCGGGGGCGCCCTCTGACAGGCCTGGTCGCTGTCCTGACCAAGGAGTTCACACACGTGCGGCGACAGCCGGCAACGCTGCTGTTCATGCTGATCGTGCCCGTGTTCCAGTTGCTGGTATTCGGATATGCGATCAACCTGCAGATCGAGCACATACCCACGGTTGTGCTCGACCTGGACCGCCGTGATCAGGCGCAGCGGCTCGTCGAGTCATTCGTCAACACGCGGACCTTCAGAATCGTCGAGCGCGTGAACGATGAGCAGTCGCTTCACGATGCGCTCAGCGCGGGGCGAGCCAAGGTCGGCGTGCTCATTCCCGGCGACTACACCGAGCGACTCCTCGGCCATCAACAGGCGACCGTCCAGGTACTCATCGATGGCAGCGATTCGCAGATCGCCAATACGGCCCGCAACACGGCGTCGCTCCTCGGCATCCAGGCGTCGCTCGACGTCGCCCGGCCGTTCGTCGAATCGAAACAGCTCGCTCCGGCGCGCGGGCCCGCCGGCCAACTGGCCATGCCGGTGGAGATACGCTCGCGGGTGCTCTACAACCCCGACCTGCGAAGCGCCAACTTCTTCGTTCCCGGGCTCGTCGGGATCATCCTGCAACTCGTCACGCTGTTCCTGACGTCGTTCGCGGTGGTGCGCGAGCGGGAGTCGGGCACGCTCGAGCAGCTCTTCGTGACACCAGTAGGGCGTGCCGGATTCATGCTCGGCAAGCTCGCTCCCTACGCGATCATCGGATTCGTGGAGTCGCTCATCGTTCTGTGCGTCATGGTCTACCTGTTTCAGGTGCCCATTCACGGAGATCTGCTGCTGCTTCTGGCGCTGGTCGCGTTGTTTCTCGTATGCTCACTGGGACTGGGGCTGCTCGTGTCAACGCTGGCTCGCACGCAGGCGACGGCCATGCAGTTCGCATTCGTCATCATGCTGCCTTCGGTGCTCCTTTCGGGCTTCATGTTCCCGAGAGCGGAGATGCCGCTGCCGATTTATGTGCTGACCTACGCGATCCCGGCAACGTACTTCCTCGAGATCCTGCGCGGCATCATCCAGCGTGCCTCGACCTTCACGGATCTGATCCCGTGGATCGTCGGCATGACGCTGACCACCGTCACGGTGCTCGCCGTCAGTGTCGCCCGATTCCGCAAGACGCTGTCGTGACACTGCGACCGTCCCGCGGCGTCCCGGCGGCGACCGACGCGGCGGGCTCGGCGAGGAGCCCGTCGCGGGCCGCCAGAGCGCGCCGGCGGGCGAGCTGCGGCGACGACCCCAGCGCAGTGATATGGCCCATCTTGCGTCCGGGCGCTGCGCCATCCTTGCCATAGAGGTGCAGCGAGACGGACGGCTCGGCGAAGACGCGGTCCCAGCGGGGCTCGCCCGTGCGCCAGAGATCACCGAGGAGGTTGGCCATGGCCGCGGGGCTCTTGAGCGTCATCGGCGCCAGCGGCAGGGCGCACAGGGCGCGGACCTGCTGCTCGAACTGGCTGTGGGCCGCGGCTTCGATGGTGAGGTGGCCGGAGTTGTGCGGGCGCGGGGCGAGCTCGTTGACGAGCAGATCGCCGGACGTCGTCAGGAACATCTCGACGCAGATGACGCCAACCAAATCGAGCGCTGTGGCGATGGCGCGGGCAAGCTCCGTGGCGTCGCGGGCCGTCGCTGCGGGCACAGCCGCGGGTACGACCGACAGGTCGAGAATGTGATTGGCGTGGCGGTTCTCGATCGGGCCGAACAGCTCGATCTGTCCGGTGGCGGAGCGGGACACCAGCACGGACAATTCGCACTGGTAATTGACCCAGCCTTCGCAGAGGACCTCATCGGCGCTGAGGGAATTCCATGCGGCGCCGACATCCGCCGCGCGATCCACGCGGGCCTGGCCGCGACCGTCGTAGCCGAACCGGGCGCTCTTGAGCACGACCGGGGCGCCGAGCCCGGCAACCGCCTGCTCGGCCTCCGCGGCCGAGCGCGCGATGGCGTGCGGAGCGCAGGGGAAGCCGAAGCGATCCAGGAAAGCCCGCTCGCGCAGGCGGTCCTGCGCGATGGCGAGTACATCCGGACCGGGACGCGTGATGGTGATCGAGGAGGCAAGTTCGAGGGTCCGGGCCGGGATGTTCTCGAACTCGATGGTGATCGCGGCGCAGCGGGCAGCGAAGTCACGGATTGCTGACTCATCCTCGTACTCGGCCGTGATCTGCTCGCAGGCGACCTGGCCGGCCGGGCTGTCCTTCTCAGGCGAGAACACGAGCGTGCGGTAGCCCATGCGGGCCGCGGCCATGACGAACATGCGCCCGAGCTGGCCGCCGCCGAAGACGCCGAGGGTGGCGCCGGGCAGGATGGGGTGCGCCGGCTTCATGATGGCGCCAGTTCCGCCTGAAGGGCCTTCTGGGCCTGCTGCTCGGCGAACGCCTGAAGGCGGTCGCGGAGCGGAGGGTCATCGCTGGCGAGCATGCGCACAGCGAGCAAGCCGGCGTTGCGCGCCCCGGCCTCGCCGATGGCCACCGTCGCCACCGGCACGCCGCCCGGCATCTGGACGATGGAGAGCAGCGAGTCCAGCCCGTGCAGGGCGCTGCTCTTGACCGGCACGCCGATGACGGGCAGCGTGGTCCAGCTTGCCACCATGCCGGGCAGGTGGGCCGCCCCACCGGCGCCCGCAATGATGATGCGCAGGCCGCGGTCGGCAGCGCTGCGGGCGTAGTCGCGCATGACTTCGGGCGTGCGATGAGCGGAAACGACGCGCGACTCGTGCGGGATCTGGAACTCCTCGAGCATGCGCGCGGCGTGCTGCATCGTCGGCCAGTCGGACTGGCTGCCCATGATGACGCCGACGAGGGGCTGTGTCTGATCAGCGGGCATGCTCACTCTCCCTGGCTGAGCGAGTAGCCGGGCTGGCCATCGAAGGTGTAGAGGTGCTCGGTCTTGATGAAGTCGAGCCCGTGAGCGCTGATGCGCCCGAGGAGGCCGATGACCTGCCCGTGACTGATGGGGCCGCCGTTCGCGCTGACGAAGCGGCAGCGCCAGTGATCGGTGCAGAAGGTTTCGGGATGGCCGTTCGGATAGACCTTCGTGCCGCGGTTGCTGATCATCCGCAGGGCCATGTCGGGCCTGGCGATCGGCTCGAGGATGGCGCCGAGCGCGGCGGGGTCGCGTCCCAATTCATCCCAGTCGAGGAAGACGTCGAGGCCGACCAGTTCCTTGACGGGGCGCGGCAGGCGGGCGGCGCCGGGCGTGCGGGCCGGACGGTCGATCTGGCGATGGATGGCCGCGGGAAGCTCCTGCGGCGCCTGACCGAGGCGGTTGGCGACGGCGTGGGCGAAAGCGTCGGTCCCGACGTAGCGGCCGCCGGCCTGCGGCGGGCACATGTCGGCGGTGAGCACGCCATCTTCGATGGTGCGCAGCCATGCGTTGTGCAGTCGCTCGGCGACATCGGCCTGCCCGATGTGATCGAGCATCAGGATGGCGGCGTGCAGCAGGCCGGAGGGATTGGCGACGCCCTTGCCGGCGATGTCGGGCGCCGAGCCGTGAATGGCCTCGAACATGGCGCAGTGATCGCCGATGTTGGCCGAGCCGGCGATGCCGACGGAGCCGGCGATCTCCGCGGCAATGTCGGAGACGATGTCGCCATAAAGGTTGGGCAGCACGACCACATCGAACTGTGTCGGGTCCTTGGCGAGGCGGGCCGAGCCGATGTCGACGATGCGGGCGTCCGACTCGATCTCGGGGTATTCGGCCGCGATGCGGTCGAAGACATCATGGAAGAGGCCGTCGGTCATCTTCATGATGTTGTCCTTGACGAAGCAGGTGACCTTGCGCCGGCCGTGCTGACGGGCGTAGTCGAAGGCGTAGCGCACGACCTTCTCGCAGCCCGGACGGGTGATGAGCTTGAGGCATTGAGTGACCTCGGGCGTCTGACGGTGCTCAATGCCGCCGTAGGTGTCCTCCTCGTTCTCGCGGATGATGACGACATCCATCCCCGGGTGGGCGGTCGGAATGAAGGGGTGGTAGGTCGGGCAGGGGCGAACGTTGGCGAAGAGTCCGAGCGTCTTGCGGATGGTGACGTTCAGCGACTTGTACCCCTTGCCCCGGGGCGTGGTGATCGGCGCCTTGAGCAGAACGCCGGTGCGCCGGAGGCTGGCCCAGGCGCCCGGCTCGATGCCGGCGGTGTTGCCCCGCTCGTAGACCTCCCGGCCGACCTCGATGTGCTCGAGGTCGAGGGCCGCGCCGGCCTGATCCAGCAGGAAGAGGACGGCGTCCATGATGTCCGGGCCGATGCCATCGCCGCGGGCGACCGTGACGGGCACGGGCGTGACGGCGGCGGAGGTCCGGGAACTCTGGCTGGAGGCTGGGAGAGCGGTCATCGGTGGCGGGCTCCTTCGGGGTGTCCAGGGCTGGGGCGGCAGGTCATGCGAAGCGCAACTCACGAAACTGGATTCGCGTAAACGATATCGGTATACTTGCTGGTGTCAACCATGAGCCGACAGCAAAATGTCGCCAGGGGCCCCGCGGGGCCGGGACCAGAGACGCCCGGCTGGACCTTCCTGACGAATCACTCGCACGTGCTGGTGTGCCTGCACCGGGACCCGCACATCCGCCTGCGGGAGGTTGCGGAGATGGTCGGGATCACCGAGCGGGCGGTGCAGCGGATCGTGCTGGATCTCGAGCTTGGGGGCGTCATCAGCCGCCATCGGGAGGGGCGGCGCAACGTGTACCAGGTCCACGTCGACAGCCACCTGCGTCATCCGATCGAGGCGCACCGGACGGTCGGCGACCTGCTCCAGCTTGCGGCGGGGGCGCCACCCGCGCCGGGCGCCGTCACGGCTCAGGCGGGGGCTTCGACGGGCAGGTCCAGATCAACCACGACCGGGAAGTGATCCGAGGCGCGACGGGCGAGGGGCGAGCGAACGACGCGGGCCGCGACGATGCGCGCATCGCCGGAGACGAAGATGTGATCGATCCGCCGCAGCGGGCGGCGCGTGGGCCAGGTGGCGCGGGTCCGGCCGGGGGCGAGCCGGGGAGCGTCGCGCAGCAGCGCCGCGAGTCGCCGGAACCCGGGATCGCGCGGAGCGCAGTTGAGATCGCCGCAGAGGACGACCGGCCGCGTGCGCTGCCGGGCGGTGAGCGGCCAGGGATGCGCCAGCAGGGCGTCGATCTGTCGGGGGCGCTGGCGCCGGCGGAAGCTGAGGTGGGTGTTGATCAGATCGAGCGGCCCCAGCGCGGTGCGGGCCCGGGTCCACATGGCGCAGCGCGGCTCGCCGCCCGGCTCGTTGCCGAGATCGCCGTGGTGGACGAGTTCGAGCGGTCCGGTGGCGAGCACGGCGTTGCCATACTGGCCGCCCTCGGGCGGGGCAAAGGACGGGGCGAAGATGGCGCGCATCGCGAGCCGGTCGGCGATCTGGCGGGCCTGATCGGCGCCGTCGCTGCGCGGGCGGCTGTGATCCACCTCCTGCAGCGCGACGAGATCGACCGACTCGGCGCCGATGACATCCGCGATGCGCCCTGCCGAGCGGATGTTGTCGACGCCCAGGCAGGCCCGGATGTTGTAGGTCATGATGCGGATCATCATGGGCCGGACCGGTCTTTGCGATGATGCAGCAGGGCGCTGCGCAGATCGCCGAGGCGCAGTGGGGCTTCGGCGGCCGGGTCCGGCAGCAGCCCGCGGGGCGCAAGAGCGAAGGCGTGGGTCTCCTCGGGCCCGCAACCGCCATGCGAGCCGCGCTCGGATGCGAAGGACAAGGCGGCGCCGAAGCCGGTGGCGAGAAGGATCAGGTCGCCAGCGCTGTGGTGCGCCGCCAGCGTCTCGAGATCGTCCGGAACGCCCGCGGCGAAAGGGTGCTCGACGAGCCTGGCGCTGCAGAGTTCGGCGGCGTCCTTGTAGCGGTCCTCGCCGAGAAAGCAGACCGGAGGACCTTCGCTGCGGCGGGCCAGCACCGCGATCTGCCCCGCCGTGCTGGCGACGCGGGCCGCCAGGTCGCAGCGGGCTTCGTCGGTGGCGGGGCCGGTGAGATAGATGTGGGCGATCGGGCCGGACTCGATGGCGACGATCTGCTGGCCGCCGACCTGCTCGACTTCGGCGCCGATGCCGAGCAACTGCTCGCCGGCCTCCTGGCCGAGGGTGTGACGGCTGACTGCGCGGTCCTGATCGGGGCTCGATCCGGCCCCCAGATCGACCTGGCGGGCGCTGTCACGCACGAGCGCGCCGAGCCCGCGGCCGGCGGCCTGGCGGAAGGAGGATGTCCGCTCCTGGCCGTGGTCGGAGTAGATGACGATGGTCGGGGGCGCGCCAGCGAGATCGCGGGCAGCCTGGATCATCGTGCCGATGGCGCGATCGGCGCCCTGGAGGGCCCTGAGCGCGGGCTGCGAGCGGGGTCCATAGCGGTGCGCCTGCTTGTCGTAGCCCACGAAGTTGACGTGCACGATCGGCAGCCCGTCGCGCATGTCGCGGATGGCGTTGAGGCGGGAGCTGTCGCGCAGGACAATTGAGGCGAGCACACGGCTCCAGGAGTCCTTGAGGGCGGCCCTCAGGCTGCGGCCATCGCGGTCTCGCGGCGAGGAGATGAACCGGAAGGCCTCGCCAGCCATCATGATCGACGCCCGCCCGCTGATCCCGAAGTAGGCGCCGATGGTGCGCAGCGCCGGCGCCAGTCCCCCGCTGAAGACGGTGGCAGGATCGGCGAGCGAGGAGGGGCAGAAGCGGCAGACCCTGGCGCCGCCGGTGTAGATGTCGCAGTAGGCGGCCCCGGCGCGGAGCAGCGGGCCGCCATCTTCGGCCCGCAGCCGGCGCTCGACAGCGCTTGCGGCGCCGGGCGCCAGCATGTGACGCGGAGTCCGCGCTTCCCGATCGAGGAAGGCGAAGGCGGGCACAGCGCACCGGACGCCATAGAACAGTTCGGCCTGCGCCGCGGGGGTGGTCGAGGGCAACCCGGCGTAGATGGAGCGCAATTCGAAGCGATCATGCTCGATCAGCCGCTGCAGGACCGGGATCCTGCCCCTGCCAAGGGCCCCTTCAAGCGCGGGCCGGGAGAGCCCGTCGATCTGAATGAGCAGTTCAGGCGCCTGATCCGGACGGCTGGACATGCACAACCATAGAGGCGGGCGCCAATACGCACCCGCCACTGGTGGCGGCGCGGCCGTTTGGTCCTCGAATCGGGACCACAGCCGCCCGGGTTACGGGAACAGCCCGCGAACGTGATACACGCGGGCGAGATGCTCCAGTGCGGCGCAGTACGCCGCGATCCGCATCGAGACGCCGTAGCGTTCTCTGGCGCGGAGCGTCCGTTCGGCAGCAGCCGTCATGTGGCGATCCAGTTCGGCGTCCACCTTCTCCTCGGTCCAGTACTGGCTGGAGCGGTTCTGGAGCCACTCGAAGTACGAGACGGTCACGCCGCCGGCGCTGCCGAGGATCGCAGGGATGACTTCGATGCCGCGGGAGGCGAGCACGCGATCGGCGGCGGGTGTCGTCGGCGCGTTGGCGCCCTCGGCGACAACGGCGCAGTCGAGCCACTCGGCCTCGCGGCTCTGGATCATCTGCTCCAGGGCCGCGGGGATGAAGACATCCACGGGTGTGCGGTAAAAGGTTTCGGCATCGACCGGCTCGGCCGGCCCCTGGAAGCCTGCGATCCCGCCGGTGGCGCGGACGTGCGCGGCCAGCGCTTCGGCGTCGAGTCCGTCGTCGCATCGCAACTGGCCGGTGTGGTCCTGCACGGCCACGGTCCTGGCGCCGAGGCGCTGGAGGATCCGCGCTGTCCAGGACCCGACGTTGCCGAAACCCTGCACGGCGATGCGCATGTTCTGCACGGGGATGTTCATCGCCGGCAGCAGTTGCAGGAGGACATCCACCAGTCCCTGGCCCGTCGCTTTCTCGCGCCCCAGGGAGCCGCCGAACTCGAGCGGCTTGCCGGTGACGACGCCCAGGGCGTCGGCGGTCCGCACGCTCATGGCGTAGGTGTCGGCGAACCACGCCATGATCTGGGCGTTGGTGCCGACATCGGGCGCCGGGATGTCGCGGTCCGGGCCGATGGTGTGGGAGATCGCAGCGCAGAAGCGGCGCGTCACGCGCTCCAGTTCGCCCGGTGACAGCTCTCGCGGATTGCACTTGACCCCGCCCTTGCCGCCGCCGAAGGGCAGGCCGACCAGGGCGCTCTTCATCGTCATGAGCAGGGCGAGGCTCTTAACGTGATCGAGCTGGACATCCGGGTGATACCGCAGCCCGCCCTTGTACGGGCCGAGCGCGTTGTTGTGCTGGACCCGGTAGCCCTTGAACAGGCGATGCCTGCCGTCGTCCATCCGCACCGGGAAGTGCACGATGAGTTCGTTCTTCGGCTCGGACAGGATGAGTCTCACCCGATCCTCCAACTTGATCGCGGCCGCGGCCTCGTTCATCGTGGCCACGGTCTGCACGTACAGGTCGGTCTCGGGCTGAAGCTCGGGGGCCGTGACGGCAGGCTTTGCGCCTGGCGCACTCGGCGTCGCGACCGGCGGACTCTCGGTTATCAGGGTGGTCATTGGCGAGCCCTCGTAGTTGAACTCCGGCGGGCACTGCTCTGCAGCGAACGCCGGGGGTGGTTGCGGAAGAATCCGGGCGGGGCGGGCAAGCGCACAGGGGGGTGCGCTCGCTCCGCCCTTCGCCCGGCCACGTCCCGGGTTACTCGTACTCGTCGCACGACCACACGCCGGCCTCGGTGACCGGGAATGTGCAGTCGAAGCGGCGCTCACAACTGCGGCAGAGACCCTTCACGCTGGAGTGATCGACCGGCTGCGGCCCCTCGTCGGCGCCGGAGTCGAAGGCCGGCGTCGGCCTCTGGTCACGACTCGTCCGGGGACGCCTGTCGCGGTCATCGAGTCTGGTTCGTAGCGTGCTCATGGCTGGCCCTTCTCGCGCGCCCGTCGCGCGCGCAAGGGAGTTGCAAACCCGGCGCCAGGCGCTTCACCGCAGCGGGCGCCGCCAGGGGCCGCGGCACGCCCTCCGAGATGGGACATTCCGCCCCGGCGGGGAGATTGTCCCCGGCGCCGGTCCTACCTGGCGCGCCTCTTCGATGCGAGTTTGGCGCGCAGCGTCTTGCGGTCGATCCCCAGAACCTCTGCGGCGCGCGTGCGGTTGCCATCCACCGCATCGAGGACGCGGCGGATGTGTTCGGCCTCGACATCCTCCAGGGAGCGCATGGAAAACGAGCTTCGAGCCGGCGCCCCCTGCAGGTGGGCGGGGAGATCTGCGAGTTCGACGCGGGGGGCGTCCAGCATCACGCCCATGCGCCTGATGAGGTTCTCCAGTTCCCGGATGTTCCCGGGCCAGTCATAGCCCCGCATCGCCGCCATGGCTTCCGATGAGAAGACCAGCGGCGCCCCGCTGGTCTCGTGTGCCCACTTCTCGACGAAATGCTCGATCAGCAGTTCGAGATCCTCGCTGCGGTCGCGAAGCGAGGGCAGGTCAATGGTCAGGACGTTCAGCCGGAAGTACAAGTCGGCCCGGAAACGCTCGGCGTTGACCTCCGACGCCAGGTCCTTGTTGGTCGCGACGATGATCCGTACGTCGGTCGGGCGCGAGCGGTCCGACCCGACCATGCGAACCTCGTGATCCTGGAGCACGCGCAGCAGCTTGGCCTGCACCGACAGGCTCATCTCGCTTATCTCGTCCAGGAAGATCGTGCCGCCGTCGGCGGTCTGAAAGAAGCCGGCCCGGGTCGTGGTGGCGCCGGTGAAGGCGCCCTTGACATACCCGAACAATTCGCTCTCCACCAGGCTCTCGGGTATGGCGGCGCAGTTCACGGGCAGGAACGGGGCGGTTGAACGCCTGCTCTGGTAGTGAATGGCGCGGGCAACGAGTTCCTTGCCGGTGCCGCTCTCGCCGCAGATCAACACAGTGGCGCTGGTCCGCGCCGCCCGGTCGATGGCGCGCCGGACCGACTGCATCTGTTCCGAGGCGCCGATCAGCCCTTGGCGCGCAGGCGTCGGGGCGAGCGGCGCCGAGTCCTGGCCCTCCGGTTCGGAGGCGTCGGAGGCGCCCTGGCGTTGGGCCAGCAGCGCGCCGATCCGGCGCGCGATCTCGGCGATGAGGACGCCCTCTTCCCGCAGAAAGACCTCGCCGTTGACCGGCACATCGTCCGCGTAGGCGACGGCGATCCACCCCTCAGCCCGGCCATCGAGGAGAATGTCGGCCTGAAGGCGCCGATCCGCCGGGCCGACGTCCCACCCGACGGTCGCAAACTCCCGCCCCCGCACCCGGATGCACGCCGCGGCGGACTGCGGATACTGCCAGCCGGGCGGCAGACACTCGGCGATCGCCTGCATCTTCTCGTCGAAGCTGCGCCGCCGGTCATCGGCGATGTCGGAGACGCGGTAGATGCAGTTCAACTCTTTCATGCGCTCGCGCAGCGCATGGGTCAGTTCTGAGGACGACGGCTGCAACTGTTCTGTGTGTGGCACGGCGAACGGCGGGACTGGTCACTCGGACTGGGAAATCGCCGCAATTCTACGCCGCCGGCATGGCTTGCGCCTGGAAACGGCCGCCGATCGGCGCCGCAACGGCCGCCAGTCGGCGAGCTTCGCCAGCGTCCGCCCGCCGGGCGGCGGCGCGTCATCGATGCTCCCGCCCGTGCGCCGGCCGGCCCTCGACATGACCCGGGGCGCCGGAGTGATCCTCCCCGAGGAGCCCGTCGATCGCCTCCACCAGATGCAGATACCGGACGTACTGGCGCACATACGCCCGTCCGGCTTCGGGGCTGTCATCCATGCCGGCCCTGAGCAGGCTGGCGGCCTCGAATCGCCGCTTGATCTCGTCCCGCACCGACTGCGCCACCTGATCGGCGAGGGCGTCGACAGATCCGGATGCGAGGGCGTCGTCGGCGGCCTTGAACACCGGCGGGGCCGAGCCGGCGGGCTTGATCCCCGTGAACGGCTCTCCCTCTCCGGCTCGATGGATGCGGATCAGCGTCTCCAGGAAGAACTGGTCCGCCATGGCCTGAACGTCCGACCCCATGTCGCGCACAGCGCGGGCGCGGTCGAACGCCTCCCGGATCGCGCCCTCTTCCTGCTCGGGGATCCACTTGAGCAGGGGGCGCACATCGCCCGAATCCAGCGCGCGCAGCGCCTCGGGGATGATGGGGCCGTCCATCGTGTCGCAGTGCGCCAGGGACGTGTCGGCGACCAGCCAGACGGTTGCGATTGCGGTCATGGCCGCGGCCGCCATCGCTGTGCGCGCGAAGTTCATCTGCGATCTCCTTCGCAATGGTGTTTTCGATCGATGTTGCGAGGCCGGGCCTGTTCGATCGCGGCGGTCTGGATGCCGAGCGACGCGAGCTGCTCGGGGCTCAGCCTGTCCTGCAGGCGCTGGAAAAGGTGGCGCTCTTCCCAGCGGATGTGGGCTTCGAGGGCCTGGCCGATCTCGCGGAGGGTCGCCGGGCCGGGGTCGATCTCTCGATGCAGGCGGCGGGCCTTGTCGGCGAGCCCCATCAGACGCTGGTGCTCGGCGAGCAGCCGCTGGCGGTCCTCGGGCGCGGCGAGGTCGGCCAGCAGGCGCTCCTCATCGTGGAAGTGCGCGGCGATATCGGAATCCCACGCGTCGAGAAACTCCGAGAGCGCCTTGCGGCGCGCGACATCATCGGCGCCTGCCGCCTTGACCAGGTGGCGGGCCTGCACCAGGCCGACGTAGTGATCGCGGCTGAAGGGCGCGAGGGCTTCGAGCCGGGCGATGGGGGCATGGCGGAATCGGGTCACCCCGGGCTCCTTCACGGCGTGCGGAGTTGGACGAGGGCGCCGCAGAGCGGCTGCGACGGGGAGGTGGTCTCGATCAGTTCGGCGATGGTGCAGGACGCCAGGCTCTGCTCGATGAGGGCGAGGGCGTCGTCGATGCGCTGATGCATGGGGCAGAGGCACTCACCGTGGGCTTCCAGCCCGAGCGGGCACTCGCGGATGCGCTCGATCGGGTCGACGGCGTTGATGACCTCGAGCGCGGTGAGGCGGGCTGGGTCGCGCTGGAGGGTGAAGCCGCCGTGGCTGCCGCGCTGGGCGGAGAGGATGCCTGCCCTGCTCAGGCTCTGAAGGACCTTGACCAGGTAGCCCGGCGCGGCTCGGGTGCCCTCGGCGATCTCGCGGACCTTCTGGGCCTCGCCGGGCCGCTGGGCGAGCCAGACTGCCGCTCGCAGGCCGTATTCGGATGCGTCAGAGAGGATCTTCATGCGGTTGGGCCGTTCGGGCTGGATCTGACGATACCGCGCGGCTATAAAGATGTCAAGTGTGCATTGAAGCATGAAAGCTAGTTTTAAGGAGCCAACTATGAGCCTGGAGCAAACGACCGTCGGAACCCTCGTGGCCGAGCAGCCCGGCCGCTCCCGCGTGCTGGAGAAGCTCGGCATCGACTACTGCTGCGGCGGGAAGCTGCCGCTCGAGGAGGCCTGCCGCAAGCGTGGCCTGGATCCCGCGGCGGTCGTCGCCCAATTGCGGGAGGCCGACGAGACGGGGCGCCCGGGCGAGGTCGACGCGGCGGCCATGGGCCTGGCCGAACTGGCCGACCACATCGAACAGGCGCATCACGCCTGGCTCCGCGAGGAACTGCCGCGGCTGGATGGCATGACGAAGAAGGTGTCTGCCGTGCACGGGGAGAGCGAGCCTCGGCTGCGCGAGGTCCGCGAGGCGTTCTGCGCCCTCCGCGAGGAGATGTTCAGCCACATGCAGAAGGAGGAGCAGATCCTGTTCCCGGCGATCCGCGCGCTGGAGCGCGGCGAGCCGGCGCCGATGGGGTCCGTTGCCGGCCCGATCGCGCAGATGGAACACGAGCACGAGCAGGCGGGCGGGGCGCTCGCCGCGATCCGCGCTGCCACGGACGATTTCGAGCCGCCGGCGTGGGCGTGCGGAACCTACCGCGCGATGCTGGCGGGGCTGGCCGACCTGGAGGCGGACATGCACCGGCACATCCACAAGGAGAACAACGTGCTGTTCCCGCGCGCGATGCGGCTGGAGGCGCAGGAGAAGCACTGATCCGTCGCCGCGGTCCGCGTGCGCTCTGCTCCAGCCTGCGACATTGACATCTGGCAGACGGCGGGCGCTGCCGCGCGTTTACGTCCCGCCCTCGGCGCCGGAGTCGTCGCCCTCGTCGGCCGGGGCCGCGGCGTCGTCGGCCGGCTGTTCATCTGCTTCGGCTTCGAAGGCGCCGATGGTGCGGAGCAGGAACGACTCGTACTTGCGGTAGCGGTTGATGGTCTTGACATCTCCGCCGAGGCCGTGGCCACCGGTGGGGTCGATGAACAGTTCGACGAGGGTTTCCTTGTCGGCCTTGAGCAGTTCGCGGTAGACGCGGACGGTGTCCTGATAGAGGACGTTGGAATCCTCGACGCCGTGGACGAGCAGGAGTTGGCCCTTGAGATTCTTCGCCAGCGGCAGCAGGCTGAACTTCTCCAGGTCGGTCTTGCCGGGCTTGTTGTCGCCGATGGTGCCGGTGGAATACCAGGAGTTGTAGTTGTGCCACTCGGTGGGGCCGGCGCCGGCGATGCCCGCGGCGAAGACATCGGGCTCGGTGTACATGACCATCTGCGTCTGGAAGCCACCGAAGGACCAGCCGTGCAGAGCCATGCGCTTCTCATCGACGCCGGCGTTTTCGACGAGCCAATGGGCGGCGTCGACAAGGTCCTCAGTTTGCGGCTTGCCGACCTGCTCGAAGTTGGCCTTCTCGAAGACAGCGCCGTAGCCGGAGGCGCCGCGGGGGTCGACGGTGGCGGTGACCCATCCGTGGACTTCCGTCATATAGCGCGCAAAGAAGTAACTCGGGGCGCCGAAGCTGCCGCGGGTGGCCATCTTGGTCTCGCCGAGGGGGCCGCCGTAGACGTAGATGAGCAGTGGCCGCTTGTCCTCCGGCGACCAGTCCTTCGGCTTGAACATGTGCCCGTGGATCGTCTGGCCGTGGCGGTTCTCGAAGCTGAAGTACTCGGGGGCGGCCTGCGTGAGCTTGTGGGCTTCCTCGGAATGCGAGTCGGTGAGGCGCGCGGTCTCGGGGGCTTCGTGAGCCCGGTCGATCGCGATCAGCTCGCGCGGGGCGCCGAAGTCGACATGCGTTGCGAGGATGTGAGCGCCGTCGTCGCTGACGGCGACACCGCCGTAGACGCCGTCGGTCGTCGAGAGGCGGGTCATCGCCCCCGTCTCGGTATCGACGCTGTAGATGTGCTCCTGTGCAGGGTCGTCCTTCGTGGCCGTCGCGAAGAGCGTGGCATGATCTTCTGAGATGTCGAAGGGATAGATCTCGTAGCGGCCCTCGGTGAGCTGCGTGAGTTGCTCATATGCCGGGTCGAGCAGATGAAGCTGGCGGAAGCCTGACAGCTCGGTGATGAAGACCATGCGCCGACTGTCGGGCAGGTACTGCGGCATGACCATGCCGGGGGTGTTGGGTCCGCCGGCGTGGAGGAACTGGTAGACGACCCTGGCGTCTTCGATCTTGAAATCCGGGCCCTCTTCTTCGGCCTCGCCGGCCTCGGGCTGCTGCGCCTGCTGGCCCTCTTCCTGGTCCTGCTCGTCCTGCTGCTCTTCCTGCTGTTCTTCCTGGCGATCGCCGTCGATGTCATCTTCCTCGGCAGACTCGGCCGACTTGTCTTCGGCCTTCTCGTCCGGCGCCGCCTCCGGTTCCTGCTCTTCGAAGCCGGCCTCGAGGATCTTGATGAGGCCGGTGGACTGCTCGAAGGCGGCGAAGGCGACGCGGCTGGAATCCGGCGCCCAGTGCGGCACGGCCATGGTGTCGCGCGGCCCGGAGATGCGGCGCGTGAAGACGCGCTGGAGCGTGCCCTCCTCGCGGTCATGGCCATCCAGGTCGTACAGGTAGACGCTGGACCACGCCTCGGGGAAGGGGTCATCGGGCATGTGCCGGGTGACGCGACGCACGCTGGCGAAGCGGTCGCGGTAGTTGACGATGTTGATCTCGCGGCCGGAACCCCAGTAGCTGGCGCCCCGGTTGGCAAGAAAGACGAGTCGCTTGCGATCGGGGCTGATCCGGTAGCCGACCATGCGCTCGTTGTCCTTGAGTTCGGGGTCAAGCTGCTTGATCAGGCTCCCCTCGAAGGCGACCTCCAGCAGTGCGCCATCCCGCAGGTAGGTGTAGCCGGCGCCATCGGGCAGGTACTGGACCGAGCCCTCGCGCTCACGGGTGCGCGTCAACCGTGACAGGTCGCCGCGGTACGGGGCGACCGGCTCATCTCCCGAGGGGGTGAACTCAGCGTCCCAGGCCTCCAGGTCGATCGTCAGGCGGTAGATGTCGCCATCGGACAGCAGCAGCAGTTCGTGGGCGAGAGGCGACCACTCGTACCAGTCGACGCCGCCGTAGCGCGGGGCGAGCTTGTCGGGGCGTTTGCCCTCATCATCCTCATCGTTGATGGTGGCGTCATCGTCGAGTACGACATCGCCGAGCGCGAGGCGCTCGCCGAGGGCGCCGATGACGCCGCGCGGGCCCTCGGCGCCGGCCTCCGTGTCGGGCTCGGCCCGTTCCAGGCGAAGCGTGAAGTCAAGATCCGGCTTCTCGAGCGTGAGGCTGCCTTCGAGCGTGGCGTCCTCCAGCGTAAGTTCGAGGGCGCCCTCGACTTCAAGGTCTTTGTCAGCGACCTTTGCCGTGAACTTGCCATCTTCCAGCTTGCCCTTGCTGACGGGCAGACGCACGAGGCCGATGCGCAACTCGCCATCGAGCTTCGCGGAGAGCGTCAGAACGCAGTCGCCGGGACGGATAGCGCCGCGCCGCGAGGTGGAATCGGCTTCGCCCTCCCACTCCCCCACCACTCCCGAGACCGGAACGCCGAGCCGCTGCTGCTGCTGGCGGGCAAGTTCGGCGAGCGTCACGCCGGCCTTCTTCGCCTTCTTCTCGCGGTCCTCCTGGACCTCGCGCGCCTCCTTCTGGAACTCGGCCATGCGGCTGACGGCGGTGATGCGGCGCGGCTGGCCGGTGGCGGTGTCGTAGATGTACAGGTCCGTGCCGTGGCGGCGCTCCTCCCAGGGCTGGTAGAGGAACGCGCCGAAGCGGCCATCGTGCGAGAACGAGGTCGAGCGGGCCGAGGGGCCGAAGAAGCTCTTCTCGGGGAAGATGCGCTCCAGGGTCAGGGCGTCTTCCTTCTCTGCCTTCTCGGCCTGCTGGGCCGGCGCGCCGGCGACGAGCGCGAGGATCGAGACGAGAACTGCGGCGAGCGGGCGTTGGTACATCTCACGAATCTCCTGCCAGAGCATGAGCATACCGCAGCGCGGTTTGGAGCGGGAGCCCAATCCGCGAGCGGCGCCACGCCTGGCCGGATTATCGGGTCTGAGGCCTTGCTACTCGGCCAGCCGCCGGACCCAGATGTTGCGGAAGCGGACCGGCTCGCCGTGGTCCTGCAGCTTGATGGGCAGGGCGTCCGCGTGAGCCTCGTACGGGGCGCGCACGGTGTGGGAGGTCGGGCCCATCAGCTCAAAGTGGTCCTGCACCAGCACGCCGTTGAAGAAGACGGTCATGATGGCCGGCTTTGCGACCGAGCCGTCCTGGTTGAAGTGCGGACGGCGGAAGATGATGTCGTAGCTGTTCCACTGGCCCATGGCGCGGCAGGGGTTCACCATCGGCGGGTTCTGGCCGTAGATCGAGCCGGCGATTCCGTCCGCGTAGCTGCGGTTCTCGCGCGACTGGAGCACCTGCACCTCGTAGACCTCCATCAGGAAGACGCCGCTGTTGCCGCGGTTCTGTCCGGTGCGGTGATCCTGACCCTCCGGGCACATCCACTCCACGTGGAGCTGGCAGTCTCCAAACGTCTCGCGGCTGAAGATGTCGCCGCCGCGCTCGACGCGCATGGAGCCGTCATCTTGGAGCGTCCAGGTGATCTTGCCACCATCGGGCTTCCGCCAGGCGTCGGTCGAGGATCCGTCGAAGAGGACGATGGCGTCGGACGGCGGCGGCACGGTCACTTCGTCGGCCTCGACGCGCGGCGGCAGCGGGCGCTCCATGGAGTGGATCGGCCAGCCTCCGGAGGCCTCCGGCTGGGCAGCAAAGGCGCCGAGCATCGCGCAGGCGGCAAGCGTGGCAAGAGCGGTCAGTGTCGGGATCATCTCGAGTCTCCTGTGGCGGCCGGGGCGGGCTCTGGCTGGTCCGGGCCGGTTTCGATCGGGTCGGCGAATCGCCAGGATGGGCGCCAGTCCTTCGTCAGCGGCAGATCGAGCAGGCCGGCGCGGATCAGTTCGATCGGCATCGAGTTGTATAACAGGACGGTATCATGGAACTGTTTCTCGGTCATCAGGCCGGTATCGACGACCTCGCGTCGCAATGCCCGCATCTGCAGGCCCCCGATCATGTAGGCGACCTGGTACAGCGGCGAGTACTGGTCGCCGATGTAGCGGCGCACCTCGCTGGTTGCGCCGAAGCGTTCGTGGCCGATCTCGTCGACCAGGAAGTCGATCATCTCCTGCGGCGTCATTTCACCGAGATGGTACTTGAGACTGACAATGATGCGCGCGCAGCGGTGCATGCCCCAGAAGAGAATGCCGATGCGGTCTTCGGGTGACTCGGCCCAGCCGCGGTCGTAGAAGACCATCTCCCAGTAGAGGCACCAACCCTCCCCGAGGAATGGCGTGCTGAACATGCGCCGGTGCGTGTTGTGGCGCTGGGCCATGAAGCCCTGGAGATGATGGCCCGGGACAAGCTCGTGCGGCGTGACGTTTCGAGTGAAGTGCCGGTTGTTGCCGCGCATGGACTCCAGCTTGTCGGCGTGGCTCATTTCGTCAGTCGGGTAGGCAATGCCGACGTGCAGGCCGCCGTAGAAGGCGAACGGCCAGGTCTTCTGATCGCGCGCCGGGATCATCTCGGCCCGCCACAGTTCGCGGCACAGCGGCGGGATGGTGACCATGTCGCCCGCATCCAGGAAGGCGATGGTCTCGCGAGCGACGGCGGCGACGTAGAGATCCTGCTCGCCAGGCGGGACGGCTCGGCCTTTGACCTCCTCGAGGGCGGCCTTCCAGTCATCGCCGAAGCCCATTTCGCGAGAGGCGGCGATCATCTCCTGCTGACGCCAGGCGAGTTCGCGCTCGGCGATGGCGATGAGCTCTTCGGGCGTGTAGGCGATCATCTCGGCGCGCAGATCAGCGAGCAGGGCGTCGCGCCCGATCGGGTCGCCGACGAGCGGGTCATCATCTTCGCCCTTGATACCGGCGATGTCGCGCCGGAGCTTGTTCTCGTAGTCGCGCAGAGCATCGAGCGCGGCTTCGGCTGGCTGGGAAACCCACCAGTCGAACTCGGGCTTGTAGCCGGTGTAGTAGCTTGCTGTCCCGTCGAGCGTGCGGCGCAGGGCGCCGACGGCGCGCGAGGCTCGCAGGGCTGTCGCGGGGGTGATCTGGATCGGGCCGGCTTCGTCGGCCGCATAAGACTCTGCCCCGCCCGTCTCGGCGGGGTCGGCATCGCCGGCTTGGTCATCGGCGCTTGGCGATTCGTCGTCCGGATCTGCTCGCTTCACACGCTTGCTGATGGCCTCGGTCTGCTCGGCGATCTCGGCGACCGCCCCGGCCATGGCGCGAGGGTCGGCGGGCTCGATGCGCCAGCGGGCGACTTCAAGTTCGATGATGGCGTCGCGGAAGGGCAACAGCGGAGCGATCTCGGCCAGCCGGCGCCGATCCAGGTCTATGTCATCGGCGCCCGCGCGGATGTGGTTGTCCAGCAGCAGCCAGTCGATGCGTCCATCCTGATCGAGGGTGTCGAAGTCGATGGCGTCGAGCGACGCAGCCCATGCGTCGTGCAACTCGTCGATGCGCTGCCAGCGGGTCTCGGACCAGGGAGCGTCGTAGAAGCGCTCGACATCGCGGGCATCGGCCCCGAAGCGCTCGATGACCAGCGGCATGATGGCCGGGTGTGCAGCCGCGGCCGCCGCCAGCTGTTCTGCGGCCGACGATGGGGACTGCGCCGGCTGGGCCTGGCACGCGACCAGCGTTGGCAGGGCGGCGAGTGCGGCAACGAGACGGACCAGCATGCGGCGGCTCCTTGGCGGAGACTGTAAGGCCGGAATCGATCGCAGGATCCGGGCAGCCGTTTGAGCCCGCGCTGGCTCAGCCGGGATCATCGTGCAGCGTCAGCTCGCTGATAGTCGGGCAGACCCGGGCTTCGAGGATGCGAAGGCGCACGCGATCAGTCGTCACCGGCTCGAAACGGCAGATGCGCCGGGCGCCGACGGTCGTACCGGCGGCGACTTCCACCCAGCCATCTTCGGTCCAGATGTCGATGGCGAAGCGTTCGATGCGCTGACCGAAGGTGGCGATCGCCTCTCGAAAGGACACGCGCGAGATCTGCCGCGGCTCGGGCAGACGCACCTCCAGCGACTGCGGGCCGGACCAGTCCGGCGGGGCCCAGCAGGCTGCCGGATCGCCATCGATCACAGCGCCCGCGCCGAAGCCCGCGCCGCGCACAGCCGACGCCCAGGCCCGGGCGCCGGTGGCGAGGTCCACCCCGTACGTACGCTCGATGCGCCGGCCGACGCGCTGCAGCGCCTGCACATCACGATCGGCGAAGCGGCCGCGCCGGTCCGGCGGCACGTTCAGCAGAAAGACCGTGTTGCCGCCGACGGAGCGCTCCCACACATCGAGGATCTCGCCTGCGCTCTTGACGTGCTGCTGCTCATCTCGCCAGAACCAGCCATGGCGGATGGAGGTGTTGACCTCGGCGGGGTACCAGTGCAGGAACCCGCCGCCGTCGATCGTCTCGCGCAGGCGATCGAGACTGCCGAGATCGGGCGCGGTCATGTCCGGCCACTGCCACTCATCCGGCGAGGCGCCGATGGGGATCACGCTCCACTCGCTAGCGCGCGTGCGACCGGCCTCGTTGCCGCACCAGCGGACGTCGGGCCCCTTGATCGCGATCACGGCCTCGGGCGCCAGGCGCCGGATCAGGTCGTACCAGGCGTCATAGGCGTACGTCTGGCCGGTCCCGGGCTTCGGGTTGGCGCCATCGAACCAGACCTCGTGCACGGGCCCGTAGCGCGTCAGCAGTTCCCAGAGCTGGTTGAGGAAGTAGCGGTTGTAGTCATCGACGGTGTACTCGAACGTCTCGGCGGGAGGCGCTGCGCTCTCGACCGGCGACGGGATCACCGACGGCCGCGCTTCGCTGCCGTTGCCGTAGCGGCCACCCGGGCGCTCGATCTCGGCAAGGTCGGCGGGGCTGAGATAGAAGCCGAACTTCAGGCCATGGCGCCGGCAGGCGTCGGCAACCTCTCGCACCACATCCCCGGCGCCATCGCGCCAGGGGCTGGCCGCCACATCATGCTCGGTGTAATCGCTCGGAAACAGGCAGAAGCCGTCGTGGTGCTTGGCGGTCAGCAGGATGAGGCGCATGCCGGCGTCCTTGGCAACGCGGGCCCACTGGTCGGCATCGAAGTCGGTCGGGTTGAAGATCGCCGGATCTTCCAGCCCGGTCCCCCACTCCCGCCCGGTGAAGGTGTTGACGCCGAAGTGGATGAAGCAGGTGAACTCGAGATCCTGCCAGGCAAGCTGGCGGGGAGATGGCAGCACCGCCGCGGCCTGCTCCATCAGCGCCCGCGCCGGCGCATCGGGCGTCTGTGCGCGCGCGCCGGCGACTACACACAGCGCAGCGCCCGCCGCGGCAAGCGCCCGCCTCATCGCCCTGCGTTCCAGCGGGCATCGGTCCATTTGGCATCCGAGCGGGAGCTTTCGACGGTCTTCTCGATGAAGTGCACGCCGCGGGCGCCATCGATGATGGTGGGAAAGTCCAGATGCGGCTCCCCGGCGCCGGATGGCCCCGCCAGCTTCGCCCGGATCGCGCTGCACGCCCCGCGGTACACATTGGCAAACGCCTCGATGAACGCCTCGGGATGGCCGGCGGGCAGGCGGGTGTTGGCCGCGGCCGCCTCGCCGAGGTACCCGTTGGAGCGCCGGTAGATGCGATCGGGCTCATCGATCGCCTTGACGATCAGCCGGTTCGGCTCCTCCTGGCGCCACTCGATGCCGCCGCGCTCGCCCCAGATGCGGATGCGCAGGTCGTTCTCCTGGCCGACGCACACTTGCGAGGCGGTCAGGATGCCCCGCGCCCCCATCGCGCCCGCCCTCTCCGGCGCAAAGCGCAGCAGCAGGCTCGCGTCATCATCGAGCCTGCGGCCTTCCACGAACGTCGTCAGGTCGGCGCAGATGGCTTCCAGCTCCAGCCCCGTGATATAGCTGACGAGCTGCTCGGCGTGGGAGCCGATGTCGCCGATGGCGCCGCCGAGGCCGCTTCGGGCCGGGTCGGTGCGCCAGTCGGCCTGCTTCTGGCCGCTGGCTTCGAGTTTGGTCGCCAGCCAGCCCTGGTTGTACTCAACGATGATCTTGCGGATGGCGCCGATGGCGCCCGCGCGGACCATCTCGCGGGCCTGCTTGACCAGCGGGTAGCCGGAGTAGTTGTAGGTGACGGCGAACACCACGCCCTTGTCGCCGACCAGGCGCATCAGTTCGCTGGCCTGGGCGCTGGTGTGCACCAGCGGCTTGTCGCAGATCACACCGAAGCCGGCCTCGATGAAGCCTTTTGCCACCGCAAAGTGCGTGTCGTTGGGCGTGACGACGCTGACGAAGTCGATGCGCTCGCCGGCGGGGCGGGCCGCTTCGCCCTCGATCATCTCCTGCCAGGATCCGTAGGCCCGGTCATCGGCGAGGCCGAGGGCCCGGCCGGAGGCCTTGGCCTTTTCGGGCGTCGAGGAGAGGGCGCCGGCGACGAAGTCGATGGCGCCATCGAGGCGGGCGGCCATGCGGTGCACCGCGCCGATGAACGCGCCGGTTCCGCCCCCCACCATTCCCATGCGCAGCGGTCGATCCATGTCGGAGGGTAGGGCACTAGGCGGAAGGCACTGGGCACTGGGCACTAGGCACTAGGCAAGAGGCGCCCGTACTCGACGCCTGCCTCGGGCCTAATGCCTGATGCCTCTCCGTCCCGCCTTCCCAGTGCCTAGTGCATTATGCCTAGTGCCTCTCTTCCCAGTGCCTAGTGCCTAGTGCCTAGTGCCTCTCTTCCCAGTGCCCAGTGCCTGATGCCTAATGCCTCTCCCCCCCGCACTCGGGGCAGGGGCCGTCGAGGCCGGCGAGGTCGTAGTTGCACTTCGGGCAGCGGCCGCGGCGGGCGCGGAGGCGGCGACGCAGCGGGACCAGGCTCAGCGGCAGCGCGAGGATCGCCCCCACGACAACGGCGTAGAAGAGGGTGTTGAGGAGGAAGCCGGGGAAGATGGGGCGCAGCGGGAGGAAAGAGAGCGGGTCGGCCAGCGGGTCCCGGGTTGCCCACCCCGGTATCCTGAGCATCGGTCGGATGACGTATGCAGAGCGCCCGTCCTTCGGCAGAACGATGGTGTAGCTAGCGACCAGCGACCGCGCGGGCCAACCGGCATAGGTGCGCTGGCTGATCTGATCACCGTCCGAAGTCATGGCTTCGACGAACCAGCCGACTTGCTTGCCGTCGATCATCGGCTTGCGGCTTATGCAGCCCCACGCCACCGCGACGTTCACCAGCGCCCCGGCGAGCAGGAGCAGCGCGGCGAGCAGCAGCGTGCGGCGCCAGCGCTTCAGCCAGAAGGATGAAGTCAGACCGATGAAGGATGAGTCGGAGCGCCCGCGCCGGGCGCGGGCTCGCGCTTCGGTTCGTCCATGCCCAGGTTCATCCATCATACTTCATCCTTCATACTTACGAACCCGCACTCGGGGCAGGGGCCGGCGAGGCCGGCGAGGTCGTAGTTGCACTTCGGGCAGCGGCCGCGGCGGGCGCGGAGGCGGCGGCGCAGCGGGAAGAAACTCAGCGGCAGCGCGAGGATCGCGGCGTAGAAGAGGGTGTTGAGGAGGAAGCCGGGGAAGAGTGGCGTGAGCGGCAGGTGGTCATGGGTGTGTCCAAACCACCCATTTCGGCGGAGTACGGAAGGGGCCGGGAGCGACGCCGAGACTTGAATCCACTTCGCTGGAACGCATGGTCTTCGTCCGTCGAACTGCATCGAGTGCATGGGCCACCCAACACGTACGCGATAGGCGTCGTAGTACTCGCTGTACGCCACGTTCATCTGACGGCCGGACATGTAGTATGTGATCAACAAAGTTGGGGGCGGTGTGGCCTCTGGCCACGCAACCACACATCTCGCCTGATCCCGAGCCTCCTCGGACTCAAGTAGCTCGACGGACTCTCTGTCGCCCCATCTCGGCCAACCGATGAGAGCCCACGCCACCGCGACGTTCACCACCGCCCCGGCGAGCAGGAGCAGTGCGGCGAGCAGCAGCGTGCGGCGCCAGCGTTGCATCGGGCGGGGTCTGTGCGCCATGAGGGAGGTCTCCGGCGCCGGCTGATGCGGCAACTCGGGCTCGTGGGGCGTGGGGCGTGGGGGGGCCGATCAGCCGCGGCATCAGATTCTACGCCGCGGCGATCTTCGGATCGGGCGGCTGGGCCACAGCGGCCGCTTGCCCCTCGTCGGGCTCGTGGGGTGATGGCGGCGCCTTCGGCTTCAATACAATCCCGCCACCCCCACGTTCAGGGGCGAGCGGACGCGGTAGCGCGCCCCCGCGCGGCAGCGTTCCGTCGAAGCGCGAGTTCCGTGACGTAGTACCACACGGCGAAGACCATCGCCAGGAAGGCAACGCACGCCAGCCAGTGCGCCAGCCATTGGCGCCCGCTCGTGATCTCGCTGGCGATCTCGGCGTCCCAGAATGGCCGCGAGGCCTGAGCAAGAAAGACCAGCAGCATCAGCCAGAACACCACGGCCGCCACCGTCGTGCTGCGGCGGGAGGAGTGGCGCAGTTCTGCGAGGACCGATGCGGCAGCTATGCGCACTGGCGCCTGGCGCAGCCGCTTGCGGCGGAAGAGCCGGACGATTGCGGCGCCAGCCAACACCACTAAGAAGGCGAGTTCCCAGTGCGCGGGCATGGCCGATTGTACGCAGCGCCCCGGCGGACCCGCCGGCGGCGGTCGCCTTCGCCCCCTTCGGGGCCCTTCGGGGGCTCTGATGGAAAGGGGGCGCCGGCAACCCCGGGCTCCGCTGCGCTGCGCCCGGGGCAAAGCGCTTCGCCCCCGCAGGCGGGGGCGGCGGATCGGGCGGCTGAGCCACAGCGGCCGCTTGCCCATCGTGGGGCTCGTGGGGTGATGGCGGAGTCTTCGGCTTCAATACAATCCCGCCACCCCCACGTTCAGGGGCGAGCGGACGCGCGGTATCGAACCAGCCGGATCGCAACCCACGCCACTAGCGCTATCCACGCGGCGGTGGTGAGCGCCGCGATGCCAACCCGACTCCAGAACCCTATCGGCGTGTACAGCTGATTGACCGTCGACGTGTTCAGCACGGCGAAACTCGGTTCAGCGGGATCGACATACGCAACGACGTCGGTGCTACGCAGTAGCGATTGCGCAATCGTGGGGGCGTTCTGCGGCGCATAAGGATCAAAGAAGCTCCAACGAGTCGACTCGAACGCCGCGCCGCCGTAGGCGTACTCGTACCGCACTTCAATGCTGAAGTCGTAGCCGCTACCGATGGAGTTTGCGGAGGCGTCAATGACCTTGGCTGGAACTTCGATGAGACGTGACCGGCGTTGCGAGTTGAGAGTTCCTCGCGCCATCGGGCCCACCATGAGGACGGTCATCAGCGTGAGTATCACCAGTCCGGCTAACAGGATAACGGTGAATGTCCGGCGGTCCTTTGGCTCGAACGCCATCGGCGAGCCTCCCGGCGCCGGCTGATGCGGCCTTGTCGGCCGATCAGCCGCGGCATCAGATTCTACGCCGCGGCGATCTTCGGATCGGGCGGCTGGGCCACAGCGCCCGCTTGCCCCCGCCGCAACGCGCAGCCGCGCAGCGGCGACCAGGGTGTAGCGACGGGTGGAGTGAGCCGCGCATGCGGCGAGCGCAACCCGTCGTGGCGGTCCTCCCTTTCCAGTCCGCCCCGGCGGGCAACGCCGTGAACTAAGTAGCGAGGTTGGGACACCTGGCGCGTGCGAGACGGCGTTCGTCGGGGGTTGCGGGGCGGACGCGTGGCGGCTTGAGCGTGAGCGGGAAGGGCGTGTTGTTGGTGATTGGTCTGTGGCGAGC
>JBICIE010000186.1:0-4725 GCA_043101635.1 Phycisphaerales bacterium JB039 | reverse complement strand
CACGCCCAGCAGGGACGGATCCACGATGCGCAGCGTCCCGCCGTCACGCACACCGTCCCGTTGTTCTCGAACGTCACGCCGGAGATCGTGGTCACGACCGCCGAGCCCTTGTTGATCTTCCCGTTGTTGATCAACGTGCCGGTTCCGTCGCCCGCGATGTTCCCCGCGCCGAGAATGTCGAACGTCGACATTGCGCCGTGCGTGAAGACACTGCCGACCGCCACGCGGATGTCCCCGTCCGTCGACCAGTCCACCCGAGACCCGGTATGGTCAAGCGGCGTGTCGCAGATGTCGTCGCAGACATCCCCCGCGAAGATCAGTTCCCCGGCGCTGACGAACCTTGCCACCCCCAGCAGCATCGCGTCGCGGAACCTCGCGGTGTCCTCCACTCTCACCGTAAACGCCGTCCCGGCGCCGTCGATGGTCGCCTCGGCGCTCGCCAGCTCCAGCTCCGCCAGCACGACATTGCCGGCCAGCCCGCTGTCGAGGCTGATAACGTAATCTCCCCCGGTTGCGTCCACGATCGCGCGGTATCGCGTGCTCCCGCGCTGCGTCGGGTAGACCCCGCCGGTCCACCGGCCACCATCGCTCCAGTCGCCGTCGGCGGCGCCGATCCAGGTCGTCTCGATCAGTTGAGCCCGTCCGATCGACCCGGCGCACGCCACCAGCGTCGCCGCCAGAGCCACGACCATCCCGCTCGCCCTGCGATTCTGGCGCATGCGGCCACTCCTTGCCCAGCAAGGTACACCAAACCCGGGCGCAATACAACTCCAACCGGCGCCCGCGTCCGTCTCAGCGGACGAACCCGGCCCGGCTCACGCCCAAAGCACGCCGATAACCGCCCACGCCGGGGCGCGGGCGGCTGCGGGCGGCTACGGGCAGCCGGCCGCGAACTCGTTCTGGAAGCACAGGAAGTCGAAGAAGTCCAGCGACCCGCTCCCGTCGCAGTCCGCGTACGGCTCGCCGGCGGCAAACGCGTTCTGGAAGCACAGGAAGTCGAAGAAGTCCAGTGACCCGCTCCCGTCGCAGTCCGGGTAGCACGCGCTGTCCCCGAAGAACTCCAGCCCCCGGTAGCTGCCGCCGAACTGCAGCGTCGCCTCCCCGGTTGCCGTATCGATCGTGTACACGCCCCCGCCCTGCTCCCGGGCGCCCCACAGCGTGCCGGCGGCGTCGAAGGTCAGGTCGTTGTACCACCAGCGCTGGCCGGGGTTCAGATCGGCGATGCGCTCGGCGGCGCCGGTCATGATGTCGATCTTGAACAGCGTCGTATCGCCGATGTCCAGCCCCCAGCCCACGCCGTTGCGATCAATCGCCAGGCATGTGAGCTGATCCAGCCCCGGCCCGCGGATGTCGGTGACCTTGGTCGCCAGACCGGTCGTGCGGTCCATCGTGAAGATCGCGCTGTCGCGCCCTCCGTACAGCACATCCGTCACCGGGTGCACGCACACGAACCGGAAGTTCCAGTTTTCGCCGGTCTCGCCCACCACCGAGCCCGCGCCGGTGTCCTTGTCGATCAGGAACAGCCGGTCCGGTATCCCGTCGTTGTACCCGTCGATGGCCCACGTGTCCCCGGCGTCATCGATCGCGATGCCGCTGAAGATCGCCTCCGCCCCCGTGATGAACGCAAAGGAAAGCTCCGCCCCCGTCGCCGGATCCAGTTCGTACAGGATCGGCGAACTGAATCCGCTCGTGGCGTACAGTGACTGCTGTGCCAGCGCCGCCGGCGCCATGGCAACCGCCAGACATGCAAAACGTCTCATGTTGTGCTCCTTCCTCGCAGCCGCCGGTCGGCCCCGCCGCCGGCGGACCAATGGACCGACAGCCGCCTACGGGCAGCCTGCCGCAAACTCGTTCTGGTAACAGAGGAAATCAAAGAAATCCAGCGACCCGCTCCCGTCGCAATCGGCGTATGGATCGCCGGTCCCGAAGGCGTCCTGGAAACACAGAAAATCGAAGAAGTCCAGGCTCCCCGAACCGTCGCAGTCGGCGTAGCAGCCGCTGTCGGCGCACCCCCACCGCGCCACCGTCGGCGCCGGCGCCCCCGCCACATCGGTAAAGCCCCCCGCGGCGTACAGCCACTTCCCATCGGCGTCATCGAGCAGCGCCATCTTGGAGACGCTCGGGACCGTGCCCCCGCTGAGCCCGGCGCCCAGGCCGGTCCACCCCTCGCCCGGATCAAGCTCGGCGATCAGGTTCACCAGCGTCCCCCCCGAGAAGAAGAAGTTCCCGCCGGCGTACAGCGTCGGCCCGCCGCCGAAGTCGACGACCTCCAGATCCAGGACGCTGGCGTCGAACCCGGCGCCGACGGGCGACCATCCGCTGCCATCCCATTTTGCGATGTACAGCGCCTCGGCCCCGCCGGCAAACTCGAAGTTGCCACCCACGTACAGGGCCTCGCCCGAGCCGTCATCGAACACCGCCAGCGTGATCCCGCGCCCCAGGCCGCCGGTCAGCCCGCTGCCGTCCCCCAGTTCCTCCCACGCCGTCCCGTTGTACCGGGCAATCGCGTTGATCGGCGCCCCATCGATCGTCAGCGCGTTGCCGGTGGCAAACAGCGTCTCCCCGGCGCCATCATCCCACACGATCACATCGTTCACCGAGCCGCCCAGGTCGCCGACGCGCACCCACGCCGCCCCATCCCAGGTCATCAGTCCGCCGAAGAACACCCCGACGTACAGCTTGGTCTGCCCCGCAAAAGTCAGCGCCCGCATCGCGCCGACCTGCCCGCCCGGCCCCGCGCCCGCCGCGACCCACGCCGCCCCATCCCACCGCGCCACATTCACCGCGCTGCCGATCGTGAACCCCCCGCCGACGTACAGCTCCCCGTCAAACGACGCCAGCGCGTTGACCCGCGAAGATGGCGGGAAGCTCCCCAGCGCCGTCCAGTCCGTCCCGTCCCAGCGGGCCACGACGTTCTCCACGCCCGATGGACCCGTATACGGCCCGCCGATGTGGAACATCCCCTCATGCACCGCCGAACCCCGCACCGACACCGACACCCCCAGCGGCGACGACGGCGCCGTGTCCCACTCGGGAGCGCACTGTCCATGGGCGCCCCCCGCCACACCAAGCGCGGCGACCGCAACCAACACCTTCGGGTTCATCTCGATCTCCTCTGCCTGCGCCGGCGCCAGGACCACTCCGGCGGAGCCTCATGGTACCAGACGCCCGCCCTGGCGCGCCGCCGGAATACCACCCGATTTCGCAGGCCCCGCCGCGCCTTTCGCTACTTTCAGATATTTTTGAACCTTCACTCGACTTCGACCCACGCCCCCGCCATACTCCCACAATGGCCAAGTCCGTCGACCCCGCCGCCGAACTCCGCGAGGCCCAGGACCGCATCGTCGCCGTCTGGGGCCAGATGGGCAGCGCCTGGGGCATCAGCCGCACCCAGGCGGAGGTCCATTCCCTGCTCTACATCGTCGGCGAGCCCATGAGCGCCGAGGAGATCATGGAGCGCCTCCAGATCTCCCGCGGCAACGCCTCCATGTCCGTCCGGGCCCTGCTGGAATGGGGCGTCATCAGCCGCACCCACAAGCGCGGCGACCGGCGCGAGTACTACTACGCCGAGGCCGATGTCTGGTCCATGTTCCGCGCCATCCTCCGCGAGCGCATGAAGCGCGAGGTCGAGCCCCTGCTCGCCGCCCTCTTCGAGATCCGCGATGAAACCGAGCCGCGCACCAGGCGCGACCTGCCCGAGGATGTCATCAGCCACAACAAGCGCCTCGACGAACTGCTCGATGTCCTCAGCACCATCGAGAAGCTGAGCCAGAGCTTCATCAGCCCCAGCGGGCGCGGCCTGCGCGTCGCCGCGACCATGCTCTCCAAGGTCAGTTGAATGCAGCGCACGCTCGCATCACAGCGCCGATCCGCCGTGGATGTCGCTGTGCAAGTCGCCGTGCACTGGCGCGTTGATGCCGCCTCCCTCCGCCGCGCTGCCCACTGGGATCACCCCGGCGCGGATGTCACCTTGACGATCGCCCTCACTCCCGGCCCCGAAGGCGCCCGCATCGAGGCCACCCTCAGCGCCGGTGCCGCATCCTGCGCCCTCAACCTCCCGGATGAACTCGCAGCGCCCGACTGCATGATCACCGAGTGCGACGGCCTGCTCCACATTGACGCCCCCCCCGCCCTCACCGCGACGATCGAAGCCGCCCCGCGCCCCCGGGCCCTCTACGCGGCGACCGCCATCCTCAGCCTGCTCGGGCTCGCCGGCGGCCGTTACGAAGTCGCCGGCGCTGCCCTGCGCCGAGCCGGCGCCGCCTAAACTCACGCATGTCCGCCCTGCCGCGACAGCCTGGCCACCAGGGCTATGCCGGCCTGAGAATGACCGCAGACGAGTATCTTGCCCTCGGCGAGACGACCGATCGCTATCAACTGATCGATGGCGTCGTCATGATGTCTCCCAGCCCCAGTCCGGCGCATCAACGGCTCCTCGCCGAGATCCTCTACCAGTTCGAATCGTTTGCCCGGGCCGGCGGCGACATCCTCATCTTTCCGGATACCGATGTCCGTCTGGATGATCAACTCGTCTACCGCCCGGACATCTCCATCTACCGCACGCAGCGCCTGCCGCGCATCCCGGACCGACTGCGCCTTGCCCCGGACCTCGTCGTCGAGATCCTCTCACCCGGCAGCGGACCTGGCCGGTCTCGGGATCGACGACCCAGTACTCGCCGACGCCGAAGCGGTCGTCGTCGCCGCGTTTGGTCAGATCGGAAGAGC
>JBICIE010000185.1:0-18863 GCA_043101635.1 Phycisphaerales bacterium JB039 | reverse complement strand
GCCCAGCTTGTTCTGCTGCGGCCTGCCGATGTGGCTGTCGAAGGTGTCCGAGAGCTTCTGGTTGGCCGACCAGGTTCGGCCGCCATCGTCGCTGGAGCTGTAGTACAGGGCGCTGAGGTTCTCGACTCCGCTGTCGCGGGTGTCGTTCCAGATCACGTCGATCCGCCCGTTCGGCGCGACCGACATCGTGCCGAACCACTGCCAGTTCTTGCCGGCATCGTCGTTGATGCGGACCGGCGCGCTCCAGGTCAGGCCGCCATCTTCGCTGCGCGTGAACATGACATCCATCGGGTCATCGCCGGGCGGATCGACGGAGGAGAGCACATAGGCGTTGCCGTGGGCCGGGCCGCCGGAGCGATCGGTCGCGACCCAGACCTGCCCCAGCAGCCCGCCGGGATTGGGCGTGCCGCCGACGAAGTACAGGAAGACGCCGCCGAGGTTCGGCTCGGACACTGAGAATGCCGGCGTCATGCCGACGAGCTTGGCGGTGTCGGAGCGCGCGACGACGAACTCGCGGCCGGTCGACAGCTTGCGCCCGGCGATCAGCAGGTCGCCATCGGGGAGATAGTCGACCGTGCCCCAGATCGGCTGTCCGGCGATCGGGACCGGCCGCTCGAAGCTGGCGCCGCGATCGAACGAGCGCGTGAACCAGTCATCCTCGCAGCAGCCGTAGTGATCCCAGAAGGCGTACAGCGCGCCATCGCTGGCCGTGCCCGTGCGGTCCACCGCGATCCAGGCCTTGTCGCCGCCGTAGGCCGGGATGGGGCTGGTCCAGCTCTGGCCGCCATCATCGGAGATGAACATGTCGCAGACAAAGCTCTCCTGAAGGCTGTAGTAGTAGAAGCGGCCGAGCCCGTCGGCCGCCAGCACCGGATCGCTGCGGAACGTGCCGCGGTCGAGCGTGCCGGCCCGCCAGGTGCGCCCGCCATCGTTGGACCAGCCGATCCCCGCCTGGCGGAAGTTGCTGGCGATGGTGTCGAACTGGCGCCAGCCGATGGCGATGCGGTTGGGCGCGGTCGGGTCGATGGCGATCGACGGTTCGTTGGCGGCGTCGCCGAGGATGTCCATCCCGAACTCATCGACGTTGACCTGCACCGACGGGGGTATGTCGAGCGGGCCGGAGGTGTCGCCCGGCGGGCCAGCGCGGGCCGGGCCGGGGGCGATGGGCCCCATGTCCCGCCACTCGATGTAGGGCGGGTCGGTCGGGGCCTGCTGGGCCAACGCGACAGTCGCCACCACCGGCAGGCCGGCGAGGCAGGCGGTACGGATGCGGTTCATGGCTGAGCCTCCTCGGTTCAGCATACCACGCGGCGGGCCCGTCCGCCCGGAATCGTGATTGGCGGGGGCTTACGGACAGCCGGCGCCGAAGGCGTTCTGGAAGCAGAGGAAGTCGAAGATGTCGAAGAGGCCATCTCCATCGCAGTCGGCGTAGGGATCGGCGGTGGCGAAGGCGTTCTGGAAGCAGAGGAAGTCGAACAGGTCGAGGATCCCGTCGCCATCGCAGTCGGCGTAGCAGTCCTCGCACTCGTCGGGAATCCCGTTCTTGTTGTCATCGCGGACAGCGCCGGCGGCGATCTCGCACTCGTCCGGAACGCCGTTGGCGTTGCAGTCGCCGCTGGCGCCGGTGGCGATGTCATCGGTGTCGGGGACGCCGTTGTCGTTGCAGTCGTAGTCGCCGATGCGCTGGTAGTAGACATCCTGCCCGCCGGTGAACGTCGCGGCCCACGCCAGGTGCGCCCCGACGCGGTCGGAGACCATGTGGTAGTAGTCGCCCAGCTTGTTCTGCTGCGGCCAGCCGATGTGGCTGTCGAAGGTGTCCGAGAGCTTCTGGTTGGCCGACCAGGTTCGGCCGCCATCGTCGCTGGAGCTGTAATACAGGGCGCTGATGTTGTGGACGCCGCTGTCGCGGGTGTCGTTCCAGATCACGTCGATCCGCCCGTTCGGCGCCACCGACATCGTGCCGAACCACTGCCAGTTGTTGCCGGCATCGTCGTTGATGCGGACCGGAGCGCTCCAGGTCACCCCCCCATCTTCGCTGCCCGTGAACATGACATCAAGTGGGTCGTCGCCGGGCGGATTGACCGAGGCGAGCACGTAGATGTTGCCATCGGTTGCGCTGCCGGAGCGATCGGCGGCGACCCAGACCTGGCCGGAGAGGCCGCCGGGATTCGGCGCGGCCCGGAAGGCGATCGCCCCGCCGAGCGAAGGCTCGGTCGCGGTGAACGCCGGCGTCATCCCGGGGAACTTGGCGGATTCGGAGCGGGCGACCACGAAGCGGCTGCCGGAGGACTGGCGCCGGCCGGCAACCAGGACATCGCCGCTGGCGAGCGTGTCGGCCGTGCCCCAGATCGGCTGGTCGGCAAGGCCGACGGGGGTGTCGAAAGTCAGCCCGCGGTCGAAGGAGCGCGTGAACCAGTCGTCGCCGCAGCAGCCGAAGGCGGCGTTCCAGAAGGCGTAGATGTTCCCGTCGCTGGCGCTGCCGGTGTTGTCAACGATGAGCCAGTTCTTGTCGCCGCCGAGCGCCGGGATCGGGCTCGACCAGCTCTGCCCGCCATCGTCGGAGTAGAAAACGTCGCACAGGAAGCTGCCGCCGAGGCTGTAGTAGAAGAAGCGGCCCTGCGCATCGGTGGCCAGCACCGGATCGCTGCGGAAGTTGCCGCGGTCGAGCACGCCGGCCGTCCAGGTGCGCCCGCCATCGTTGGACCAGCCGACGCCCGCCTGGCGGAAGTTGCTGGCGATGGTGTCGAACTGGCGCCAGCCGATCACGATGCGGTTGGGCGCGGTGGGGTCGACGCCGATGGATGGCTCGTTGGCGGCGTCGCCGAGGATGTCCATGCCGAACTCGTCGACGTTGACCTGTACCGATCCCGGCGTGTCGAGGGCGCCGGCGGTTGCCCCCGCCGGACCGGTTCGGACGGCGCCGGGGGCGATCGGCCCCATGTCCTGCCATTCGAGGTACTGGTCCTCCGGGGTGATCTGCCCGGCGCTGCCGGTTGCGATGGCGAGTACGAATCCGGTCGCGATGATGCGGCGCATGGCCAGCCCTCCCGCGCCCAGCATACCACAACCCCGCGGGCCGCGGCGATCTCAAACGCGAGAAACCGCCCGCGGCCTCACCGGACGGCGTCCGGCAGGTGCCGGATCTGCCAGCGCCGGAAGCGGCGATCCAGCCGCTCGACCGCGACGACATCAATGCGCAGGGGCCGGTCCGTCCACCGGTTGAGCGCCGCCAGCGTGCGCGCGATGGCGCCCAGCTTGCGCCGCTTTTCGGCGGTCACGGAGGCCTCGGGCGCCGTCTCGGCGCTGCGGACGGGCTGCCCCTCGATGCGCCGGCGGCTCTTGACCTCGACGATGACGATGGTGCGCCGGTCGGGGGCTTCGCAGACCAGGTCGGCCTCGCCGGCGGCGGTCTGGATATTGCGCCCGAGCACGCGGTAGCCGCGCCGGCGCAGATACCTGGCCGCGGCACGCTCCCCGGCGGGCCCGAGGGGATCGCGCCGGGCTGGCTGAGTCGCGCGCGTCACGGCGCCCCGGCGCTGCCGGCAAGAGCCGGCTCGAGGTACCAGCGCTCGGCGATGGCGAGCAGCCGATCGGTCATCTCGCCGATGTCCGTGAAGCTGGAGCGGGCCTTGAGCTGGTTGAAGTGGCTCTCCAGGATCTCGTTGAAGCGGATGGTCTCGAGCTGGGCCCGGATGCTGGGCTGGGCCTCGAACAGCGACACGCTCTTGCGCTCGATGCGTTCCAGAAAGAGCCAGCTCATGGTGCTGCCGGTCTGAACCGGACCGGCCCACTGGCCCTCGGCGAGCGACCGGGCCGCCTCCTGCAATGGCTCGCTGGAGAAGAACACGGCGTCCTGGTAGGGGCCGGTGAAGGAGCCGACATCCTCCAGCAGTCCGCCGGCTTCCGGGTTGTTGAGGTTGGCGGGATCCTCGGCGACCTCGCCGAAGGGCTCGCCGGCCTCCAGCCGGGCGGTGATGCGGCTGAGGGCCTCCTGGTCATCAGCGCGCACGCGGATGCGCCGGAAGATGGCCCGCGGGTCGGGATTCCACTGGTCGTAGGAGCGCTCGTAGGCGAGGGCGACTTCGTCAGCGCTGACCTGCACCTGCCGGCGCAGTTCGCGCAGGCGGAGCTGGATCAGCAGATCCTCGCGCTTGCGCTGCCACTCATCGCCGAGCGTGGTGTTCTGCTCTCTCAACTGGCGCTCGACGAGGGCCTCGCTGCCACGCGTAGCGCTGCGCTCGCGCCGGAAGATGTCCTCCAGGATGACGCCGAGCCCCTGGCGCTGGGAGGCGGGGAGCTGCGCGTAGGAGTCGGCGAGGATCAGCTCGTTGTTGATGCGGGCCTCCAGGTCGGCGGCGATGCGGTCCCGCGCGAAGCGGCGCCATTCTCCGGGCGACATGTCGCGCGCCTCCTGGCGCATGCGGGCCGCCATCGGCGCCAGGAACTCCGCCGCGTACACCGGCTTGGTGTTGATCTCGCCGACCTTCTCATCCACGACGACCATGGCGGTCACGGGCTGGGGATCCTCGGGCGGCTCGGGCGCCCCGGGGCGGGCAACCACCTCCAGGGCCGGGCCGGCGGGCGCGGCCTCCGGGAGCGGCGCCGGCGGCGGAGCGGTCTGCGGCGATTCCGGGCGCGGCGCGGCGCCCGGAGCCGCCCGGAAGTCGCGGACGGTCAGATCCCGCGCCGGGGCCCGGGGGCCGGCGCACGCCGCCAGCGTGCATGCGGCGAGGATGAGCAGGCTGGCGCCGATGAAGCGCATCGGAGTCCTCCGGCAGGCGCAGGACGCGGCTCGTCCCGCCTATGATGGCGCCGCGCGGGTCCTTGCCCGCTTCTCGACAGTCTACACCGTTTTCGGGAGACGCGGCATGACCGATGCGCAGGGCGCCGAGCCCGAGCGGGAGGGCGAGGCCCCCAAGCTCATCATCGATACCGACTGGAAGTCCCAGGCGCAGAGTGAAAAGGAACGCCTCGCGGCGCAGGAGCAGGCCCGCGGGCCCGCTCCCGACCAGGGCCATGGCCTGCCCGAGGCCGACTTCACCGAACTGGTCCGCATGCTGACGACGCAGGCCCTGCTCTACATGGGCGCCGTCCCGGACCCGACCACCGGCAAGGCGGTGCTGGCGCTCGATGTCGCCAAATACCACATCGATCTGCTCACGGCCCTGGAGGCCAAGACCAAGGGCAACCTGTCGGAGGAGGAGTCGTCGCTGCTGTCGCAGACAGCGCACGAACTCCGCCTGGAATTCGTCAACATCAGCAAGGCGCTGGCCAGGGCGATCCAGGAGGGGAAGATCAATCCGGCCGGCGGCCATGGCGCCGGGGCCGGCCCGGGCAGGGGCCCGGCGACACCGCCGGGGAGCGTCTGACTGCGAGGAACGCGATGGCACGCACGATCTCCAGCTTTCTCGATCGCCACCACTTCCTGCTCCGGCGATTGCACTCGCTCAGCGGGATCGTCCCGATCGGCCTGTTCCTGATCGTCCACCTGCTGACCAACTCGTCGATCCTGTGGGCCATGGCGAATGCGCGGGCCGATCACCTCGCCGAGGGGGACCTGATCGGGCGGGGTGTCGTGACTTTCGCGGAGGAAGTGCAGTTCATCAATGAGCTGCCGTACCTGCTGCTCATCGAGTTGACGCTGTGGCTGTCCATCGCGTTCCACGCAGTGCTGGGCGCGTGGTACGCGCTGACCGGGCGCGTGAACGTGCGCGAGTACGGCTATGGCGGCAACGTGCGCTACGCCCTGCAGCGGCTGTCGGGCTGGGTCGCGATCGTCTACATCTTCTACCACATCGCCACGCTGCGCTGGGGGTGGACGTTCCTTGTCCCGGGCGAGACGGCGTGGACCCACGAGCGGGCGGCGTCGACGCTGACGCTGGCGCTGCGCGGCGGGACCGACTTCACGCTCGGCGGTCTGATCGTGTCGCTGTTCTACTTCGTCGGGATCACGGCGGTGGTGTTCCACTTCGCCAACGGGCTGTGGACCGCCGCCATCACCTGGGGGGTTACCGTCTCCGCGGCGGCGCAGCGGCGCTGGGGCTATGTGTGCGCCGCCGCCGGCGTCGTGCTGATGGCGATGGCGTGGGGCGCTCTGGCCGGCTTCGTGCTGCTGGATCCTGACAAGGCGGCGACCTTCGAGGCCCGCATGCGGCCTGAGGTGGCCGACGCGGAGCCGGCGACGACGCAGGACTATCCGTGGCCCGGAACCGAGGAAGCAGTCGAGCTGGAACGGCGCAAGGGCCCGCTGCAGCGGTGAAACGAATCGTCCGAACGTACGAACCGGACGATGGAAGCAAGTCATGAGCGAACAGCGCGTGATCGTGGTCGGAGGTGGGCTGGCAGGGCTCGCGGCGGTGGTGCGCATCGCCGAGGCGGGCATCCCGGTCGACCTGTTCAGCATGGTGCCGGTGAAGCGCTCGCACTCCGTGTGCGCCCAGGGGGGCATCAACGCGTGCAACGAGGTTGCGCGCCAGCAGGGGTACAGCGAGTATCAGCACTTCGATGAGACGATTTACGGCGGGGACTATCTGGCCGATCAGCCGCCGGTGCTGGAGATGGCCAACTGGGCCCCGAAGGTCATCGATCTGCTGGACCGGATGGGCGTGCCGTTCAATCGCACCGCCGAGGCCCGCCGGGACCTGCGGCTGTTCGGTGGCTCGCTGTTCAAGCGCACGCACTTCGCCGGGGCAACGACCGGACAGCAGTTGCTGTACGCCCTGGATGAGCAGACGCGCCGCTACGAGAGTGAGGGCCTCGTTACCAAGTACGAGTTCTGGGAGTTCCTCTGGCCGGTCGTAGACGGCGACGGCGAGGGGGCCCGCTGCGTGGGCATCGTGGCTCAGGACATGCGGACCATGCAGATCCGCGCCTTCCGGGGCGGCGCGGTGGTGATGGCCACCGGCGGCTGCGGCCTGGTCTTCGGCAAGAGCACCAACAGCGTGATCTGCACCGGCGGCGCCGCCAGCCGCTGCTACCAGGCCGGGGCCTGGTACGGCAACCCGGAGATGATCCAGGTGCACCCCACGGCGATCCCGGGCGCCGACAAGTGCCGGCTCATGAGCGAGTCGGCCCGCGGCGAGGGCGGGCGGATCTGGGTGCCCCGGAAGGCGGGCGACACCCGCAGCCCGGCCCAGATCCCCGAGCAGGAGCGCTGGTACTTCCTGGAAGAGCGCTATCCCAAGTACGGCAACCTCGTGCCGCGCGACATCGCGACCCGGGAGATCTTCGACGTCTGCGTCAACCAGCGCCTCGGTGTCGACGGCCAGAACCAGGTGTACCTCGACCTGACGCACAAGGACCCCGAGTATCTGACGCGCAAGCTCGGCGGCATCATGGAGATCTATGAGAAGTTCGTCGGCGAGGACCCGCGCACGACGCCCATGAAGATCTTCCCCGCCGTCCACTACACCATGGGCGGGCTGTGGACGCAGTACACGGCCGGCAGCTATCAGCCCGACAGCCAGCGCGGCGAGCACCGCCCCGGCGATGTCCCGCCGGTGGATACCGAGGTCGGGCGCGGGATGGCCTACGGCGCCGTGAACAACATGATGACCAACATCGCCGGGCTGTACGCCTTCGGCGAGGTGAACTTCGCCTATCACGGGGCGACCCGGCTCGGCGCCAACGCGCTGCTGTCGTGCATCTTCGACGGGCTGTTCTGCGGACTCAGCGTGGTCAACGCGGTGCGCGCCATCGAGGGGGACGATGTCGATCAGGCGCTGTTCGACCGGGCCGTGGAGGCGGAGCGCAGCAAGGCCCAGGCCTTGCTGGAGGACGCCGGCGCCGGCCCTTCCGGCGACGCCAACCCCTACGCCATCGCCCGCGAACTCGGCGAGGCCATGACGGCGCAGTGCACGGTCGTCAAGAGCGCCGATGGCCTCGAAGCGCTGCGCAGCCGCCTCGGCGAACTGCGGGAGCGGTACCGGCGCGTCCGCATCTCCGACGCCGGCGGCTGGACCAACCAGACGCTCAGCTTCACGCGGGCTGTCGGTGACATGCTGATACTCGCCGAACTGATCGCCAAGGGCAGCGACCTGCGGCAGGAGAGCCGCGGCTCTCACTACCGGCTGGACTACCCCGACCGCGATGATGACAACTTCCTGAAGACCACGGTGGGCGAGTATCGCCCTGCCGAGTCCGACCCGCACCACATCTTCTACCGCGAGATCGACACCCGTCTGGTCAAGCCGCGCCCGCGCACCTACGGCAAGACCGAGCAATCCAAGCAAGCGAAGGCGAGCCCGGCCCCCGCCGCGGTGTCCTGAAGTTCGAGGAGCATCTCCGTGACGCTCACCCTGCAGCAGCGAGCCGAGAACCGCAAGAAGGCCAGGCCCGGCCGCACCGTCCGCCTGCGCATCCGGCGCTGTGACGGGCCCGGCAAGCCGAGCCGCTGGGAGTCGTTCGACGTCAAGGTCGAGCGCGGGGCCAACATCATCAGTTGCCTGCAGCAGATCGCCGCCAACCCGGTCACCGCCGACGGCAAGGCGACCACCCCGGTGGTCTGGGATTCCGGCTGCCTGGAGGAAGTCTGCGGCGCCTGCACCATGCTCATCAACGGGCAGGTCCGGCAATCCTGCTCCTGCCTGATCGACGAGTACGCCCCCGGCGAGGGCGACGAGATCACGCTGGAGCCGATGCGCAAGTTCCCGGTCGTGCGCGACCTGTGGGCCGACCGGCAGCGCCTGTTCGGGGCCCTCAAGCGCATCAAGGCGTGGGTCCCGATCGACGGGACTTACGACCTCGGCGCCGGCCCGCAGGAGTCCCCGCACAAGCAGCAGGTGCGCTACACGCTCTCGGAGTGCATGAGCTGCGGCTGCTGCCTGGAGGCCTGCCCGCAGTACCTGCGCGAGGACGATCCGGAGAAGTGGGAGTCCAGTTTCATCGGCGCACACGCCATCAGCCAGGCCCGGCTGTTCAACCTGCACGAGACGGGGGCGCAGCTCAAGGGCGAGCGGCTCGATGCGCTCTCGGGCCCCGGCGGCGTCAGCGACTGCGGCAACGCCCAGAACTGCGTGAAGGTCTGCCCCAAGCACATCCCCCTGACCGACTCGATCGGGGCCATCGGCCGCGCGACCACGATCCACGCCATCGCCTCCTGGTTCTCGGCGCGCAAGTAGGGCTTCTGGGACGGCGGCCAAGCGGCGCAACCCGCCCCGCCGCCGGGACCGTTCCATGCGCTCCAGACGCCGCCCCCAGCCGGGCGCCGGACCCAAGGCCGGTGGTCTTTGCGCCGATCCCACCGGCCATGCGAGGCGTCATCGGGGACAGTGAGCAGGGCAGCCGGGTCGGGTCCGATCTTGCGTTCGTGATCGGAGCGTGCGTGGTCGTGGGGCTTGCGGCGCTGCTCGGGGCGTCGTGGCTCAAGGCCACGCTGCTCGGCCTGCCGGCAGGCATGTGGATCGTTGGAGCCGCCTGGGGGGTGCGCTTCTGGCTGAGAGAGAGAGACGACGCCGGGAAGCTGGGCTCATGGCGGGACGCGGTGCGTCCGGTGATGGACCCGGCCACTGCGTCACTCGTCCTCGTGGACGAGGATGATGAACCGGCCGGGCGCCCGATCGACGGGTTCCCGGCCGTGCGGATCGCGAGCAAGGCGACGCAGGACGCCATGCGCCTTGGGCTCGAGGCCAGCGCGCTGTCGGCTCGCTGGCTGGATGACCGGCTGCTGGTGCTCGGGGGACGCGCGGCGGAGCTCGAGCGTCTCGTCGCCTCGTGGTCGGACCGGTCCGAAGCTCCGGTCCGGCCGCTGCGGATCGGGCTGGACCTGCCGCCGGACCTGCTGCACGAGATTGTGCGGGCGCCATCGGGCGCCGAGATCGACTGGCGGCGCACGACGCTCGGCGCCGATCCGGGCGCGACGCTGCGCCGGCTGGGGCTGGACGCCGGCCTGGCGCATGATGGCAGCGACTACCCGCTGCTGATCGTGGCCAATGAGGCGCCGGGGCTGGAAGCGGCCTGGCATGACTGGGGCGTCGTTAACCCGCTGTCGTATCCGTCGGCGCTGCCGCGCCGGATCGATCCCTGTCAGACAACCGTGCGCCGCTTCGACTGGCGCCGAGAGGAGGATGTCGCGACGCTTCGCGCGCTGCTCGATGCAGCCGCGGCGCTGTCGCGGCACCCATGCCGGCTCACGCTTGCGGACCGATTCCGGGGACGACGACCATCGCCCGCGTTGACGGGCGGTTCGTCGGCGCTGGCGGGCGCGATGCTGCGGATCGGACAGTTGCTCGGGGCGTCCGGCCGGGCCATGCCCGGGGATGTCCAGCGGATCGCGGCCCGCGCTCTGGGGGCGTGGCTGAGCACGGCGGCCGATGTGGGTCGCCAGCGGTGCGAGCTTGCGACCACGGTCCAGCGCCTGCTGGACGATGAGGCGGCGACGCTGCTGCGCTGTGCCGCGGCCCATTTCGCCGAGTTCGACGATGACGCCGGGATGGACACGCTGCGCCAGGCGGCGCGCCTGCTGGAGGGCGTCGAGATACTCGGCGACGCCGACTGCTTCCTGCACGCCGAGATCGTCGGCGGCGCCGGCGATCCGATCACGGTCGGGCGGATCGCCGCGGGCATCTGGCTGACGTGCCTGACCGCGAAGGCCGAGCGGCTGGAGTTCCTGCTGGATGACATCTTCGATGACCTGCGGGACGCGGCGTGGCTGAGCCGGCGGGGGCAGGATCACATGATGCTGCGCCAGATCACGCGGGACGCCCTGGCCCTGCGCGGGCGGACGACGTTCGCTGCCGCGGCGTGATTTGACTCTGAGTTCCAGGCTGAGAGGCCGAAGAGGCCCCCCACGGAGTGGGGGGGTACCCAAGGCGCCTACGCCTCAAGGTCGAGCCGCTCGCCGGAGTCCGGGCGGGGCTGCTGAAGCCCGCGCTCCTCGCGGTCCTCGCGGCCCTCTTCCTGGGCGTTGCCCTTGGCGCTGCGGACGGCCTGGACGGTCTGGAGTTCGAGGATGACGGCCTCATCCGGCGTGCGGTGGACCGGGTCCTTCTTCCGCTTCTCGGCGGACTCGGTGCGCTGCGCGTCGCCGGTGGCGGCGAGCGAGCTGCCGAGGGCTGTGGGGAGGACGGTCACATTCACCGTATCGGCGCTGGTGATCGGGCCGCTTGGATGATTCGGGGTTCAGATGGCTTATGCGGACGGCGCAGGCGTCACGGCGGACGTTGCGGCGCGGGGTCGTGCCGAGCGGGTCAGCGGCTGGAGCTCGCGTCAGCGTCGGATGAAGGAGGTGCGCCGGGGGAGCGTCCGCGCAGGGCGCATCAGGGTGGCTGGGGCTGGAGCGCCTGGCCGAGGCGGTAGAAGGCGTTGATCTGGCGGGGTGTGAGGGACTGGAGGAACTGGGGGGTGATGTCGTCGGGGTCGAGGTCGGCGATCATGTTGAGATCGGGATCGCCGGGGTTGGCGCCGGAGTGGGCGGGTTCGCCGGGTTCGGGGGTTTCGGGCGCGATGACGTCGATGGCGGCGATGCGCCAGCGGGGGGCGGCGTGGCCGTAGTTCCTGAGGGAGACCTGGATTGTGAGGTGATTGGGGGCCCGGTTGCGCGCAGACACCGAAGTCGCAGAGCCGACTTCGGTGGCACGGTGGAAGGTGAACTGCTGGCAGTGGAGCGGGCCCTCTTCGAAGGTTTCGGAGCGTTCGAGTGTGGCGGTGCGGCACTGCGCGAGGGATGTCAGGGATTCGGGGCCTTCGGCCTGGAGGGGGCGGGCGCAGAGGGCGTGGATGGCGCTGGCGGTGGATTCGTCGGTGTCGTGGGTGAAGGCGGTTGCGAGGGCGGTGAAGAGGGATTCGGGGGTGGAGGTTGCGGCGGCGAGCGATTGGGTTTGTTGTTCGGCGCGGGTTGGGGTTGTGGGGAGGTTGAGGGTGGTGAGGTTGGAGACGGAGAAAGGCAGGGAAGGCAGAAAAGGCAGAGTTGAGCGCTCGCTGCGCTCGCGGGATGGTCTTTCGCCGGCTCCTGTGGCACTTCGTGCCACTGCCTCTGCCGCGGGGCGCGGGAGAGGGAGGAGGTCGCTTCGCTCGCCGGTAGGGTCGCCGCGGAGCGGCGAGCTACCCGAGGGGTCGGTAGGGTCGGAAGGGTCGCCGCGGAGCGGCGAGCTACCCGAGGGATCGGTAGGGTCGGAAGGGCCGCCGCGGAGCGGCGGGCTACCCGAGGAGTCGCCGCGGAGCGGCGACCTACCCGGGGCGAGGGCGCGGAGGATGGCGGTGGCGGCGCGGCGGCGTTCGGTGGGGTCGGTCTTCGGGTTCTTTGCGACTTCGGTGAGGGTCTGGAGGGCGAGGGAGCGGGCGCGGCGGGCCTGGATGTCCTCGCGGAGGGCCTCGACGGCGAGCGCCGCTTCGATCCAGGCGGCGACGTGGGGGCGGGCGAGGATCTGGATGAGGTCGAGGGGGTCGAGATCGAGTGCGGCGGCGAGGTCGCGGGTGGTGGCGGCCTCAGCATCCAGGAAGGCGGCGGCGACATCCTGCTCGAGGCGGGTGAGGGATGGGGGGTCGGCGGCCATGAGAGCATGGTACGGTCTTTGTTTGGCCCCGTCAAGGGGGAAGTCCCCCTCACACCGACTCGACTTGATCGGGCCGCCTCGAGCGCGAGCGCCGCGCGGATGGGAGCGTGGTCGCCTGCCCCCGCTCGGCTACGGGCAGCCTGCCGCGAAGGCGTTCTGGAAACAGAGAAAGTCGAAGATATCGAGAGTCCCTGAGCCGTCGCAGTCGGCTGCGGGATCAACGGTGGCGAACAGATTCTGGAAGCAGAGAAAGTCAAAGATGTCGAGGGCGCCACTCTGATCACAGTCCGCGAGGCACCGGTCATCTCCAACGTAACGGGCAAGCCAAGTTCCCGGCTCATCTCCACCCACGAATACCCCACCCCGCCCATCGTCGGTGATCGCGGTCAGCATGGAGTCGTAGAGGCCTGGCCATGGCTCACCGGGACCCCCATGGAACCTGGTCTCCCACAACAACGTTCCGAAAGCGTCAAACCGCATTATGAACGGGTGCAGATAAGGGCTGCTCCCGGGTGGGTTTCGCCGGCCATGCCCCGTCGCATAGAAGCCGCCGGCGCCATCCGAGACCAGGTCACGAAATGAGAGCCTCAAGTACTGCGGCGTGTACCCGAACTGCCGCCACGCAATTCGGTTGCCGTCCGCATCGAAATGGGCTACCCAGGCGTCGTCGATACCGAACGTAGCGGTTCCCATCCGTCCAACTGCAAACACTCCGCCCCTTCCGTCAGCAAGCAGCGCTTGGCCGACCGAGTTCGAGTTAGGGAAACCGAATTGGCGGTTCCAAAGTGGAGAGCCCGAGCCGTCGAACCGTGCGATCCAGGCATCGCGAGATCCAACAAGCGGGGCGAACAGGTCGCCATTCGTATCCCCCGTCGCGAATGCGCCTGCCGCTCCATCTGTCGCCAATGCCCACAGCATAGAATGACCGCCAGATGCCGGAGGGGGCCCAAACTGATGAAACCATCGCTGGGTTCCGTCAGCGGCTCGGAGCGCGACCCAAGATCCTCCGTCGATATCTCCACCAAGAAGTACGCCGCCGACGCTTTGGGCGGCGGCGCGTCCATAGGCACTGTCAGGACTGCTACCAGCTACGTGGTCGATCCACATTTGATTGCCATCAGCGTCGAATCGGGCCCACCAGGCGTGACGTCCTGGCGGAGAGCCCCCGAGTGTCCCGTCTGACGTACCGATCACGTAGACTCCTCCAGACCCGTCTTCAGCTGCACTCCGGGCGTCATCGATCTCGGGTGTGCCCAATTGCCGCATCCACAGTCGCTCACCGGCACCGCTGTAGCGGGCAATCCATGCGTCGCTCGCGCCCGCGCTCGAACCGCCCAAGTCACCCCATGTCACCCCGACCGCGAAGCATCCGCCGTGACCATCGGGTGCGAGATCGCTCAGGCCCTCGTTCCAAGCACTAGTTATCTCCTCCAGCCAAGCTCGCTTGAGACCGATGCTGCCAGACTCGATCGAAACCTCGTGCGAGATCGTCTGACCAACTTGAACGGCACTCTCCAGCTCATCGGTCCCAATAGTTCCATCCGCCCGCGCCCATGCTGTCCGTACAGAAAAACCGGTCTCCGCCAGGCCCTTGACGTCGATCGTGTAGGTCCCATCGATCTGCTCATCGACGGTTGCGAGACTGGATGCGCCGAATGAGAGCGCCATGCGCTGGGCGGGCGTGTAAGCTGCATCCATCACATCCGTAGGGAGGAATGTGATGTGGCCAGCACCGGGTGTCTCGGCGAGCGTGAGGCCGCCCTGGGAGTCGAACCGAATCTGCCGCCCCATTGGGTCAGTAACTGTCACTTCGATGGCAGCATGTGATTGAATCGACAGCCTTGGCGGAGGTGGACCTTGAGTGCGGGCGATTTCAATCATCTTAATGACTTCATTGATCTGCTCATCGTCGGCACGACGCCAGCCGTCATCATCAGCCCGGCCTGGATCAACGAGGTTGAACTCCACGCCGCACTCGTCGGAGAACCGCACGCCACGGGCCACAACCCAGTGACTTCCACCCCGGACATTAAGGAGAAACAGGCTTCCCGCGCACAGCTTGTTCGCCATGACTTTCGTGGTTGCAGCGTCGGTTGGGACCGACTCCTTTGCACCAAGGTAGAGCCCGCTCCCATACCTCTCGCGGATCTTGTCGTGCCAGGGATCGGCACCGGGGTTGAACATTGGGATCTCGGTCGTCTCGCATCCTCCGGGCTCTCGCCAGCGTTCGAGCTTGCCAATCCGAGAATATCCGCCATTTGTGTCGAGCCAGTCATTGAGAGTCGATGGACTTGCGCTCGCGTCAATATCGAGCGCCCGGAGCGCCATCGAAACAGATGTGAGAAAGCAGCCGACGCGACAGATGTTGTACGATTCTGCCGCCTTCTCAAGGCGGACCCGGACCGGGTCACCAGCCGGAAACCTGGCAACGTACTCGTTGTACACGGTCTTTGCAACCCGGTCCGGGTAGTTCGCCTGTCGTAGCGGTTCAACCGGTGTAGCCGGGCAGGCGATTGTCGCGATCCACCCCTTCGTTACGCCTTCGTGGACGCCAGTGCCTGCTATCACATCTCCATCCGTGCTTATAGCGTTCGCCGACGTGAGCTCCCAGCCAGTCAAATCGATTCCTAGGGTCGGAAGAAGGTAGTTCAGGTCTTGGGCGACCAAGCCCGGATCGCCGAGGTCCCACACAGTGGCTCTTGACATCTCACCACTGTTCCAACTCTGGCCGACCGCTCTGGTCCCGCTGCCGTCGACATCGATAGCTACGGAGTTGAGCGTACCCGGCAACGGGCGAAGCTCGACTATGCTGCCCATCTTCCACTGAATGCCCCGGTGCGCAGCGACAGTCGTAGAGCGGCCGACGACGACTGATCCATCCTCATTCGTTGCGTGTGCGATTGACCACGGCCATCCCGGCAGTGCGCCGAGATCGTCGGGGATCGCTGTTGGATCAGTCCAACGAACGGCGCGCGGTGAGACGAACCCAGACTCAACGTCGCTGTCGCCGACGATGACGGAACCGTCCGCACTAACGTCATGCGCGACGGCGAGGTATTCGGTGCCGGAAGGATGCTGTTTCAAGCTGCGGAGCTGCGTGATTTCATATGACGTTCCCACTAGCGCCCAACGAGCAGCAAGCCCTCCGGACGCCCCGACGATCACCGATCCATCTCGACTCACTCCGTTCGCGCTATCAGAGTCGCCAGGCGGCGAGATGAGCGACGGAAGGCGCTGAACGCCTGTTGAGTTCCAGACGAATGCTGGCTGCCCGACAACGACACTGCCGTCCGAGCTGACAGCGTTCGCCGTCGTGTCGATAAACGGCGATGGGTCAGGGTCAATTGTGAGCATCATGGGATCAGAGCAGGCGCTCCACCGGAAAGCCCCGATTTGCCCGGACGCATCCCAGAAGGCCCCCGCCGCGGTCAAGCCGCTATCACTGACAGCGTAGACGCTCGCTGCGGCGGCGCCGGCGGGCGGTTCGATGGCCAGGAAGTCCTGTGCGGCAGCGTAGGCGGTAAGAGCCAGTACCGAAGCTCCAACAACTCCGTTGCGCGCTGCGGTCATGGGAACCCTCCACGGGAATCGAGTTCGCCCAGTCTAACCGGATTGGTCCCAAAACGCAACAGAAGACCGGATGAGCCGACGGCCAGGCGGGCGCGCCCGTCACACGCCGATGGTGTTGACGCCGCAGTCGACGTAGATGGTCTCGCCGGTGACGCCCTTGGAGAGGTCGCTGACGAGGTAGACGGCTGTGCCGCCGACATCGTCGCCTTCGACGCTGCGGCGCAGGGGCGCCCGGGTTTCGGCGTGGCCGCCGAGGGCGTCGGCGCCCCCCACTGCCGAGGACGCCAGCGTGCGCAGGTAGCCGCCGGAGATGGTGTTCACGCGGATGTTGTGCTCGCCGAGCTCCGCGGCGAGGTAGCGGGCGGTGCACTCGAGGGCGGCCTTGGCGACGCCCATGATGTTGTAGCCGGGGACGACCTTCTCGGCGCCGTAGTAGCTCATGGCGAGGATGCTGCCGCCGCCGGAGGCGGTCATCTGCTCCTTGGCCCGGCTGGCCATGGCGGCGAGGGTGTAGGCGGAGATGTCAATGGCGCTGAGGTAGACCTCGCGCGGGGTGTCGGCGAAGCGGCCGGGCTGGAGCCACTCGCGGTCGGCGAAGGCAATGGAGTGGATGAGGAAGTCGAGGCGGTCGTGGCGGCTCTGGTAGAGGCGGAAGAGTTCATCCAGTTCATCGTCGCTGGAGGCGTCCAGCGGGGCCAGCATGGCGCTGGAGTGGTCGCCGGGAAGGGACTCGATGGCGCGCCGGGTGCGGCGCTCGTTCTTCTCGCCGGGGAGATGGGTGAAGGCGAGCTGCGCTCCGTGTGCGGCGAGGGCGGCGGCGATGTGCCAGGCGTAGGAGCGCTCGTTGGCGATGCCGACGACGAGGCCAGTCTTTCCATCCAGAAGTGCCATGCAATCCTCCGGGGCGCCGGAGCATCCGGCACGAGGGGCAAGTGTAAGCCTGCCGAGCCGGAAGGGGTGTTCACCACAGAGGCACAGAGGACGCAGAGCGGGAATCGTCTTTCTCTGTGATCTCCGTCCTCTGTGGTGAATCCCGCGGCGGCGTACGATTGGGCCGTGACCGACCTCAACGCCCTGGCGCTGCCTGATCTGTACCGTGCGCTGGCGGGGCGGGCTCGCGTGCGGCGGCTGGCCGAGGCGGCGCTGCACGAAGATCTGGGGCCGCTGGGGCGGGACATCACCAGCGAACTGTGCGTGCCGGAGCAGGCCAGGGGGCGGGCGACGCTGTCGGCCCGGCGGCCGGGGCGCCTGAGCGGGCTTGCCGCGGCGGGGGATGTGCTGGATGTGTTCGCGCCGGCGTCCGTGCTGCGCGCGCGCAAGCGGGATGGCGAGGCCATCGAGCCAGGCGAGATCATCGCGGAGCTGAGCGGGCCATCCCGGGAACTGCTGGCGGCGGAGCGGACGCTGCTCAACCTGCTCGGGAGGCTCAGCGGGATTGCGACGCTGACGGCCGAATACGTGCGGGCGGTCGAGGGAACTGGCGCCGGGATCTACGACACGCGCAAGACGACCCCCGGGCTGCGGGGGCTGGAGAAGTACGCGGTGCGCTGCGGCGGCGGGCGGCTGCACCGGATCGGGCTCTATGACGCGGTGCTGATCAAGGACAATCACCTGGCGCACGTGGCGCCGGAGCGGCTGGGCGATGCGGTTGCCGATGTGGCGCGGCGGGCTCGCGCCCTGACCGGCGAGAAGGCGGTGGCGTTTGTCGAGGTCGAGGTTGATTCGCTGGCGCAGCTCGAGCAGATCCTGGGGATCGAGCCGGGGCTGATCGACATCGTGCTGCTGGACAACATGGATGTCGGGATGCTGCGCGAGGCGGTGGCGATGCGGGATCGGTCGGGATCGGGCGCGCAGCTCGAGGCGTCGGGCGGCGTGACGCTGGAGTCGATCCGGGCGATCGCGGAGGCGGGGGTGGAGCGGATCGCGATCGGGGCGCTGACGCACAGCGCTGTTTCGCTGGACATCGGGCTCGATTTCTGCGGGCCGGCATGAGGGTGGATCCGCCCGTCCACGCCTGGCCGGATCCGCTGGAGGCGGCGGTCGCCGCTTGCCGCGGGTTCGATCGCGTGCGTGTGGTGGCCGAGACCGCCTCGACGCAGGACGCCGCGCTGGCGAACGCGGGCGGACGACCCGGGCTGGCGCTGGTGGCCGGGCGGCAGACGGCGGGGCGCGGCCGGTTCGGGCGGGCGTGGGCGGATACGGGGTCGCTGGGGCTGGCGGTGACGTTCGTGGTGGATGGCGCCACGCCGGATGCCGGGCTGGCGCTGGCGGCGGGTGTGGGCGCGTGCGCGGCGGTGGAGTGCGCGCTGCATGAGCCCGAGGGTGTCGGGCTGAAGTGGCCGAACGATGTTGTCGAGCGGGCGGGCGGGCGCAAGCTGGCCGGGGCGCTGGTGGAGCGGCGCGGCGGGGTGGCGCTGGTGGGGATCGGGGTCAACGTGCTGCATGAATCCGGGGACTGGCCGGAGGACCTGGCTGATCGCTGCGTGTCGCTGCGGGCGCTGGGATCGGGGGTGACGCGCCTCGATGTGGCGCGGGAGCTGATCGTGCAGTTCGATGCGGCGCTGGCGATGACGCCGACGGAGCTTGCCGCGGCGTGGAACGCCCGCCATGCCCATGCGGGCGACCTGCGCGTGCTGACGAGCGCCGGCGAGCGGCACGAGGGCGAACTGATGGGTGTCGGGCCGGACGGGCTGCTGGATCTACGACTGCGCGATGGCAAGATCGTGCGCCTGCGCCCGGATGTGTCGACAGCGCGCGCGGGCGGGATCAGTCGCTGATCGCGCTGGCGATCCTGGCGGCAAG
>JBICIE010000184.1:0-4707 GCA_043101635.1 Phycisphaerales bacterium JB039 | reverse complement strand
GGCAGCGCAGCGGCAGCCGGCGCGGATCGAGCGACACCGACGCATGCGAGCGTCGCCGGGGCGCCGCCGAGACCTCGAGCAGCAGATCCGCCAGGTTGCCCGCGGGGTCGCCCGGCGCGTGCATCTGCTCGAGCGCCTCGCGCTGCCTGGCGCCCATGCCGGCCGGCGGGTTCGCCAGTTCGCCGATTGCGCCGAGCAGTGCGGCGGGGTCTGCCAGGGCTGCGGCGTCGATCGTCACCGGCGCCCGCGGCCAGCGCGGCGCATCGAACGGAAAGAGCATGGCCGTTGGCCGGCCCGTCAGCATCGCTTCCACCAGCAGCGTGGAAGGCGAGCAGATGACCAGCGACGCCCGCGCCAGCGCATCGTGCAGCGAGCCGCTTTCACCGCGCCCGGCGCGTGCGACGCTTGACCCGGCGCCGGCGACGTCGTCGGCAAGATCGCCGGTCAGGCGCCACTCGATCGGTATGTGCGCCTCAACGAGCGCATCACGGATGCGGGTGAGAGCGTCGAGCAGTGTCCGGCGTTCATCATCATCGAGGTACGGTTGCAGCGCGGTGGCGACGAGGGCGCGCGGCTCCGCCGCCGGCGGAAGAGCCTGCAGCGCACTGAGGCGCGGCAGGCCGGTCGCCACGGCGTCGTTGCCGAGTTGGCGCAGGATGGCCGCGTCATTCGGGCCGGCGCAGGCGACGACATCCACGGGCGCCGGCCGCAGGAAGCCTGCCCCGCTGCGGGGATTGCGGAACGTATTGCGATACTCGACAATACCGTCCATCAGCAGCACGCAGCACGCCCCGGCCGCCCGCGCCCGGCGAAGCGCATACTGCGCTGTGAAGGAGCGCGTGTCGCTGACGCACAGCACATCGCCGGGGCCGAGTCGCAGCGGCTCGTCGGTCAGGGCCCGCTCGGCGCGACCGCCCCGGGCGTTGATGGCTTCGCAGACACCGGGGAAATGGTCGGCGCTGCCACGCTCCTGTGCAAGCACGATGGCGCTGCGAGAACTCATGGCGATCCCGCCGGGGCTCCTGCCCGATCGTATCCGTGCCGGTCCAGCCACAGGCCGCAGCGCATCTCGAAGGCCTCGGCCTGCTCGGGGCTGAACCAGTTGCGCCAGTCGCCGGCGACGCCCTTGCGCACGACGCTGGCGAGGTCCTCGTCGCCGCGGGCGCGTCCGCCGCTCATCGCCTCGAAGGCGCCGGCGCGAGCGCAGGCGTCGCAGGCTTTGTCGCCAGCGTCTGCGCCGAGAAACGCCAGCAGCCGTCCCAGTTCGCCGTGCGTGTCGTCGAGCAGATCCTCGTACCGCAGGCGCAGGAAGTTCGTGAAGATCGCCTCGGCCTCGTCGGCCGCGGCACAGGTGTCTTCCCAGAAGGCGCCGAAGCGCTCCAGCGCCGGCCCGGCCACGCGCCGCTGGGCCACCGCCCGCGCCAGTTCGGCGCCGAGCGCCGTCCCCTTGCGCTCGTGGATGATCCGCTGGTGGGCCATCCCGCTCACCACCACATCACGCCCATCCCGCACGAGGTGCACGAAGCGGATCTGCGGATCGAACTCGGCCAGGCGCCGGACCACCTCGCGCGCTGTCCCGTCGAAGGGGGTGATCTTCTCGCCGTAGATCGGCTTGCCGGTCGCCTCGCGGGCGGCCGCGGCGATCTGGCGCCAGAGCCGGGCGGTCAGAGCCCGCTCGAAGCGGGCCGGGTCGGCGCCGGGGGCGTGGTAGGTGGCCAGGAAGCTGGCGTACTTCTGGAGGCTCAGGTGCGGGGCGGTCGGGTTGGCGGGGTCGAAGAAGTCGCCGAAGGGGCGGGTCTCGGCGCAGTGGACCTGCCGGTGGGCGCCCAGCATGCGCCGCAGCCACTCGGTGCCGCTCTTGGGGCTGGCGAAGATGATGTAGTGAATGGGGCGAGGGGCGGGCATCCGGTCTCCAGATCCCCATTGAAGTCGGCGAGGAGAACCCCCAGGATTGAGGGATGAGCGGCCATGAGTGAACCGGGAAGCCCAATTTGAGCGAGTTTGTGAGATTTATCCTGATTTGATAAGCTCACTAAACTCGATATAAATTGGCATGGATCCCGTTTTGAACCCTTACGCCCCGGGCGCCGGGACACCGCCGCCGGAACTGGCTGGTCGGGACGATGTGCGCGAGGTAGCCCGCGTCACCCTGGAGCGGGTGCGGCGGGGACTTCCCGCCAAGAGCGTGCTGATGGTCGGGCTGCGCGGGGTCGGCAAGACGGTGCTGCTGGACCGGATGCGGGACGACGCGGAGGCGTCGGGGCTGCAGACGATGCGGGTCGAGGCGCCTGAGTCGCGATCGCTGCCGGCACTGCTGGCGCCGCAGTTGCGCCAGGCGTTGCTGAGGCTGTCTCGAAATGAACAGGCGCGCGAGCTGGCGCGCCGGGCACTGCGCGGACTCGCCGGGTTCGTCGGAGCGCTGCGGGCGAAGTACGGGGACATCGAGGTCGGCCTGGACCTGGAGCCCGAGCCGGGCCTGGCGGACAACGGTGATCTGGAGCACGATCTGCAGGCGCTGCTCGAAGCCGTCGGGGCTGCTGCGCAGAAGGCCGGGACGGCCCTGGCGATGTTCATCGATGAATTGCAGTACGTCGAGGAGGACGAACTGGCGGCCCTGATCACCGCGCTGCACAGGACGGCGCAGCGGCGGCTCCCCGTGGTGCTCGTTGGCGCCGGGCTGCCCCAACTGCGGGGACGCATGGGGCGAGCAAAGTCGTACGCGGAGCGGCTCTTCGACTTTCCCGACATCGGTCCGTTGACGCCGGAGTCGGCCCGCGTGGCGCTCTCTAAGCCTGCGGAGGACGCGGGCGTGGAGTTCGAGGCAGACGCGCTCGATCGCATGATCAGCGAGACGCAGTGCTATCCCTACTTCCTTCAGGAATGGGGGAAGCATGTATGGGATACCGCGGCGCGCTCTCCGATCACGCTGGACGATGTTGAACGGGCGTCCGTCACGGCCGTTGCCGCGCTGGACGAGAGCTTCTTTCGGGTACGCTTCGATCGTCTGACTCCGCTGGAGAAGCGATACCTGCGGGCGATGGCGGAACTCGGGCCGGGGCCGCATCGTTCGGGAGATGTTGCAGAGCAGCTTGGAAGAGCGGTTACATCGCTCGGGCCCACCCGCAGCCAGTTGATTGCCAAGGGCATGATCTGGAGTCCGAGCCATGGCGATACTGCATTCACGGTACCGCTGTTCGACAGCTTCATGCGCCGGATCATGCCGGGAGATGACTGGCGCGCTTGACGCCCGCGGGGAGGTGTAACGGAGCGCCCGGGGCAGCGGATCATCGGTGGCGCGAAGTGACACGGTCAGCTCGGCGCGGCCTCGTGGCGGAGCTGGCCGCAGGCGGCGGCGATGTCGCGCCCGCGGCTGGCGCGGATGTGGACATTCACCCCGGCGTCCCGCAGTTCCTGCTGGAATCGCTGGACATCGGCGCTGGCGGGGCGGCCGAAGGGGAGGCCCTCGACCTCGTTGTAGCGGATGAGGTTGACGTTGGCGCGGAGCCTCTTGCACAGCTTCGCCAGCAGGCGGGCGTGCTCGGGGCGGTCGTTGACCTCGGCCATGAGGGTGTATTCGAGCGTGATCTCGCGCCCGGTCTTCTCGAACCACTTGCGGCAGGCGCCGAGCAGCTCATCGATGGTAGAGTACTCGGCCCAGGGGATCAGCGAGCGGCGGATCTCGTCGGTGGGGGCGTGCAGCGACAGCGCCAGCGTCACCGGCAACTCCAGTTGATCCGCCAGCTTCTCGATGGCGGCGGGCAGGCCGACGGTGGAGATGGTGATCTTGCGGGCGCTGATGTTCGGGCCCCAGGGTGCGGCGAGCGTGCGCACGGCGTTCGTGACGTTCTTGAAGTTGGCCAGCGGCTCGCCCATGCCCATGAAGACGATGTTGGTGATGCGCGGGGTAGCCCCCCGGTCCCCGGGGGGCGAAGCAGGATGAGCCTCCGAGCTGTCCGCCGCGCCCGCCAGCATCCGGTTCAGCCGCCAGACCTGTTCGACGATGCGGCCGGTGGAGAGGTTGCCATCAAGGCCGCCGAGGCCCGATGCGCAGAAGCGGCAGCCGACAGGGCAGCCGACCTGCGAACTGATGCAGGCCGTGCGCCGCGCGATCCGGGTACCCCCCGACTCCGTCGGGGGCCTTCTGCCGGACGGCCCCGGGGCGGGACCGCTGCCGCGATGCGACGGGCGTGGACCGCGGCGGTCGCCACTGGCTGATCGCCCCCCACGGAGTGGGGGGGTACCCAGAGCCGGGATCATCACGCACTCGGTCTGTCGGGACGGATCGCTCCCCACGAGCGCCCCAATCACCGGCAGGGCCCGCTCCGAGCCCACTTCGTCTCTCCCTCTCTCCGTCTCTTCGTCTCTCTCTTCCCCCCACTCCACCAGCAGCTTCCGCGTGCCATCGCTCGCCGCCGCCTCGCGCACGATGTCGCCGGAGAGGAAGGTCATCTCCGCGGCCAGCGTGTCGCGGTCGCGGGCGGAGAGGTTGGTCATCTGAGCCGGGTCGATGATGAGCTTGTCGTAGACCCATTCGAGAATCTGGGTGGCGCGGAACTTCGCCATGCCGCGCTCAGCGCACCAGGCGGCGAGGGTTTCGGGGGTCTGGTGGAAGATGTGGGGGTCGGGGTGACGCACGGGGGATGGTATGGGAGGGAGACGGAGAGACAGGGAGACGGAGAGACGGAGAGACGAAGAGATGGAGTGCTT
>JBICIE010000183.1:0-6105 GCA_043101635.1 Phycisphaerales bacterium JB039 | reverse complement strand
GCGCCGCAGTGCCTCGCCGACTTCAATCGCGCCGGTCTGCTTGATGTCGTTGACTTCCTGGAGTTTCAGAACGCCTTTGCGCTCCAGAGGATAGAGGCCGACCTCACACGCGATGGCCTCTGGGATCTTTTCGACTTCCTGGAGTACCTGAACGTGTTCGGGGCTGGCTGTCCATAGCGCGGGGAACAATCGTGCGCACCATGTTCATTGCTCTCGCGACCGTGGTCGCCACTTCCGGCGCGGCGGCCCAGATGATCACCTACGTTGATGCGGACGCTCCGCCGGGCGGTGACGGCGCAAGCTGGGCGACCGCCTACAACGATCTCCAGGATGCCCTTCCTCCCCTCGCCGGGGCGACGGAGATCTGGATCGCCGAGGGCGTCTACAAGCCGTCGGAACGGGACGTGACTGCGACCTTCCAGATGCGAAGCCGCCTGGCGGTCTATGGGGGTTTCCGGGGCGATGAAACGGCCCGAGACCAGCGCGATCCGGCACTGTATCGCACGGTGCTCTCGGGCGACCTGCTGGGCAACGACGGGCCGGGGTTCACGGAGCGATGGGACAACGTGCTGCACGTCGTCTCGTTCCGGCTGACCGACGACTCGGCGATCCTCGACGGGGTCACCATCACCGGAGGCCAGGCCGATGGTGTGACGGACACGGAGCAGAAAGGCGGGGGGATCGCCATCGCCGGCGCATCGCCGATCATCCGCGACTGCGTGATCCAGGACTGCCATGCGGATCGAGAGGGTGGCGGCATCCATGTGGTCAGCGGCGACCCGCTGCTGGAGCGCATCGTCATCCAGCGGTGCGAGGTCTCGCTCTCGACGACGCCTGATGAGCGCGGCGGCGGTCTGTTCCTCGAGGATTCGAGCGCCCTCGTGCGCGAATGTGCGTTCCTCGACAATTCGACGCCTGGATGGGGGGCCGGGGTGACGCTGCTGGACAGCTCGGCGGTTCTCGAGGGCTGCCTGTTCGAGCGCAATGATGCGTGGCGAGGGGGAGGGCTGCATCTTATCACGTCGCCGGCGACGGTTCGGGCATGCACCTTTACCGGCAACGAGGCGGTAGAGGGCGGGGCCATGTTCTGCCTGATGTCGGCGCCGCGAGTCGACGATTCGCACTTCGAGCTGAACCGGGCTCGAGAGGGCAGCGCGCTGTATTGTCAGGACAGCGAGGGTCCTATGTTCACCGGTTGCACATGGTCTCGCAACGGCACGGACGACACCGGCCAGCCACTGACTGATCGGAACGGCGCGATCCGCGTGTATCACTCGAGGATGCAACTGCGCGACTGTGCGTTCATCTCCAACCGGGCCTATGGCTCCGGCGCCGCGGTAAGCGTGAACGTCGGGGTGCTCACGTGCGACAACTGCCGCTTTGAAGACAACGCGGCCTCCTCCGGCGGGGCCGCTTCCGTCGAGGCAGGCGAGCTGTTTCTCACCCGCTGTGATCTGATTGGCAACTGGGCATTCTCCAGCGGCGGAGCCATCGCGGCGGCGGCGGTGGCGACCGTGGACATCCACAACTCGACCCTCCGCGCGAACTGGGCTGGTGAGTCCGGGGGCGCCATCGCAGCGCACTTCGTTCGGATCTCCAACTCGGCTCTGTTCTCGAACGAGGCCCGGCTCTTCGACGGGGGCGCCATTGTGGCGCTGGATTCGCTGGAGGTGTCCGGATCGACGATCGCGCTGAACCGTGCGGCGAATCTCGGCGGCGGGGTGCGCCGAGCGATCACGGCGTTGCCGGGGCACACCTTGATCCTGGCGAACACGGTGCTCTGGGGCAACACGTCGATCGAGCCGGGCCCCGAAGAGCGCCAGCTCAGCCTGCGTGACTTCAGCCCGGAGAACCTGCGTGTCAGTTTCTCGATCCTGGAGGGATGGAGCGGCGGCTTTCCGGGGGAGCAGAGCTTCGGGGACGATCCGCTGCTGGTCGACCCGCTCGGGCCGGACGGCACGCCGCTGACAGGCGATGAATCCGTGCGTCTTGGCGCCGGCTCGCCGGGCCGCGATCGTGGCGCCAACGACCTGATCGGCCTCGACTGGGCCGATCTCGATGGAGACGGTGACGTGACCGAGCCGGCGCCATTTGCGCTGGACGGCGGCGATCGCCGCGTTGACGATCCGGCCGTGCCGGATACCGGCCGCGGCATGGCCCCGCTTGTCGACATCGGCGCGTATGAAGCCTCGCCGGCGATGTGCCGCGCCGACCTGACCGGCGACGGCATCCTGGATCTGTTCGACTTCCTCGAGTTTCAGAACCTCTTCGGCGCGGGTGATCCGCGAGCAGACTTCACCGGGGATGGCGTCCTCGACCTGTTCGACTTCCTCGCGTTCCAGAACGAGTTCGGGCGCGGCTGCGGCTGAGGAGACCGAGAGACATGATTCGCACCACTCCCAGTCCGGTTCTGGTGGCAAGCCTGACGCTGGCGCTTGTCGCAGCCTCAGCCTTTGCGCAGTGTCCCTCGCTCACGCCGCGAACCGACCTGCAGGTGGTCCCGAACTCGGGCCCCTGGGCAGTCGGCATCCACGGCCGGACCCTGTATGTCGCGGGCGGGTTCGACCAGGTTGGGCCACCGACCGGCCCGTTTGCGCTCCTGGACGACACGGGGGCGCCGCAGCGCGACTTCGTCCACATCGAGGGCCGGGTCGAGGCGGCGACCCCTGATGGCGCCGGCGGGTGGTTCATCGGTGGCGACTTCCGCATCGTCAACGGGGTGGGCGTTACCCATCTGGCGCACATCGATTCGCAGGGGCAACTGATCGACCTGCCGGTGCTGGTGCAGGGCGGCACATCGACCGAAATCTACCAGCTTGCCCGGCTCGACAACGTGCTCATCATGACGGGCGATTTCACTTCCATCAACGGCGTCTTCCGACCGGGGCTCGCGGCGGTCGACGCGACGACCGGCGCCCTCCTGGGCTGGGCGCCGACGACGGACTCGTTTCTGGACCGGATTGTCGTTGCCGATGGCCGCCTGTACGTCACTGGCGGATTCACGACCATCGCGGGCGAGCCCAGAAACGGGGCCGCCTCCTTCGAGGGGCCGCAGCTTGACCTGACGCCATGGAACCCCCTGGCTTGGGGAGGCGCCGGACCGATCGAGGTGGCCGGGGACAGCGTCTACCTGTTCGGCGACATGCGGCTGCCGAGCGGCCTGGCGGGTCGGCTGATCGTCGAAGTCGACGCCATCAGCGGCGCAGAGACCGGGTGGTCGGTCACGATCGACGGCGGCGGCGTCCGCGATCTGCTGGCGACCGACGACACGATCTACGCGGCCGGCCGGTTCGACACGATCGGCGGCGTCACACGGACCCAGATCGCCGCGGTCGATCGCGCGACGGCCGATGTGCTTCCGTTCGATGTGTCGGTCAGCGCGCAGAGCACACCGGAGGTCTCCTCGCTCGCGATGACGGCCTTCGGCCTGGCCCTTGCCGGCGAGTTCGATCGGATCAACGCAAAGGACCGCCGCACACTTGCCATCGTCGATCCGGTCTCGGGTGACCTCTCGCCCTGGGCCCCGATGGTCGGGGGGAAGGCGACGGCGGTCTGGCCCGACTCGCGCGGCGTGATCGTCGGCGGCGACTTCGTCGTCATCGGAGGCGTGCCGCGGGCGGGCGCCGCGGCGTACGACCTGGACACCGGCGCGCTGTTGCCATGGAATCCCGCGCTGGAGAAGCGGGATCGCGACGCCTCCTTCGTCGTATACGACCTCGTTGCGACGGCGGATCGCATCTACCTGAGCGGGACGTTCGAGAAGATCGATGGACTTGTCGTCAACGGGCTGGCCGCGGTGTCGCCCGTGGATGGATCGCTTGACCTGAGCTTCGACCACGCCATCAGCCGTCCGGTATCGCAGTTCGGCGTGCAGGCGATGGTCCGGACCGATGGCGAGATCCATGCGATGTTCAGCGGGATCCTGTATGGTCTGGACGAGCAGTTCGGCGACACGCTGTGGTTCATCGAACCGCTGTCGATCGGAACGGAGCTGGCGGCAAGCGACTCGTACCTGTACGCGCTGACCCGGATCGAGCAGACCGAGCCTCCGGCGGTGCGCGCCGAACTTGCCGAACTCGAGCCTCGCACGGGCAAGCTGACATCGTGGGATCCCATGGCGGATGGCGATGTCCGCGCTGTTGCGACCTGGAAGGACAAGGTGATCGTCGGCGGACGCTTCGACGCCATCGGCGGGGAGATCCGCCCGCGACTGGCGGTGTTCGAAGGAACCGATCCGGCGACGCGACGTCTGGCGCCGGCAGCGCTGTGGGAGTTCGGCCTGGGCGGGAGCGACTCGATCCGCGCCCTGACCGTGGGCGCAGACCTGCTCATCGTCGGCGGGAGCTTCTCATCGATACACGGCGAGCCCGTGACCGACAATGCCATCTTCCAGTTGCCCGATCTGATTCCATGCCCCTGGCCCTATCCGGAGCTTCGTGTACGCTACGCGACCGCCCGCGAGGCGATCGTCAGCGCTCCCGGGCATATCGGCGGCGTCTACATGCCCAACCTGGCCATCCTTCCCATCGGCAGCCCGTGCCGCGCAGATCTTACCGGCGACGGCGCGCTCGACCTCTTCGACTTCCTGCAGTTCCAGAACCTGTTTGCGGTGGGAGATCCGATCGCCGACTTCACCGGCGACGGGATCTTCGACCTGTTCGACTTCCTCGCGTTCCAGAACGAATTCGCCATGGGGTGCCCCTAGATGCTTCGATCACGGCACACGAGACGGATCGTCGCCTGCGCCGCGGCCGCGGCATGCGTTCCCTCCATCGCCGCGGCGCAGTGCGACGGCGTGTGGCGGTCTGTCGCTCCGCGCGCGGACCTGTACCGGTCCGGCATCGACGCGTTCCTGCAGTATGACGATGGGCGGGGGCCCGCGCTGTTTGCCTTCGGCTACATCCAGATGGCCGGCGGCGTTGATGTGAACAGCATCGCGCGCTGGGATGGCTCGGCGTGGTCGGATCTGGATGGCGGGGTCAGCTATCCCGCCGCCGACGGGAGCGTCGCTGATGCGCTCGTGTTCAACGATGGCGCGCAGGACCTGCTGGTCGTTGGCGGGAGTTTCAGGCTCGCCGGCGCCGTTCCCGCCGTCGGGGTCGCCGCATACGACGCCGAGGGGTGGCGCCCTCTCGGCGACGGCCTTCAGAACCCGGTTGAAAGCAGCTATGTCAACGCCCTGGCGGTCTATGACGATGGGCGCGGGCCGACGCTGTACGCCGCCGGCGAGTTCGAACTCTCCGGCAGCACGACCGTCAACAACATCGCCTGGTGGGATGGACTGGCCTGGCAGCCGGTGGAGTTCTTTGCCACCGGTCTCGATGGCGTCGTCCACGACATGGCGGTGTACGACGATGGCGCCGGGCCGAAGCTGGTCGTGGCCGGTGAGATCACCTCCGTCGGTGGCATGCCGGTCAACAACATCGCCGCGTGGGACGGCAGCGCCTGGTCGCGACTTGGGGAGGGTCTCGACCGGGTCATTGGTGTCGAGGTGTTCAAGGGCGAGCTCTACGCGATGGGCCCGAGCGGCTCCGGGGGGACCTCGCTGCTTGGCTTCGGACGCTGGGACGGCGCGACGTGGCGCACCGTAGGCGATGCCGAGGCGAGGACTCTCGGCGCCATGTATGTGCACGATGACGGATCGGGATCCAAGCTGTACGTCGGGGCTGACCTTCGAGACGATACCGGCGCCGAGTTGAGCATCCCGGCCGTTTGGGACGGAGCCGCGTGGGCGAGCCTTCCGGAATCGACCTCACCGCGCAAGGACCCGATCACGGCCATGACCGTGCACGATGATGGGAGGGGCGAACGCCTGTGGGTTGCAGGCGGCTTCGACTCGGCCGGCGCCTTCAAGGCCACGACCGTGGCGCTGTTCGATGGCATGCGGTTCACGCCGCTGGGCGGTGACTTCAACGGCGAGGTTCTTGACATCGCGTACCAGCGCGAAGGCTCCGAGGATGTGGTGTACGTCGCCGGGCGGATCACGTGGTACGCTGCAGCCCCGGCGCCGAACGTGAACCGCCCGGCGACGTACACCACATCCTCGGAGCCTTCGCGCTGGTACGCGATGTCAAGAACCTCGCCGTTGAAGTCACCGCCCAGCGG
>JBICIE010000182.1:0-6547 GCA_043101635.1 Phycisphaerales bacterium JB039 | reverse complement strand
GCACGGAACACCTCCCCATCGCCGACGACGAGTGCCACGTCCTCCTCGTCGAACCCTCCAGCCCCCTCAACACCGGCAACCTCGTCTCCGACCGCACAACCCCCGCCCGCCCCCTCTGACCCCCACACGTCTCTCCGTCTCTCCGTCTCTCCGTCTCTCCGTCTCTTAGTCTCTTAGTCTCTTAGTCTCTCTTCTCTCAGTCTCTATTCTCTTTCCCCCACCCCATGTGCCGCTTCGTCCTCTATCTCGGCCCCGAACTCACGCTCAGCTCGCTCATCACCGAGCCCTCGCACTCCATCGTCAACCAGAGCTTCAAGTCCCAGGAGCGCGAGGAGCCGGTCAACGGCGACGGCTTTGGCTTCGCCTGGTGGAAGCATGACCTTGGCGCCCGGCCGGGCCTCTTCCGGAGCATCACCCCCGCGTGGAACAACGCCAACCTTCTGCACCTGGCGCGCCTGACCCGCAGCTGCGCCATCATGGCTCATGTCCGCGCGGCCACCCAGATCACGGCCGTCAGCGAGGTGAACTGCCATCCGTTCAGCGCCGGCCCCTACGCCTTCATGCACAACGGCGACATCGGCGGCTTCACGCGCATCCGGCGCGCCATGCTCTCACGCCTCACCGACGAGTCTTTCGGCCTCATCCATGGCCTGACGGATTCCGAGCACTTCTTCGCACTGGCGATGGATGCGCTGCGCCACTGCGGCCTCGCAGATGGCGGCGCCACCGCCGACGACCTCGGCGATGCGCTGGAGCGAGCCCTCGGCGTGGCGCTGGCGCTGGGTCGCGACGCCGGGCTGGATGACCACACTTACCTGAACTGCGCCTTCAGCAACGGCCGGACCGCCGCGGCCGTTCGCTTCACCACCAACGATCCGAAGTACGCCGAGTCGCTGTACCTGCACCGCGGCCGCCGCTACGTCTGCGAAGGTGGCGTCTGCCGCATGCTCGACCCGGAGGAAGGTCACGGCGCCGTGATCGTCGCCTCCGAGCCGCTCAGCGATGACCCGGGCTGGGAATCGATCCCTCCCAATCACGTCGCTCTGATCTCCGATTCCGGCTCGGTGAACCTCCGGCCCTTCGGGGTCGGTCAGCTCGCAGGCGTTTGAGGCCCATCGCGCTGCGGGATCGTCGCAAGCCGATCGCGACAAGGCGCCGGCGCATGTAACAGCGTCCGGCCGTGACCGGTATCACCGCAGACCGTCTGAAGGCCCGCTCCCGGCTCGACCTCCCCGCCGCGGAGCGGGCTTTCTGTGCGCGCCGGCTACGGGCATCCCGCTGCGAACTCGTTCTGGAAGCACAGGAAGTCGAACAGATCCAGCGTGCACGAGCCGTCACAGTCCGCCTCCGGATGGCCCACGGCGAACAGGTTCTGAAAGCACAGAAAGTCGAAGAAGTCGAGCGCGCCGGAGCCATCGCAGTCGGCCCGGCACGGCGGCTCGCCGGGGCCGATGCGGTAGATCGCGTCTCTGGTGTAATCCGCCACCAGCAGGAACGAGGCGTCCTCTGCAAACAGCAGGTCAGCGTCGAACGAGTTTCCGCCCGTGCTGAAGCAGAAGCCGGTCGCGAACTCCACCAGCACGCCCCCCGCTGACAGCGTGTAGATCGTGTTCGTCCCGAAGTCCGACACATACAGATCGGCGCCGAATGCGCCTCCCGGCCCCAGGGCCACGCCCGATGGATTGAACAGATCGCTTGCCGGCGCCGAGATCAGTTCGACGAATCCGCCCGCGGCGTCGAAGCTGCGCACGCCCCCATCATCGACCGCGTAGTTGAGCGCGTCGGCAACAATGAGCCCGGCGCCGAATCCCGCCCCGACCGCAAACACCATGTCCTGCGCAGTGAACGGGTCGGTCCCGAACAGCGTCGTCACCCCTCCCGCCGCGTCGATGCGGTACAACTTGCCCGCCACAAATCCGGAAGTGGCTGAATCGGTGACGTAGAGTTCGTTCGTGAACCCGCCGGTCCCCGGCCCGAACGCCAGATCCGCCAGATTGACGCTCGAGCCAGCGATTGTCACGAAGTCGCCCACAACCCCGGCGCTGTCCACCGTCCGGATCTTCCCGTCGGCCAGTTCCGTCACGTACAGCAGATCGCCGAACGCCGGCGTCTCCGCGAACGCCAGCCCGGTCGGATACGCCAGGCCCGTCGCGAAGAGCGTCGTGACTCCCCCATCACCCACGCGCAGGATGTCACCGGAACCCGTTGCGACGTAAAGATCGTCGCCGAACGCGCCCCCCGGGCCCCACGCCATCGCCGTCGGCCGATCGACCAGGGCGTACACATCGACCCGGAAGCCAGCCACCGCCGCGGGCTGCGCCATCTCTCCCTCCTGCTGCCGCACTGCGATGGCGGCGACTGCCAGTCTACAGCCTCACGCCCCGGGGGTCAATCGGCTCACGCCTCGCCCGGCGCCGCAGCCTCGCCAGGGGGCTGCTCGCCGGCCTCCTGCCGGCCCGCCTCCGGCCGCTCCGCCAGCCGGCTCAGCAGCGTCTCGTAGCCCTGTAGCGACCGCTGCTTCAGTTCCTCGAAGTCCTCCAGCACGCTCCGGCCGCTCTCGCGCATCTGGGCGCCGCGGGTGCGCACGAAGGACTCGTAGGCGGCCTGGTGGTAGTAGTACTCGCTGAGCACATAGCGCGAGACGAATTCGCCGCACGCGGCACAGCGCACGTACACCTCGATCGGCTGCCCCGGCTGCTCCATCAGGTAGTTGCGCATCGTCTTCGATGCACACGCCCGGCACGACTGCTCGATGATCATGGTCCGCCTCCGGGTTGCATCGCGGGGAAGATCGGCCACCACAGCGCCGAGGCGACCACGACCAGCACGACGCCCGCCGCCGTCAGCGCAAGGCCCGACTTGAACATGTCCGCCGTCGAGATCTCGCCCGACCCGAACGCGATCGCGTTCGGCGGCGTCGAGATCGGCAGCGCCATCGCAAGCGAGCAGGCAAAGGCGATCGACACCAGCGCCAGCGACGGGTCCCCCGCCGCCACGCCGATGGCGATCGGCATCAGCAGGTTGGCCGTCGCCGTGTTGCTCATCAGCGACGACATCACGCACGCGACCACCGCGATGATCGCGATCAGTCCGACCATCCCGACAGCGTCCGCCGGAATCTGCGCCACCAGCCACTCGGCCAGCCCGCTTGCACCCATCGTCACGCCCAGGCACAGCCCGCCGCCCATCAGGATGAGGATGTCCCACGACAGCGTACGGAAGTCCTGCCGGTTGAGCACCCCCGCCCCGAACAGCACGATCACCGGGACCAGGGCCACCGTACCCGTGGAAAAGCCGTGCAGATCGCCGGTCAGCCAGCCTGCCACCGTCAGCAGCGTCACGCCGATGGCCAGGTACGACTGGCCGGACAGCTCCACCGGCTGCTGCTCGGGCAACTCGTCGATCCGGGCCCCGCGCCCGCCGAACAGCGAGATCAGCAGGGCCCACGCCGCCACCAGCATCACGAGCATCACCGGCCACGACATCGCGATCCACGTCACGAAACCCGGGGCATGCCCGATGCCCCGGAGGTACTGCATCGCGATCGCGTTGGGAGGACTGCCGATCGGTGTGCCCAGCCCCCCGATGTTGGCGCCGAAGGGCACGCACAGCACCAGGGCCCGGCGGGCGTTGGGGTTGTTCGGGAGCAGCCGCAGTATGGGATACACCAAGGTCAGCATCATGGCCGCGGTCGCCGTGTTGCTCAGCCACATCGACAGAAACGCCGTGATCAGCAGCACGCCCGCCATCAGGCGCGGCACGGAGGCGCCCGAGCGCCGGATCACCCCGCGGGCCAGGATCTCGTCGATCCGGTACTTGCGCAGGGCCGCGGCCAGCACGAACCCGCCCAGGAACAGCAGGATCACATCGGAGAAGAACGGCTCGGTGAACGCGCTCGGCGGCGGCGCCTCCGCCATCGCGGGACGCAGCCAGACCAGCGACAGCAGCAGCACCAGCAGGCTGGTGGTGTAGATCGGGATCGCCTCGGTGATCCACAGCGTGCCGGCGATGATCACGATCGCCAGCGCCACGCGCTGCGCCTCATCGAGGCCCAGACCCGCCGCCAGGTCGGTCGCGCCGATCAGCCCGCCCGCCAGGACGGCGATCGCGCCGCCCGTCCACCTTCGCATCCCCTTCATCGGATCCCCGTTGCGCCCGGCTCGCTCGACGCACTATAGCGGGACGCCGGCTGATGGAGCCGAGCGCGGCGTCGCCTCATGTCTCCGGCGCATCGCCCTGATGCTGCGCGATCGCCTCCAGGAACGCCGGGCCAAGCTGGCGCAGCTTCTGGTCGCCGACGCCCTTGATCTCCAGCATCGCCGCGAGGGTCCGGGGCCGGCGGCGGGCCATCTCGCGCAGGGTGGCGTCCGTGAAGATCACGTACGGTGGTACTCCGCCTTCCTCGGCGATGCGCCGGCGAAGGGCCCGCAGGGCCTCGAACATCGCCTCATCCTTCGGCGCCAGCGGCGCCGCATCGGCCGATTGCCGCGCGCCCGGCGATCCGCCCCCGCGCTTCGGGCGCGACACGCTGATCAGCTTCGCCTCGCGCTGGCCGCGGAGCGTCTCGAGGCCGTGCGGGCCCAGCGCGATCACCGGGTACTCCACACCGACCCGCGCCAGGACGCCCTGATCGACAAGCTGACCAATCCACGCGGTGATGTCCGCCTTGGAGCAGTTGCGCAGCAGCCCGAAGACGCTCAGTTCGTTGTGCCGGCGCTCGGTGATGCGATCGTTGGCCCTGCCGCGGAGGACATCGGCGATGTGGGCTGCGCCGAAGCGCTGGTCGGTACGGGCCACCGCCGACAGGATCTTGCGGGCAATCGTCGTCGAGTCGGGGATCGGCTGGACTTCGCCGAGGCATACATCACACGCTCCGCACGAGTCCATCCGCCCGGGGGGAGCCCCCACGGAGTGGGGGGGTACCCCGCCTGCCGGCACATACTCCTGTCCGAAGTGCTCGACGAGCCCCCGGTGGCGGCAGCGGAAGCGGGCGCAGAAGGCCTGCATCTGGTCGATCAGTTCCATCTGCGCGGCAAGGGCGGCCTCATCGCCGCCGCTCTCTGCTGCACTGAGCCGGATCAGCTCGCGCCACTTGGTGGCGTCCGCCCCGGAGTAGAGCATGAGGCACTCGGCCGGCAGGCCGTCGCGCCCGGCCCGGCCGGACTCCTGCTGGTACGACTCGACGCTCTTGGGCATGGCAGCGTGGCAGACCAGACGCACATCGCTGCGGTCGATTCCCATGCCGAACGCCACCGTCGCGCAGACGATGTTGAGTTGCTCGCGGCTGAAGCGGTCCTGAATTCGGCGGCGGTCGCGCGCGCTCAGGCCCGCGTGATACGCCTCCGCCTCGTGCCCGCGGCTGGTCAGGGCCTGGGCCATGCGCTCGGTGTCCTTGCGGCTGATGCAGTAGACGATCGCGGCGCCCGGGCCCATGCGCGCCACGGCCTCGGCGACCTGATCGGCCGCGCGGGCGCGGGCCACGATGCGGTAGTTGAGGTTCGGGCGGTCCACCGGCCCGACGATGATCTCCGGATCCTGGAGGCGAAGCTGGCGGCAGATGTCATCGCGCACCCGCGGCGTGGCCGTCGCGGTGTAGGCCTGCATCGGCACGCCCGGGAAGACCTCGCGCAGCTCGGCCAGGCGCCGGTACTCGGGCCGAAAGTCGTGGCCCCAGTGGCTGATGCAGTGGGCCTCGTCGATGGCGAACGCGCCGATGCGATCGGCGCGGCGGGCCAGTCGCGCCAGCGTGCCGCTGGTCAGCAGGCGCTCCGGCGCCACCAGCAGCAGGCGCAGCTCGCCGGAATCCAGCAGGTCCATCGCCTCGCGGGCCTCGGCCGCCTCGAGCTGGCTGTGCAGTGCCGCGGCGGGATAGCCGGCCAGGCGCAGGCCATCGGCCTGGTCCTTCATCAGGGCGATCAGCGGGCTGACCACGACCGTGAGCTTGCCGGTGACCAGGGCCGGAAGCTGGTAGCACAGGCTCTTGCCGGCGCCGGTGGGGAGCACGACGAGGGCCTCGCGTCCGGCGAGGGCGGCGTCGATGGCCTCGGCCTGGAGCGGGCGCAGGGTGTCGTAGCCCCAGATGCGCTGGAGGATGTCGAGGACTTCGGGCGCTGCTGCGGGCGCGGGCCTGGCGCCATGGTATCGGATGAGGCGGCGATCAGGGGCCGGTCAGCCGTTCGCTTGCGAGCGAACCTGGTCGGGGGGTTGGCAGTTTGCGACATGCGGGCTGACACGCTCGGCGGCCTGCTCACGCCAACGGGGTCAGGGCGGGGCGCGGGCGCTTGTGGCGCCAGCGGCAGCGCGGAGGGCGGCGGCGGGGCGCGGTGATGAGGTTCGCGGGAAGGCATCGGGATGGCCTTCGAGGCCTGGCGTCTGGGAGTCCGCTGAGGTTGCGCTGCGCGCCGCGCGAGATGGCTGCGATGCAGAGCGGTCGCGCGCGTGATCAGCGTCCGGAGGTGCGCATGCGCTGGTGTGGTTGTCGGCGGCGCTGCGGGAGTTGGAAGTGTCTGAGGAGCGCTCGCCTGGTTGTACCCCCTCAGTCTCGCTG
>JBICIE010000181.1:0-10845 GCA_043101635.1 Phycisphaerales bacterium JB039 | reverse complement strand
GGCGGTTCACGTTCGGCGCCGGGGCTGCAGCGTACCACGTGATCCGCAATCGGGCGGGAACGTGGGAGCCCGTCGGCGACGGCTTCGACATGCCGGTCTTTGCGCTGGCCAGTTACGACGATGGCGGCGGGCCCGCCATCTACGCCGGCGGCGACTTCCTCAAGTCCGGCGATGGAGATGTCACAGGCGTCGGAAAGTGGAACGGCTCGGCATGGGAGCCGGTGGGAGGTGGCGTGCCCGGCGGGGAGCACCAGGGTGTCCGCGACCTCGCCGTGCACGACGATGGCGCCGGGCCGGCCCTGTACGCGACCGGGTTCTTCACCCAGGCCGGAGGCGTGTTCGTCAATCGGGTCGCCAGGTGGGACGGGTCGACCTGGAGCCCCCTCGGGCGGGGGCTGGACAACGTTGGCTTCGCCCTGACCTCGCACGACGATGGCGCCGGTCCGAAGCTCTATGTCGGCGGGGAGTTCGTGCGCGCTGGCGGACTCGCTGGCGTCGACGCCAACCACATCGCGTGCTGGGATGGCGCGGCGTGGTCCGCGCTGGGCGGCGGCGCAAACGACCGGGTCTTCAGCCTCGGGTCGTTTCAGGATGCCGGCGGGCGCCATCTCCTTGCCGGCGGCGAGTTTACGGTCATTGGCGGCAAGGCGCTGACAGGGGCGGCCCGGTGGGACGGATCGGCCTGGCACGATCTCGGCGGAGGGCTTGTCACAGGTCCGTTCAAGAGCGGAGCCGCCGCGTTTCAGCCGCTGGAGATTGATGGCAAGGCCATGGTCGCCGTAGGCGGCTCGTTTGACCAGGCCGGGACCGTGGCCGCAAACTCGATCGCGCTGTGGAGTTCGACCGAGGGCTGGCGTGCGCTTGGCGATGGTGTCCGGCGTGACATGGAAACCGGGCTCGTCAGCGCAATCGAACTGGTGGACAGCGGGCCTGAGCCGGTCCTGTGGGCCGGTGGGTTCTTCTCGCTGGCCGGTGGGGTCGGATCCAGCAACGTGGCCGAATGGACCCATGCGTGCGACTGTGTCGCCGACTGCGACGGGAACGGAGTCCTGGACTTCTTCGACTTCCTGTGCTTCCAGAACCTGTTCGGCGCCGGTGATCTGCGCGCCGACTGCGACGGGAACGGGATCCTCGATTTCTTCGACTTTCTGTGTTTCCAGAACGAGTTTGCAAAGGGCTGCCCATGAACGGTGTTCGAGGCGCTCTCGCTGCGGGGCTGTTCGGGCTATCGGCCGCCGCGGCGGTGGCGCAGCCGTGCGAGCCGGGGTGGAGCGGCGACTTCTCGTCGGCGCTCCTGACACCGGAGATTCGCGCCCTGGCCGTCTTCGACGACGATGGCGATGGGCCGCGGGCGCCGGCTGTCTATGCGGGCGGCCGGTTCACCAGCCTGTTCGGGCCGTTTCCCGATCGCATCGGGCGCCTGCAGGGTGGGCGCTGGGTCGATGTGGGCGCCGGAGTGGATGACGGGGCGGTCGTGGCCCTCGCAGTGTTCGACGAGGATGGCGCCGGACCCGCGGCGCCGGCGCTGTTTGCCGGCGGGACCTTCTCGACGGTGGGCGGCGCCGCAATGCGCGGGATCGCCCGGTGGGACGGGACATCCTGGTCGCCGGTCGGCGGCGGCCTCGACGGCTCGGCCTATTCTCTGCTTGCGGCCGATCTGGATGGGGCTGGAGGCGAGCCGGCGGCGCTCTACGTCGGGGGCTCCTTCGCGCTGGCCGGCGGCACGCCCGTTTCGAACCTGGCCCGCTGGGATGGCAGCGCCTGGGCCGATGTCGGCGGCGGCGTGGACGACTCCGTGCACGCCCTGACCACGCACGACGACGGCAGCGGGCTTGCCCTGATCGCCGGCGGGCGGTTCGAGGTGGCCGGTGGCAAGATCACCGGCTATGTCGCCAGGTGGGATGGCGCAGCATGGTCGAGAATCGCGGGCGGGATCAGCGGTGGCTCGAGCGACGCTGTGTACGCGCTGGCGAGTTTCGACGGTGATGGGCCGGGGCCACTGCCACAGACGCTCGTGGCCGGCGGCAAGTTCACGATCGCCGGCGGGATCACGGTGCGCAACATCGCCCAGTTCGATGGCGTCAGTTGGGCCCCGATGGAAGGGGGCCTGGCAGATGAGATCCGATCCATGCGGGTGTTCGATGAGGACGGCGCCGGCCCCTTTCCGGCGCGCCTGTTCATCGGCGGGAGTTTCCACCAGGTCCACTACGCGTCGGGCGCTGTCAGCGGCCTGATCCAGCGCATCGTCCGGTGGGATGGGATCACGTGGAGCGCTGTCGGGCCGCAGATCAACGGCGGGACGGTCTACGACCTCATTGGTGTCGATCCTGATGGGGCGGGGCCGCAGCCATCGGCGCTGGCGGCCGGCGGGACGATGATCTTCGCCAGCCGTCCGTTCCAGGAGGCCGTCATTCTGTTCTGGGATGGCGCCCAGTGGACTGAGCCGAGCGGCGGGCTGAGCGCTTCCGGTCATGCCCTGACGGTCGGCGCTGTCGCGGGGGCGCCGTCAGCGTCCGTGTTTGTCGGCGGTGAGTTCGGCTCGTCCGGTGGAGCGTCCACCAGCGGCCTGGCGCTGTGGGACGGCTCGCAGTTTGCCGCCGTCGGCCCGCCGCTCAACGGCCCGGTCCGTGGTCTTGCAGTCCTCGACCCGGATGGTGATGGACCGGATCCGGTCTCCCTGCTCGTCGGCGGTGAGTTCACCAAGGCGGGTATCGTCAACGCGCCGCGCGTTGCCCGATGGGATGGGACATTCTGGTGGCCGCTGGGTCTCGGCGCCGACGGGATCGTGCGCGCCTTCGCGGCGTACGACGAAGATGGGGCGGGACCGGCCAATCCGCGGCTGTTCGTCGGCGGAGATTTCGCCAAGGCCGGGGGACTGGCAACACCGGGCATTGCTCGATGGGATGGACGAAACTGGTCGGCGCTGGCCGGAGACCTGGCCGCGCCGGGCGCGCCGACCGTCCGGGATCTGGCGGTGTTCGACGATGGGCGCGGGACGGCGCTGTTCGTGGCAGGGTACTTCACCACCGCTGGAGGGGTGGAATCGGCGGGCATTGCGCGCTGGGACGGGACCGATTGGTCAGGCCTCGGCAAGGGCATGAGCATCGCCGCGGGCTCCCACCGGGTCGCAGCGCTCGCGATCTACGACGATGGATCCGGCCCGGCGCTCTACGCTGGCGGCCGGTTCACCATGGCCGACGATGTGATCGTCAATAACATCGCCAAATGGGATGGCGCAGCCTGGTCAGCCCTTGCTGGCGGCATCATGGGCGGGAGCACCGTCGAAGTTGCCGACCTCGCCGTGGTTGACCTGGATGGCGCCGGACCGGCTCGTCCGGTCCTGCTGGCGGTCGGATCCATGACGTCCGCCGGAGGCGTGAGCGTCCGCAACCTCGCGGCGTGGGACGGCGCGAGCTGGTTCGGCGTGGACCGGGGACTCGATGACCGCGTGGCGGCAGTCGTCGGCCTTCCCGACCGTCCGGGCTTCATGGCCACGGGCGACTTTCTCAACGCCGGGGATGTCGCGTCGGCCCGGATCGCGGCGTACCTCGGGTGCGATGCGCCCTGCTACGCCGACTGCGACGCCGACGGCGTACTCGACTTCTTCGACTTCCTGTGCTTCCAGACCGCTTTCGCGCTTGGCGATCCGCATGCCGACTGCGATGGCGACGGGATCATCGACTTCTTCGACTTTCTGTGTTTCCAGAACGAATTCGGACTGGGATGCCCGTGATGAAGCGCCGGATACCACCTGTGACAGTCTTTCTGCTCGCCCCCTTGGCGCACGGCCAGCCGATCGTGCCCGAGCGCATCGCCTATCCCGGCGACCTGCTGCCTGCTCGGGAGGCGGAGTTGATCGATGTGGAGAACGCGGTACAGAGTCCGGATGGGAGGAAGGTCGTTCTTCGGGCCAACGTGCTCGAGAAGAGCGGTTACAACACCTTCGGGCTCTGGTACACGGAGATCGGTGGCGAGATGGAGCTCGTTGCCGCCCAGCACATGGAAGCGCCGGGTACAGAACCGGGCACGGAGTTTGTCAGTTACACCTACACGCTCCGGCGATTCGTCGTGTCTTCAGAGGGGCGAGTGCTTTTCCAGGGACAGGTTGATGGACCGAGTGTGACGAAGACCAACCAGTACGGTATCTGGGCGTGGCAGGACGGCGTGCTGAAGAAGGTCATGCGGCACGGCGACCCTGTTCCGGGCTTCCCGCCGGACATCAAGTTCGGACGTGATCCCTCGCTTGCCAGGACTGAGGCAACACTTATTGGCCGTACTGACGACGGAGAGTTTGGCTACTTCGTTGACATCCACGGGCCGGGGATCACGCAGGCCAATGACCGGACGATCTGGCTCACGAAGGCGGGGGAACCGCGCCTCGTGCTGCGCGAGGGCGATGCGGCGCCCGGCGCCGGGGACATCTTCCGGCTTCTGTGGGCGCCAACACTGGGCGCCGGCGGCGAGATCGCGGTGACCGGTTCGGTGACCGGCTTCTCGGAAGACGGCATCTGGTACGTTGATACCGGCGAGGTTCAGCCGCTGGCGCTCTGGGGAGAGCCCGCGCCAGACTTGCCGGGGATCTCCTACGGCGAGTTGTCGCGCGAACCGCTCGTGAGCGTGACCGGCGAAGTGCTGTTCATGGCCCAGTTGCGCGGATCGGGCGTAACAGTCACCAATGACACTGCTGTCTTCCGCGGCCGGCCCGGCGCCGTCGAACTGATCATCCGCGAAGGTGATCCGGCCCCCGGCCTGCCAGGCGCGTTTCTGCCGACATTTCCCGCGGCCATCGGCCCGAACGGAGACGCGATCGTGGCAGCTGGCGTCACCTCGATCGGCTCAGTGCTGTGGCGGTTTCCTGCTGCCAGTTCGCCTCGGCTGCTCGCAATGGAAGACGATCCGACGCCGGGAGGCTCGGGGGTCCATGTGGGCTGGACCGGAGCGCCGCGCGTTGAGGTATCTCGATCGGGTGTCTTTGTGACGCTTCCGTATCGAGATGGCTCCAGCAGCCTGAACGGCCTGTTCTACTTTCCCTTTGAAGGCGACCCATTCCATGTTCTGCCGCGGGGTCAGGTGATCGAAGTCCAGCCGGGGATCATGGACGCCATTCGCGTCGCGTACCAACTGGATCGAGTACTCGAGACGTCCATGCAGAACCTCGACTTGTCCGTTGACGGGATCGCAACGGTCGGCATCGGCTTTCAGACGCTGCATGAGAACGGCGTCTATCAGATTCACATCGATACCTGCGCAGCGGACTGCGATGGCTCCGGAACTCTTGATATTTTCGATTTCCTGTGTTTTCAGAATCTGTTCGCGCTCGGCGACCCGGCGGCGGACTGCGATGGCAGTGGCGTGCTTGACATCTTCGACTTTCTGTGCTTTCAGAACGCGTTCGGCGCCGGGTGCCCCTAGCGGCTGTACGCCGAGTCGGCCGAGGCAAGAGTCGAACACTCGACCGCGGAGGATTTACACGTGCGATCGGCGCTCTCGATACTCGCCGGCTTGAGCGCGGCGCTGCAGGCGGCCTCGGGACAGGTCCCCGGCGGCGCCCCGCGCAGCGACCTGTGGGCGCCGAACGCGGCGCCCCGCGTCGTGGCAATCGATGGACGCACGATGTACCTCGGAGGAGGCGGCTTCACCCAGTTCGGATATCCGACGGGAGCCTTCGCCCTGTTCGACGCAAAAACCGCCAGGCCGCTGCGCCCATTGGTCGGTCTCGATGGCGAGATCCGGGTTCTGGTCGACGACGGCGCGGGCGGATGGTTCGTCGCCGGCGATCTGATTCTGCCGAGTGGAACGCCGACACGGATCGTTCACATCGCTTCCGATGGCTCCATTCGTGAAGTGCCGGTCACCCTCGACGGCGCCTCGCCGCACATATTTGATCTCGAGCGCTTCGGCGACGCGCTGATCGTTGCTGGTCGGTTCTCGTTCATCAACGGCTTTGTGAGGAACAATCTCGCAGCGATCGACCCAACCACCGGAGAAGTACTCCCGTGGCATCCCGCGCCGGATGGCCTCGTGATCGACCTGGCGCCGGAGGGAGACCGGCTCTATGTCGCCGGGGACTTCAACACGATCGGCAGCGCCGGCGCCCCGCGGCCGGGCGCTGCGCGATTCGACGGGCCGGACCTGACGCTCTCCGCCTGGCAGCCGGTGGCGGACGGACACATCACCGCCATCGAGGTTGCCGGCGGGACCGCCTATCTCGGCGGGACCTTCGCGCTCCCCGGCGGGGCAACCGGGCTGCAGGTCGCCGCCGTCGACGCCGAGAGCGGGCTTGCGACCGGCTGGAAGGTCCCGGTGACGTTCGCATCCGGAGCTCGCGTGACCGACCTGCTGGTGCATGGCGATTCTGTGTTCGTAGCTGGCAAGTTCCCTGGGATCGGCGGTGAGACGCGGACCCACATCGCGGCGATCGACGCTGTCTCCGCCGCCATCCTGCCGTTTGACATCTCCATCCCGGATTCCAATCCGGAAGTCCAGTCACTTGCGATGACCGATCAGGGGCTTGTCATTGCCGGCGTCTTCAAGCAGATCAACCTCGATCCGCGCCGGGATGTGGCCATGGTCGATCCGGTCACTGGAGATACGCTTCCCTGGGATCCGATGCTGTCGCGCGAGGCGCCGACGGGCTCAGAAGATACCCGTGTCCAGGTCGCGGCGGGAGGCGCCGTGGCCGTCGGCGGTGGCTTCATCATCGCCGGGGGGGAGAAGCGCAACCGGTTCGCTGCGCTGGATCTCGACACTGGAGAGCTGCTGGACTGGACCGTGGCAGCGGTGGGCCGGCAGGGTGATCCGGAGTTCTATGTCACCGGACTCATCCCGGCGGGCGGGCGCATCTACATCAGCGGGACATTCGAGAAGGTGGACGGCGCCGTGGTCAACGGACTGGCCGCGGTATCGCCCATGAGCGGCGCCCTCGACCTGACCTTCCAGCACGGCATCGGCTCGCTGGGCGTCAGCCGGATCCGCCGCACACGTGACCATCTCATCGCCGCCTTCGACAGAACGCTCTACGGTCTGGATCAGGCGACCGGGTCGCCCGTGTGGAGCATCGCCGGCGTCAGCACGCCGTTCGAGGCGGATCCGGAGCGCGACTATCTCTACCTGCTGGGGCGCTACGAGCAGGTCACGCCGCCCGCGGTTCGCGCGCAGCTCGCGCAGCTCGAGGCGGCGACCGGGAAGCTCACGGCGTGGGATCCCGGGCCGGATGATGATGTTGCGGCCCTTGCCTTCTGGCAGGACAAACTGCTGATCGGCGGCGCCTTCAACGCCATCGGCGGCGAACTGCGCCCGAGGCTGGCCGTCTTCGAGGGCCCTGATCCGACGGCCCGGACGCTGGCGCCGGCGTCGCTCTGGGAGTTCGCCTTCGGCGCTGGCGACATCGTCGAGTCGATCGCCGTCGGCCCTGAGCTGACCCTGCTCGGGGGCCGGCTGAGCGAGATCCGGGGCCACCCTGTGGACGACATCGCCGCGCTGCGGCTGCCGGAAATCAGGCCGCTGGACTGGAGGCCAGAGCATCTCGGGTTCCAGGTCGTAACCGCTCAGGAGATCGTCTTCGCAGAACAGTTCCGGCACTTCGGTGGCGTCTACACGCCCAACCTGGCCGTGCTCCCCATAGAAGGCGCCTGTCGCGTCGATCTGGATGGCAGCGGCAGCCTGGATCTGTTCGACTTCCTTGCGTTCCAGACGCTGTTCGCACTCGGCGACCTGAAGGCTGATTTCACGGGAGATGGAGGTCTCGACTTCTTCGATTTCCTTGCGTTCCAGAACGAGTTCGCGGCAGGGTGTTCCTAGCCGAGGCCGGGATCCCGGAATCGACGGGCGACGCTGGCCGATTGTGAGGAAGGAGGCGAACGTGGCTCGTCACGCGCAGATCGCTGCTCTCATGCTGGCAGTCCACCTGTGCCAGGCGGCGGCCGGACAGTGCTATCTCGACGCCCTGGTCGGCTCGGCGTCGTCCACCGCAGACGAGCAGGGCGTATCGGTCGGCCTTGACGGCAGCCTTGCGGTCCTCGGCGCCCATCTCGATGATCCGCTGGGCGAGGACTCCGGAAGCGCATATGTATTCCGGGAGTCACTCGGGGCCTGGGTGGAAGAGGCCCGACTGACGCCATCGGATGGAGCGGCCCACGATCGGTTCGGCGAGAGCGTTGATGTGAGCAACGACACGATCGTTGTCGGAGCGGCTCGCCATGCCGATGACCGGGGCGCCGCCTATGTGTTCCGCTTTGACGGCGCGGAGTGGTCGCAGGAAGCCAAGCTGAGCCCCGCAGCCGCCGAACCGGATGACTTCATAGCGCTGGCCGTTGCCATCGACGGCAACGTCATCGTGCTGGGCGCCGTCGGCGATGATGACGGCTGCGGGGGCGCCCCTGCATCCAGCGCCGGCGCGGCGTACATCTTCAGATACGACGGCGCACGGTGGGTCGAAGAGGCCAAGCTGCTGGATCCGGACTGCGAGGCCGGCGCACAGTTCGGTCGATCGGTGGCGGTATCCGGAGACGTCGTGGTGGTGGGCGCTGCCAGAGACGCCGGTCCCTCTCAGCCGTTCGAATCCGGATCCGCGTCGTTCTTCCGGTACAGCGGCGGAGCGTGGATCTTCGAGCAGAAGGTCTGGGCCTCCGACGCGGAGCAGGGCGAGTGGTTCGGATGGGCTTGCGCGGTGGATGGCAACAGTGCGGTCATCACGGCCCGGCGCGATGACGACACGGGCGCCGAGTCCGGCAGCGGGTACGTTTATCAGTACCTCCCGACCATCCATCAGTGGTACTTCGAGCAGAAACTGGTCAGCGACGATGCGGGCGCGTTCGCCCAGATGGGATACTCCGCATCAATCGACGGGGCCTTCGTGGTGCTCGGCGCCGTTGGATCCGGGGTCGGTACACCAGGCGCCGGCGCCGCAATACCGTTTCTCCGCCGAGCGCCGGGCGTCTGGGCCCAGTTGGATCCACTCGTCACCGATCCGGCCGCAACCGGAGATCGCCTCGGAGCGAGCGTCGATGTGCACGAAGGACGGGTGATTGCAGGTGCGCCGGCGCACGACTACCGGCGCATCGACGATGGCGCCGCCTTTCTGTTCAGCGTGTCGCCATCCTGCGATTGCCGCGTCGATATGACCGGCGATGGCCTGCTCGACCTGTTCGATTTCCTGGAGTTCCTGAAGGCGTTCAACCGGGGCGATCCGATCGCCGATTTCACCGGCGATGGGATTCTCGACATCTTCGACTTCCTTGAGTTCCAGAGCGAGTTCGCCATCGGCTGTTCATGAGCAATCCACCGGCCGAGCGCCTGACAACCATGACCGGGATCGCTCCACTCGCGGCGCGGTGAACCTAACCCGCTGTAACCGTCGTGAGGCGCCCCTCGCTCTCGCATCGGAGATCGGCGCTCAGGAAGCGGCGGATGACCGCCGCGTTGGTCGAGGCGTGGCTGGTGAGCGGACCGGTACGCAGTGCGCCCCCGCCTGCCAGCGCCATGGGGACCATGAGCTGGTCAGCGAGATATGGTCCCACCGGAGCGCCGCCGGCAAGATAGGCGCAGACCTCCTCCGCCGTATCGCCCCCGACCTTCTCGGCCGAGACTCCCTTCTGTCCAAAGCCGGTGAAGACCTCGGTCACCACGCCATCTCCGACTTCGACGCTGAGCACGTTGCCGGGCCCCACCCGATCGGGAAGGCGCTCGATGCGCAGCGCATCATCGGGCCAGTTCAGTCGCTGCGCGAAGGCTGCGAGTTCGCGCTTCGCGATCGCGCCGGGCAGGCCCGCCACCGTCGCGATGGCGCGCCGCTGGGTGATCTCGCCGCGCTCGAGCAGCGTCAGCGGCCTCAGCGCTTTGCAGGGTGTGATGCTGGCAACGATCCGTCCCCCACCGGCGGGATAGAACCCGTGCCGCTCCAGGCGCAGCTCCACCCGGGGCCCCATCCGCTCCAGCAGCGGCAGGAACGCCCGCGCCAGGAAGTGCACGCTCGGCGCGTGCGTGTTGTGCGTCCCGCCCTCGATCGTGATGGTCGATGGCGCCGGCGCCGTGATCAGGGCGGGCAGCAGCGTCTGCAGCACCAGCGTGGTGCTGCCGGCCGTCCCGATCGCGAAGTGGTACTCGCCCGACGTCACCGGCCCGGGCGCAAACGTCAGCGTCGCGGCGCCGATGGCGGCGCCCTCAACCTGAGCCCCGCTGACCCGCGCCGCCGCCTGCACCGCCGTCAGATGCTGGCGCAGCAGCCCCGGCTTGGCCCGCCCGGCGCGGATGTTCTCGATGCGGCAGGCGCGGCCCGTAACCATCGACAGCCCCAGCGCTGTCCGCAGGATCTGCCCGCCCCCCTCGCCGAGGGCGCCATCGAGCTCGATCACGCCGGCGCTAGTCATCTGCCTTGTCTCCATCCTTGATCACAAACCGGGCGTGCAGCCGCGCCACTTCCGTCGCAAGCCCCGCCCCCTCCACCGAGCGCAGCACCTCATCGAAGTCCTTGTAGGCTTCCGGCGCCTCGTCGATCGGGTACGTGCGGCAGTTGGTCAGGATGTCGCGCGCGGCGAACGAGGCGTCGATCGCCTGCTGATCCAGCGTGCGCTCCGCGGCCTTGCGGCCCATGATGCGTCCGGCGCCGTGGTTGACGCTGTAGCACGACTTCTCGGCGCCCGCGTCGGCGACCATGACCGCCGAGCCCGCCTGCGGGTTGCCCGGTAGCAGGATCGGATGTCCCGTCCGCTCGAACGGCGTGCCCTTGAGCGCGTGATGCCCGCCCGGAAACGCCCGCGTGGCGCCCTTGCGGTGCACCCACTCGCGCCGTCCCTCGACGATCTCCTGGCGGGCGATGTTGTGGCTGGTGTACTTCATCAGCCACAA